>NZ_JADYXO010000018.1:0-95148 GCF_015864295.1 Pseudoalteromonas sp. NZS127_1 | reverse complement strand
CAATACACTGGCAGCACTTACTCAATACACTGGTCTTATTTAAGCTTCCAGCTAGACGAGAGGATAGAAGATATCCCCGATGGGTTAAGCCAAAACCATCTAAGTATCCCCATAAAAAGAAAAATGCCAGTCAGCTTAACTGACTGGCATTAGGAGCTCAGGCTCCTTTTTTTGTGTCTAAAAATAAGGGTTATCGAGCTTAATCTCTATCGTTTTGCCTTTTGTATAAGGTAGGGTATTTAAATCCTTTGCGAAGTATTCATTAAATAATGCATCAAACTCGCCGTTTTCTTGCATCACTATTAACCCCTCTTCAACAGCCTTTGCTAATTCAGGTTTACTCTTAGTCACAAAGTAATAAATACCGGTTGGATAACTTATATATAAATTAGGCACAATTACTAAATTACTTTGTTTGTTTTCAATAAGCTCAGAGTTAACCTCAATAAACGAGCGAGGAAAGTAATCTATTCGCCCACGGCTTGTTAAAGTGAACATGGCTTGGTAGTTAGTAAGCGGCCTTACATGTAAGCCGTTATACGACATGATTTTTGTATCTGGCCAGTTATGGCCTTGTACTGCTGAGAACTCTCCTAGCTGCTCAAGAGTTTTTACGTTTTTAAAACGTGCTACATTTTGTTTATTAGTGAGTAAAGCCCGCTTTCCTATGTAACCTTTAAACAGCGGTATTTTAATAGCTAAGGCAAGCGCCTCTCGCTCTGGACTGCTCATACTCCAATACATATCTAATTCGTTATCACCTAGGTTTATTAACTTACGCTTTTGCAGATCTGATATAGGGGTCATTCGGATAACACCGGGGTAGTTAACACTTTCAAGTGCACGTACCAGTAACTCATTGAGGTACTCTTCTCGTGCGTTTTGGGTATCTTGCTTTTGAGCTACATTAATTATTTGCTCTTGCGCCATAAGTGCAAAACTTATAAACAGACTTAACACACTAATAGAAAGTTTTATTGGCAACATAATAATTACCTACTTTATTTAAATTACCTATTTATTGGCTGAAAGGATAAGTGCTTCAGAGCCCCCTTTGAGCATATAAATAAATAGATAGATAACTTTAGCGATAACGCTTGGTTTATTTTAGCTTCAATGGCCTGTGCCTTAACCTGCAGCGATTTGTATATTATTGTAAAAAGGCCCTACCAATTCATACTACAAAGTTAGCACTGTTTTCGTAAGCTTGCACTGTTACATCCGCTAATGAAAACTTAGACGCCTGAATAATTAATAAATTGCAGGTATAAAAAAACCGCTCATAGGAGCGGTTTTTATTTAATGAGACTCTACTACGGCATTGCGTCTAGGTCTGCACCTTCTTTTTCAATTACTTCTGGTATTAAGTCTTCTTTGCTTACGCCCATTGCTATAGCAACAGAACTCGCAACATAAATCGAAGAATAAGTACCAATAAACACACCAAACAGCAATGCAGTTGCAAAGCCATGAATGGTTTGTCCGCCCCATGCAAACAAAGCAATCAATACTAAAATAGTCGTGATTGAGGTTACAAGTGTACGGTTAAGTGTTTGCGTAAGTGAAATATCAATAATTTCTACAGTATCGTCAATGCGCACTTTACGGAAGTTTTCACGAATACGGTCAGATACAACAATCGTATCGTTAAGTGAATAACCTATTACCGCAAGAATTGCCGCTAATATAGTTAAATCAAACTCTAAACCTAATATCGAAAATAAACCCACAGTAATAATAACATCGTGTAGTAGTGCACCTACCGCACCCACAGCAAAGCGCCATTCAAAACGAAATGCAACGTAGATTAAGATACAAATAAGTGCAGTTAACATGGCAAGGCCACCCTGCTCTTTTAAGTCTTCACCTACACTTGGGCCCACAAACTCAATACGGCGCATAACTACGCTGTCATCAGCTTTTTTAAGCGCATCGATTACTTGGTTACCAATTACTTCAGCTTTAACATCACTACCGCGCGGTGCTAAACGAACTAAAATCTCTTGGCTTGAACCAAATAGTTGTACTGATGCATCAGCAAAACCATTATCAGCTAGCGCAGCACGTACTTTTTTAAGGTCTGCTGGCTGTGAAAAACCAACTTCTACCGCAGTACCGCCGGTAAAATCTAAACCAAAATTTAGACCTTTAACAAAAACTGATGCAAACGACGCTAAAATTAATAACGTCGAAAAACCCATAGCCACTTTACGAAGAGACATGAAACGAAGGGTTCTACTACCCAAACTTAAAATTTGCATGTCAGCTCCTTAAATCGAAAGTTTATCAATACGTTTACCACCAACAAATAAGTTGATTACCGCACGGGTACCAACAATGGCTGTAAACATTGAAGTTAAAATACCAATCGCAAGTGTCACTGCAAAGCCCGCAATCGGACCTGTGCCTACTGCAAACAGTATAATGGCAGCGATTAACGTGGTGATGTTAGCATCAAATATAGTGCTAAATGCGCTATCGTAACCGAAATGAATCGCTTGTTGAGGGCTGCGGCCATCGGCCAGCTCTTCACGAATACGTTCAAAAATAAGTACGTTAGCATCAACTGCCATACCTACGGTTAATACAATACCTGCAATACCAGGTAGCGTAAGTGTCGCGCCTGGAATTAAAGACATAACACCAACAATCAGTACTAAGTTAGCCGCAAGCGCAAGGTTTGCAACCATACCAAAGCCTTTGTAGTACACAAGCATAAACACAAGTACAAACGCAAAACCAAGTGCAACCGCAGTCATACCCGCTTCAATATTTTCTTGACCTAAACTTGGACCTACAGTGCGCTCTTCAACAATTTGAATTGGTGCTACAAGCGCACCTGCACGAAGTAGCAAACTTAAGTTATGTGCTTCAGCTGGGTTATCGATACCTGTAATACGGAACGAGCGATCAAGACGTGCTTGAATTGTTGCTACGTTAATAACTTCTTCAACCTTAATAGGCGGAAGCGCTTTACCGTCTGCATCTTTTTTACCTGATGGCTTGTACTCAATAAATACCGTTGCCATACGCTTACCAATAGCACGCTTGGTAAAGGCATTCATTTTTGCCCCACCTTTGCTATCTAGCGTAATACTCACTTGCGGGCGTTGGTATTCATCAGCGCCAGATTGCGCGCCAGTTATATGGCTGCCTTCTAGAATAATACGCTTTTTAAGTACAACAGGGTAACCGTCGCGGCTCATGATCATTTCAGTACCCGCAGGGATACGACCTTGAGCAGCAGCGCTAATATCAGCGTTTTCGTCTACTTCACGAAATTCAAGTGTTGCTGTTGCGCCTAAAATTTCTTTAGCGCGTGCTGTGTCTTGAATACCAGGTAGTTGAACAATAATACGCTCAGCGCCTTGGCGTTGTACGTTAGGTTCTGCAACACCAATTTGGTTGATACGGTTACGAATAATCGTTTCATTTTGCTTGATAGCGTAGTCACGAATTTCTTTGAGTTTTTGCTCACTCATTGTCGCAAAAAATGCTTTATCGTTACTGCTGTCATCAATGTAGACATTTAGCGGGTAGCGAGTTTCTAAGAAGCTCTCTGCTGCATTTTTGTCTTCTTCAGTACGCATTTCTACACGCATACGATCGGAGCCTGCTACGCGGCGAACACTACGGTAACGTAGTTTTTCTTCGCGCAGGTCGCTACGAAAATCTTGTTCCATTTGCTCAAGCTGGTTATCAACCGCTGTTGCCATGTCGATTTCCATGGTGAAATGTACGCCACCACTTAAATCAAGACCTAGCTTCATAGGGTTACCACCAACCGCTTTTAACCAAGCTGGTTGAGCAGGTGCCATATTAATAGCAGAAATGTAATCGTCGCTCAGCGAATCACGCAGTAAATCATGCGCTTTAAGCTGTTCTTCAACATTTTTTAAACGAACTAAAATTTGCCCATCTTCAAGTATTGTCGATTTAGCGGTTACATTATTTTTTTCAAGGATTGCGTTTACTTTGTCTACAACACTGAGATCGACATCAGCGCCTTTAGCACCTGAAACTTGTATAGCCGGATCGCGACCATACAAGTTTGGAGAGGCATATAAAAGGCCAATGGCTACCACAGCTAAAACAAGTAAATACTTCCAAACTGGAAACTTGTTTAACACGGGGTCGTCCTTATTATTTTTATAGCGACTTCATTGTGCCTTTTGGCAATACTGCAGATACTGCAGATTTTTGTACTGTTACTTCTGCCTGCTCGTTTAAAGAGATAACGATGAAATCTTTCTCTTCAGAAATCTTCACAATTTTACCCACTAAACCGCCTTGGGTAAGTACTTCATCGCCTTTAGCCATCATACTCATTAAGCTTTTGTGCTCTTTAACGCGCTTAGCTTGCGGGCGGTAGATTAAAAAGTAAAAAACCAAACCGAAAATAGCTAACATTATTAGCATTTCCCAACCACCGCTTGCCGCAGGTTGACCAGCTGCTGCGTGTGCATTTGAAATAAATAAACTCATGATACTTCCTCTTTAATTTTAAAGTTTAATTTTTTATATCTACTAGCTCTGGCACGTCTTGGCCTCGGCGAGCATAAAAATCTTGTACAAATTCTTCTAATTTACCTTCGCTAATTGCATTACGTAAACCTTCCATAACACGTTGATAGTAACGTAAGTTATGAATTGTGTTTAGTCGCGCACCTAAAATTTCGTTACATTTATCAAGGTGATGCAAATAAGCTCGTGAATAGTTTCCACACGTATGACAATCACACTCAGGGTCAAGTGGCCCTGTGTCTGTTTTATGTACTGCGTTACGTATTTTTACTACACCCGTGGTAATGAATAAATGGCCGTTACGCGCATTACGTGTTGGCATAACACAGTCAAACATATCAATACCACGGCGAACAGACTCAACTAAATCCTCTGGCTTGCCTACACCCATAAGGTAGCGAGGTTTGTCTTCTGGCATTTTAAACGCACAATGATCAAGAATATTCATCATTTCGTTTTTAGGCTCGCCTACTGATAGACCACCTAATGCATAGCCATCAAAGCCAATTTCTTCTAAGCCTGCTTGCGATTGTGCACGTAATTCTGGGTACATACCACCTTGAATAATACCAAACAAAGCAGATGGATTGTCGCCATGCCCTTCTTTTGAGCGCTTAGCCCAACGAAGAGATAACTCCATAGAATCTTTAGCTTCTTTTTCAGTTGCTGGATATGGCGTACACTCGTCAAAAATCATAACGATGTCTGAGCCTAAGTCGCGCTGTACTTCCATCGACTTTTCAGGCGACATCATAATTTCATCACCATTTACTGGAGATTGGAATAACACGCCTTCTTCAGTGATTTTACGCATTGCGCCTAAGCTAAAGACTTGAAAGCCGCCTGAGTCAGTTAAAATTGGGAAATCCCAATTCATAAAGTCGTGTAAATCACCATGTTGCTTAATGATTTCAGTACCTGGACGAAGCATTAAATGAAAGGTATTACCTAAACATATTTGCGCACCAGTGGCTTTTACTTCATCTGGCGTCATACCTTTTACAGTACCGTAAGTACCAACAGGCATAAATGCAGGTGTTTCTATTACACCACGGTCAAAAATTAAGCGGCCGCGGCGCGCTTTTCCGTCAGTACAATCTAATTCAAATTTCATATCATCCTCAATGTCAGAAAAACAGTCCAACAAGCTATAATTTAACCGCTCGATTCTACCCTTTTTGCCTCATTAATACTATTAGCTGCGATAAATTCAGTTTTGCTTATTATGCTAAACAAAAACCCCAGCTTCGTTGCTGGGGTTTTTAGTGTTTTTTACTGAGTATTAAATAATAAATGGTTACTTACGTGTTAAAAACATCGCATCACCGTAACTAAAAAATCGGTATTTTTGTTCAATTGCCGTATTGTATGCACCCATAATATTGTCTTGTCCGCTAAAAGCGCTGACTAGCATTATAAGCGTTGATTCTGGTAAGTGAAAATTAGTGACCATGGCATCAACAACATTAAATTGGTAACCCGGAAAAATAAATATATCGGTATCACCAAAATACGTATCTAATTTGCCGCCGTGAACTTTAGCTGCCGACTCTAATGAGCGTACTGATGTTGTGCCAACCGCAATTACGCGCCCGCCACTTGCTTTGGTTTGTGCAACGGCAGCAACTACATCATCGGGTACTTCAATGTACTCGGAATGCATTACATGCTCATCAACACTATCCACTCGTACTGGCTGAAAAGTACCGGCGCCAACGTGCAAAGTAACAAAAGCCATGTTTACACCTTTATCTTTTAGTGCCGTCATTAACTTATCGTCAAAATGTAAGCCCGCTGTTGGCGCAGCAACTGCACCTGGCTTTTCTCCATAAACAGTTTGGTAACGTTCGCGATCAGCTTCGGTATCAGGTCGGTCAATATAAGGAGGCAGTGGCATATGACCAATATCATTAAGTATATCTAGCACGTTTTGGCTATGATCAAACTCAAGCTCAAATAATGTATCGTGGCGTGCAACCATTATTGCCTTGGCTTTGCCCTCTAGAATAACTTCGTTACCAACCTTAAGCGACTTGCTCGCGCGTACGTGCGCAAGTACGCGATGTTCATCTAGCACTCGCTCTACAAGCACCTCAACTTTGCCGCCAGAGGCTTTTTGACCAAACATACGTGCTGGAATTACGCGTGTATTGTTAAAGACTAACAAATCGCCTTCGTTTACTAAATCAAGTATGTCGCTAAACACTTTATGTTCTAGAGTTCCGCTTGGGCCATCTAAAGTAAGTAAACGGCTGCTAGTTCTGTCCGCTTTAGGAAAACGAGCTATTAATTCATCAGGTAAGTCAAAGCTAAAGTCAGCCACGCGCATAATTAGTAATCCACATCATTTAAAATCGCGCCAAGTGTATATGTATCGGGTATTAAGCTCAAGAAATCAGCCAAACTTATAATGTCTTGTTTGCGTGTTTCTCATTAAATTTTCTTGTTCTTATGGTTAAATGTCACTATTCTTGTTCGGCTGAATTATTATAAGTTACATTAGGGGTGTTCAACACGTGCCAAACCAGCTTAAATTGCTAATATTAAACGCAAGTAGTGCTGAACGTCGCGCGATTAAAGGCACTTTAGATAGCTTAAATGTATTTACCTTTATTGATGCGCAAGATAGCCAACAAGCTTTAAAGCTTTTAAAACAACACCCTGTTGATATTATAATAACGGGCATTAATGTTGGAAAAATTGACGGCTGGCGCTTTTCGAGGATGATCCGCTCAGGATTATTAAAAACACCAAAAAACACCCCAATTTTACTTATTCCGCCAATTTACTGTGAGCGTATTGCAGAAACAACAGCCCGAAGCTACGGGATAGATGCTGTACTGCCGTTTGAACATAAAGACATGCTCCCTCAAGTACTTGCGAATGTTTTATCTACTCACTTAGAAAAAAGTAGCCGGCTAAACTTATTATTATTAGAGCCACTTCAAAATACGGCCGACAAAATAAGTGAACAGTTAAAGTTAAACTTTGCTATTACTCACGTTACCTCAGCCAAAGCAGCACTAAACGCTTACAACCAACAGCAGTTTTCAATTGTGCTACTCGATGCCACTACATCAAGTGCAGAGAGCTCAAGTGTACTCGTTGAAGAAATCCTACAGCACAATTCTAAACAAGCTATTGTTACGATTATAGAAAGTGATGATGCTGATTACGCTGAGCAGCTTTTGCTGTCTGGTGTTACCGATTTTATTAGAGCCCCATACGACCCTTCATTTTTAAATAAAGTGTGTGACCACGCCGCACGACGTGAAGATTTTATGGTGAGTTATGCTGAGTTTGCTTACAAAGTAGAGCAGCTAAGCGTGAGCGAAGTGCGTTACAAAGAGTTATTTTCGGCTCATCAGCGTATTTTATTGCATTTGAATACGGTTGTTTTAGAGCTTGATCAGCAAGGGCATATTCGTTTTATTAACCCTGCATGGGAGACATTAAGCGGTTTTGGTGTTAAATCATCACTACAAACCCCACTAAGCGCTTATTGTAATAACGAAGATAAAGGAAGACTAAATTATACTATTAATGACATTTTACATGGTGGCGAACAACAGCAACAAATAGAAGTAAAGCTCACCCATAAAAATGGCAATTTAATTTGGGTCGAATGCAGATTACAGCTAATCAAAAATAGTCGTAATAACGCGACCATAACCGCCACTATCGACAACATACACGAACGTAAACAAGCAGAGATCCAACTACGTCATTTAGCACACCATGACCCATTAACTGGTTTACATAACCGTTATTACTTTGATCAACAGCTTAATAAAATATGCCAAGATAAATACACGTATGATGGCATAGAGCATGCTGTTATTTATATTGACCTCGATCACTTTAAAATAATAAACGACAGCAAAGGTCACCACCAAGGTGACATAGTATTAAAAGAAGTCGCGCAATTATTTAAAGCAAATATTGGCGAAGACCATTTGGTGTGCCGAATAGGCGGCGATGAGTTTGCAGTCATACTTACCGATATGAATTTACTGGATGCACACCTTATTGCTGAAGGTGTGTGCAGCGCAATAGAAAAACATGCTTTTAAATCAGAAGATCAGATATACACAATTAGCTGCTCTATCGGTTTAACTCAAATTACGATACAAAACAATGATCCTAATGAATGTTTAAAACAAGCCGATATTGCTTTGTATATTGCCAAAAATTTAGGGCGTAACTTAGTACATTGCTACTCAAAAGAGGACGCTCAAAACAATACGCTTCAAACTGGGCTTGAATGGGGTCACGAAATTCGACAAGCACTGCAGCAAGATAATATTGAACTGCATTACCAACCTATTTGGGATTTTAAAGAGTGTAAAGTTGCTTATTTTGAAGCGCTCTTACGCTTAAAACTCAAAGGTAAACTTGTGTACCCAAATCAATTTATTCCCTCTTTAGAGATGCTTAACGACACATTTTTGATGGATCAATGCGTTATACGTAATGCCGTTGCTTGTGTATCTAAGCACCCAGAGTTAAACCAAGTTGCTATTAATTTGTCAGCACAATCATTCTTAGATGAACGCTTATTGCCATTAATTGAATCAAACCTTGAAAAGTATAACGTGCCCCCTTCGCGGATAATTTTTGAAATAACTGAATCAGCAAGTATTAACAACTTAAAAGCGACTCGTAAAATGATTGAGAAGCTTAATAGCTTAGGCTGTCATTTTTCTATTGACGATTTTGGAACTGGCTTTAGTACATTTAACTATTTAAAGCAGCTTCCAGCACAGCATGTAAAAATTGATGGCTCATTTGTAAGCGACATGCTTAATGACCCTATAGACTTAGCGTTAGTAAAAGCAATAAATGATATTAGTCGGTCTCTCGATAAGCGCTCTGTAGCTGAGTACGTTGAAAACGAAGAGATATTTTTTGCACTAAAAGAGATAGGTGTTGATTATGGACAAGGCTACTTTATTGCACGCCCAATACCTGTTGAAAAAGTAAAAGATGAACTTGAAAAAATTTCAAAAAATAAAACGTTTTACCAACAACAAGCTAGCCCAAAATAAACAAAATTAAACAATTTGTTACTACCAATATTACCTTTCTTGCCTATACTTTCAGTATCAAATAAAAATGTCGTGCATTTTAACGTATTTCACTTTAAAAACATGACATTACCTTTTGGCGGCGTAGTACTGATATTTATAGTGGGTTTCAAAGCTATTTAAGCTTTTAAGGAGAAAGGTATGACACAGCTAGTTATGTTATTACTGATTATACATTTTGCAATCGCGTATCAGTGCTATCGTTACGCAAATATTAAAGGCTACCCAGTTAAGGTTTTTACTGTATTAGGTTGCGTGCCTTACTTTAACTTGGTGGTATGGATTTATTTACTATTTTTACCCGAACTTGAGCCTTTTGAAAGCCATCTTCAAAATCAAAAGCAGCCTTTATAGGCTGCTTTCATTCATTTCCTATTCTTATTTAGAAAAATCTAAACTACATTGGCGCTTTAAAAATATCTCAAGCTGTTGACTAAATAACTTAAAGTCGCGGATCCGCCCCGTAGTTTTACGCCACAATATGCCAATATCTCTATATGCATCGCTTTGTGATGGTGTTGCCACCATATTTTTATTATCTAAAATTCCGGCGTTAATCGCCATTTGTGGTAAAAAAGTCACCCCGAGCTGATGCTCAACCATACTCAATAATGTATGCAAGCTTGCTGCTTCAAATGGGTTAATACAACTAGCACGGTTTAAATGACATGCACTAAGCGCATGGCCTGTCATACAGTGCTCACGCTCGAGTAAGAATACGCTAGCCTCTGGTAATAGATTAAAGTCGACTACGCCCTTTGCAGCGCTGTAGTCCTTATGGTGCACTAAACTAAACTGATCTTTTGCCAATACTTGTGTATGAAATTTATCGGTTTCGTATGGCAGTGCAAGTAGCGCTAAATCAATATGCCCATGCTCAAGTTTATCCAGTAGCTTATCACTCGTATCTTCTATTAATACCAACTCTAAATCACAAAAGGTTTCTTTACAAAAGTGATACAGAGGAGCCGCTATAAAGCTAGCAATTGTAGGTATAACACCCACTGTTAATTTACCACTCAGTGGTGTTAAAAAGCTTTTAGTGAGTTCTTTTAAACTAATTGTATCGTTAATTATTTTACGAGAGCGCTCAACAACTTCTTCACCAATACTGGTAAACATAAGGCTGCGATTTTCGCGTTCAATAAGCTGGCAACCCAACGTTTCTTCAAGATTTTGAATAGCACTGCTTAAAGTAGATTGCCCTATAAAACAGGCACTGGCAGCTCTGCCAAAGTGCTGATGTTGATGAACAGCTAATAAATACTGTAGCTGTTTGATACTTGGAAGATTGGTCATTTTTTCTTTCCACAAATAAAAAGACCCCAACACCTAGGGCATTGAGATCTTTTCAAGCTAAAAGTCTTTGAGTACTTTTTTGTTAAACCCCAAATGCGGTTCTTAGTACGTAGAAAATAACAATAGCAAGGGCAGCGCCAACTGGCAATGTAATTACCCAAGAAACTACAATGTTTCTGATAACACCCATGTTAAGTGCACCAATTCCACGTGCCATACCTACACCTAATACTGCACCCACTAAGGTTTGAGTAGTAGAGATTGGCATACCAGTACCTGATGCAATAACAACGGTAGAAGCAGCGGCTAGTTCAGCAGCAAAACCACGGCTAGGCGTTAAATGTGTAATGCCTTCACCAATCGTTTTAATTACTTTTTTGCCCAAAATAGCAAGACCCGCAACAATACCGAAACCACCTAGAGGTAAAATCCACCAAGCAATAGCCGCTTTTTTAGCAATTTCACCATTGTTTTCAACAATATTTACAACAGCAGCTAGTGGACCGATTGCATTAGCAACATCGTTAGAACCATGTGCAAAGGCCATACAACATGCTGTTAATACCATAAGAACAGCAAACACTTTTTCAACATTGTTGAATTGCATTTGTTTATCTGCTTTTGGATCGATATTTAAACGAGAAATAGCAATTTTACCAATTATAGCAACGACAACTGCTACAGCTATTGCTAAGGCGTACCCTTCGGCTGCACCTAAATCAACACCAACATGCTTTAAGCCTTTTTTAATTGTGACCAAGGCCATTATAAAACCTGCTAAACCCATATAAAGTGGTACATAGCGTTTAGCATTTTTTAGTGGTGCATCTGTATTAAAAATAAGTTTTTGTGCACTCATAAATATTAAGTATGCAATAAAGCCTGATATGGCGGGCGTTATAATCCAACTACCAACAATACCACCTACTTTATCCCATTGAATCGCCTCAGTACCAACAGCAACTAACGCAAAACCAATGATTGCACCAATGATTGAGTGAGTCGTTGATACTGGCCAACCCAAGAACGAGGCCATTAATAACCAAGCACCCGCTGCAAATAAAGACGAAATCATACCCAGAACCATAAGTTCAGGAATGTCTGCAAATGGTGCGGCATCGATAATTCCTTTACGAATTGTTGATGTAACCTCACCACCTGCTAAGTAAGCGCCTGCAAATTCAAAAATCATCGCTATAAAAATAGCTTGTTTGATTGTTAGCGCTTTTGAACCTACAGATGTGCCCATGGCGTTCGCTACGTCGTTCGCGCCAATACCATAAGCCATAAAAAAGCCGACTGCTGCGGCAATTAAAATTAATACCGTGCCGTAAGATGCAATGATATCCATTGTAAAACCTTAATCTTTCGTGTTTGAACTGATTTTAAATTAACGAGCTAACATCAGCTCAAGACGTGATCCTACGCGCTCTGCAATATCTGCAAGCTCGCCAACCCATTCAATGATTTTGTACAAAAACATAACATCAATTGGATTTAACTCACCCTCTACATCACGTAGCTGGCGGCGTACTTTTATCTGCATTTCGTCCGTGTCTTGTTCTATGGCATCCAATTCAACTAACATTTTTTCTACTAAGGTGACTTCTCGACCTTTAAAACCCGTTTCTAGCAATTCTTCTAACTCGTTAATTGCTTTAGATGCTTGTTTAGTCGCATCTACACAACGGGTTAAGTAAGCTAAGAAATCAGCTTGCATAACTTTTGGAATGGTCATTTCACGACCAATCACTCGCCCTGCAATATCTTTTGCTTTATTGGCAATTTTATCTTGTTGAGTTACTAGTTCGAGAAGATCTGTACGCTCTACCGGCATGAATAAACCACGCGGTAATTGTAAACGTATATCTCTTTTCATATCATCAGCTTCACGTTCTAAATTGCGAATAGTGATGCGAAGCTCTTCTGCTTGTACCCACTCTTCTTTAAATACGTGATTAAAAAAAGGTATCAAAGCTTTACTTGCTTGATGAACCTTCTTGATGTGTTCTTCCATTGGTTTGATAGGAGATTTTGCAAATACTCCTAAAAACGCGTTTGTAGGCATAACTGACCCTTTAATCAAATTGATATGCTTTGCAGCATGAATTTTACAGTATTAACCAAGATTGTGAACGCTTTTTATTACTTCACTAAAGCTTGCAATACACAAAGCGACACTAAGCCGCTTTAATAGAAAAGCATGATGGGTAAAAAATCATAGTGATTTTTCTATATCTTCTTGAGATGTATGGCGAATATCTTTGCCATTAACAAAATAAATAATGTATTCAGCAATGTTCTGACAGCGATCACCAATACGCTCTAATGAGCGAACAGACCAGACTAAGTCCATGATTTTAGGTATTGAGCGTGGATCTTCCATCATGTAAGTCATTATTTGACGTGTGATGGCTTCATATTCGCGGTCAACCTTTGCATCTTCTTTATGTACTTGAAATGCACGTTGCACATCCATACGGGCAAATGCATCTAGTACGTCGTGTAGCATTTTTAAAACCTGGCGGCCCATATTTTCAATATTTACTAATAAATCTTGCTGATCTTTGGTAAATGAGTCTAGTGCAACTTTAGCAATTCGCTCAGCTTCATCGCCAATACGCTCTAAATCAGCAATTGTTTTAGCAATTGCAATCACTAAACGCAGGTCACTTGCTGCAGGCTGACGACGAGCAATAATACGCGTACACTCTTCATCAATGCTTACTTCCATTGCATTCACTTTATAATCGTTCTGACGTACCTTTTGAGCAAGCTCTGCATCGTTACGACTCACCGCATCAAGCGCACTATTTAACTGCTGCTCAACTAAGCCACCCATACTTAATACATGATTACGTACATTTTCTAGTTCTTGGTTAAAACGCCCAGAAATATGTTTATTAATATTATGTTCCATAGTTACCTTCTCTCTTAATCTTGCACAACACGCTACAACGGGCTAATTAACCGTAACGACCGGTAATATAATCTTCGGTCTTTTTCTTCGTTGGTGTAGTAAATAAGGTATTTGTGTCTGAGTACTCAATCAATTCGCCCATATACATAAAGGCTGTTTGATCAGATACTCGTGCTGCTTGTTGCATGTTATGTGTAACAATAACAACGGTAAATTGGTTTTTTAAATCGTTTATTAGCTCTTCTATTACCAAAGTAGAAATAGGGTCAAGTGCTGATGTAGGTTCATCTAATAAAAGAACTTCTGGCTCAATTGCAATTGAGCGAGCAATAACTAAACGCTGTTGCTGACCACCCGATAAGCCAAACGCGCTATCGTGTAATCTATCTTTTACTTCATCCCATAAAGCAGCACCACGAAGTGATTGCTCTACCACTTCGTCTAACTTACGCTTCTCTTTAATGCCTTGTAAGCGTAGGCCATAAACCACATTTTCATAAATTGATTTAGGAAATGGGTTAGGACGCTGAAACACCATACCTACATTACGACGAAGTGCTGCTACATCTACGCTCTTATCGTAAATATTTTGACCGTGAAGTAATATTTCACCTTCAATACGACAAATATCAACCAAATCGTTCATGCGGTTAATACAACGTAATAGAGTTGATTTACCACAGCCCGATGGTCCAATAAACGCAGTTACTTGGCCTTTTGGAATGTTCATATTTACTTTATTAAGCGCTTGCTTATCACCGTAGTAAAGATCGAGATCTTTAATCTCTAGCGCTTTTTGGTCATCCGTTAAATTTTCTAGGTCTAACTTCTGGCCTATATTAGCTTGGTTTACTTTTGGAGCGACTGTAATCATTTTTGTTACCTATAAAATCTTTACTAATTAGTGTTCAAGCGATCTGTACTTTTCACGTAAATGGTTACGTATACCAATGGCCGTTATGTTTAGGGTAATAATCACCGACACCAATAAAAAAGCCGTTGCGTATACCAGCGGGCGTGCCGCTTCAACATTAGGGCTTTGGAAGCCAACATCGTATATATGAAAGCCTAAGTGCATGAACTTTCTATCTAAGTGAAAATATGGGAAGTTGCCATCAAGTGGTAATGTAGGAGCCATTTTTACAACGCCTACTAGCATTAACGGTGCAACTTCACCTGCAGCACGCGCAACTGCCAGTATTAAACCTGTCATAATTGCAGGGCTTGCCATTGGAATAATTATGCGCCATAACGTTTCAACTTTTGTTGCGCCAAGCGCTAGTGAACCATCACGTACGGTACTTGGAATACGAGATAAACCTTCTTCAGTCGATACAATAACAACTGGCAGCGTTAGTATAGCGAGCGTTAATGCCGACCACATTACACCTGGCGTACCAAATACTGGCGTTGGCGACGATTCTGGATAAAATAATTGGTCTAAGCTACCACCTAACATGTATACAAAAAAGCCGAGGCCAAATACACCGTATACAATTGAAGGAACACCGGCCAAGTTAATCACTGCGATACGAATCATTTTAGTGATTGCATTTTTTGCGGCGTACTCGTGTAAGTAAATTGCAGCAACAACGCCAAACGGCGTCACAATTACAGCCATCAGCATAACCATAAATACAGTACCAAATATAGCAGGGAAAACACCGCCTTCTGTATTTGCTTCACGTGGATCATCGGATACAAACTTACCTAGTTGCACAAAGTAGTGGCCTAGCTTTGCAAAAAAGCCCATATCGTTTGGAAACCAAACATCAAGTACTTGATACATAGGAATTGTAACAACTTCACCGCGCATATCTTTTACAGTTACGTGGTCACGTTTAGCTTGTTTGCGTAGTGCAAATAAATCTTTTTCAAGTACACCATACTCTGCACGTAATTCAGCACGTGCTTGAGCAAGCTCAGCAACACGCTCATCAGTGAGAGCGTTATCAAGTAAGTAGCCTTTTTCTTTTAAACGTAAGCGTTCAAGTGCGTAGTTAATATGCCCAATGTCACCATTTTGCAAATCAAGTGCTTCGTCATTTAAATCAACCGCACGCTCTACAAGCTCATGTAGCGCTTCTATTTTATCGCCATTAACCGGTTGACCGTCTTTAATAACGTTTTGCACATAACCATAAAAGTTACCGTTTTTACTACGCTCAAATACTGCAAGCGCCGCTGGTGCTGTTTTATTTGTTATGTCGGTTTCTAATATCCAACGAAAATCTAAATCTACATATTCGCGGTTACCTGTTTTAATAAGTAAGCGCTCTATTTCTTCTTTTTCAAACCCGCTAACATCAATACCTGTCGCGGCTAAACGCGTTTTTGGTACTAATTCACGATCGTAAACTTCGCCAATAACGGTTTGCTTTGCAATCGACCCTTCAAGTTCAAACTGTACAACTTCTGAAGGCCAGAAAAAGCTTAACCCTTTCCAGGCTATCATTGCCAATAAGCCTAAAACTGAAATCAAACTGATGCTCACTGCACCACCGGTCATCCAAATCCAAGGAGAACCAGACTTAAACCACTGCTTTACCATGTCATGTCTCTCCGCTTACATTGAGCTGTATTTTTCACGCAGTTGCTGGCGAACAAACTCAGCGACTGTGTTAAAAATGAATGTGAATATGAATAATACAAAGGCTGCTAAGAATAATATTCTATAGTGCGAACTACCTACTTCTGACTCTGGCATTTCAACTGCAATATTTGCTGCAAGCGTACGCATACCTTGGAAAATGCTCCAATCCATAATCGGTGTATTACCGGTTGCCATAAGTACAATCATGGTTTCACCAACTGCTCGGCCAAGTCCCATCATTACCGCAGAGAAAATACCTGGACTTGCTGTTAGTAATACAACACGTATTAGTGTTTGCCACTGCGTCGCACCTAATGCTAATGAGCCATTTGATAAATGCTTTGGAACACTAAATACCGCGTCTTCTGCAATTGAGAATATAGTAGGAATAACCGCAAAACCCATCGCAATACCTACAACAAGCGAGTTACGTTGATCGAATGTCATACCTAGCTCATTTGTTAAGTACTGACGTACATTGCCGTCAAACATCCAAAGTTCAACAAATTCGCTCATAGCAAACGAAAACCAACCAATAAGTAAAACGACCGGAATAAGGATGATTGAATGCGAACCATCAGGAATTCTATGGCGTATTTTTGTTGGTAATTTAGTCCAGGCTAAACCTGTCGCTAACATACCTAAAGGTAATAATATGAGTAACCCAACAATGGCAGGTAAGTGCTCTTCTATTAATGGGGCTAACCAAAGACCCGCTAAAAAACCTAAAATAACGGTTGGTAATGCTTCCATTATTTCAACGGTAGGCTTAACCACTTTACGTAATTTGCTCGACATAAAGTATGCCGTGTAAATAGCCGCCGAAAGCGCGATTGGTACAGCAAACAACATCGCATAAAGTGCTGCTTTTAATGTACCGAACGAAATTGGCACAAGTGAAAACTTAGATTCAAAGTCGTCACTGGCTGATGTTGACTGCCAAATATAACCTGGCTCTGGGTAACCTTCGTACCACACTTCTTGCCAAAGTGCTGACCACGTAACTTCTGGGTGCTCGTTATGAATGTCTAATACTGTTAGCTTATTATCCGCTAAAATTAACGCAGCATTTGAACGTGGTGCAATTGCAAAGTTTTCTATTGCGCCTTCACTTACTTTCCCCTGCCAAAGTTTTGCTTCGCTGGTTGTGTAGTACACGCCTAGCTCACCATTATTGCCGGTAGTAAAAAAAGTACGACGGTAAAACTCAGTAAATACATTTAATTTACTTTGCTTAGTTGTTTCAAATGAGCGAATTTTTTGATATTCACGGCCTGTGTCAGTGTTTACTTCAAACCACTGCGAAACCTCACCGTTATCATTAGCAAGCATGAGTGAGTTTGCGCCCGCTAGCAGTTGTGCAGATACAATATTTGCATTTTCTTCGTTAGCCGAAAGCAACTGAATTTGCTCTACATCACTTGGGTCACGCGTATCGTATACATACACTTGATTAGCAGAACGTACAAAAGTACGTGTTGTATCTGGCGACATTAATAATTCGTCTACACGTCCATTAACATCAAGTTCTGTACGCTCAACAACCCACTCTACTTCACCGGTAAACATATTCTCTTCAGCAATAAAGCTGCTAAATAATACACGCTTATCTTCTGTAAGAGCTACAACCGCTGTTTTGTCTTCATAGTGACTAAATGCAAAGCGTTTAATAGCTGCACCTTGTTCATCTACTTCTAAAGCCATTTCCCCTAGAGGAAAACCTAAGCGAGGTGTTAATTTACGCTCGTTATTTGGAAAGGTAACTAAAAATTTAGGTGCAACAACCATTACGGTGCCATCTTCTAAACCAAACGCATAATGCCCTTGAAAAGGCGCGCTTGTTGCAAAGCTTGTTGCATCACTTGGTAGCTCGGCGTTTAATGTTTTAAGCTTTTTACCAAAGCTGCCATCTTGCACACTGTAAAAATCAACCTGACCTTGCTGACTGAGTAAATAAGCAACTTCAGTTTGCTCTTCTACACCTAAGCCTGCTATTTGCTGTGAATTAGCAACATGAAAGCTATCGCGTTTTTCTACTTTTGCTGATTCAAAAATTGGCTGTACTACATAAAGAAGGTAAAAGAATATTAATAGCAGTGCTACCAATACCATTATCCCACCTGCGGTTATGCCAAACTTGGCAAACCGATCTTTAAATAGACGGCTTCGATCCGTATTAAAAGTCGGCTTATTCGGATTTGAAGTCATCAAAACACCCTTAAATCTTAACGTTGCATAAATTATATTTCATCAAGATGACAGTAATGTTACAGCAGTAATAATAAGCACTCTAAAACAGCTTTAAATAAAACTAACGAGGGAAAAGTCTAAATTAGCTTCAAATAGGTGATTTATAAGTGAACTAAATTATAAAATAATTGGACAAAGTATTTATCGAGGTCAATACTAAAAGAGTACTTAGTAAATAATAATGACTATTAATACTGCGTATAGTCAACACAACTATATTCATTTTTTTAATTTATAATCAAAGATTTATAAAAAGTGCAACAACACACAATTTAAATTAGACAACATACTTAATGCCTATGCATTTACTTTCTTTGGGCTTAAAAAGAGAATTATTTATGAAGCAGTTGGTTATAACTATTTTAGGGAAAGATCGCCCTGGTTTAGTAGAGAGCATCTCATCAGTCGTATTACAAAATCATGGCAACTGGCTTAGTAGTAACTTAAGCCATTTATTAGGTCATTTTGCAGGTATTATTCAACTTGAAGTTGCTGAGGAGCATTTTCAATCATTACAAAGTGCTTTAAATAAGTTACCTAAATTAGACGTTCGTATTGAAACCGGAAACACAGAGATTGAACCATCAACACTAGAGCAAATTAATCTAGTTATAACAGGTAACGACCGTCCTGGTATTGTTCAAGAACTGGCAAGTATAATACGTCATAAAGGCGCTAATATTACTCACTTAAATTCAAGACAACAAAGCGCACCTAATTGGGGAGTGCCTATTTTTAGCGCTGTTGCTACCGTTACTCTGCCAAATGGTATGGATAAAGACGAAGTTATTGAAGCATTGGAATCAATTACAAGTGATTTGATTGTAGATACGGAAGAAGTTTAACCTCCATTTATGCGTGCCATACAACTGACACGCATACCATTTTAGTCCATCAAAATGCTCTGCAGATTATTTAACGCAGACATAAAATAAGCCGATGCAAGCATCAGCTATTTTAAATAATCACCTTAAAGCTAATAAGAGCGAGATAAACTCAGTAATCCCGCTCTTTTATAAAGCTACATATCCATATGACGATTAGTACTTTGCATCATTTGCTTTATACCTTGCTTTTCAAGCTCTAGTATTTGTTGAAGCTTTTCTTGCCCACTTTCGGTTTCGGCGCGTTCAAGTAAGTATTCATATAACTCAATCACTTTTTGATGTTGCTGTGCTAAATACCCTTGAATGACTTCTTCATCGAATTGCTGATCTTTACTAATGTCTTCAAAAGTAATTAGCTCAGGATTTTTAGCAAAGTATTCATAACTGTACGTATCGAGCGTATTTATTTCGGTTATCGCTTTAAACCCGACTAAATCTTCGGCGAGTTTTTTTTCGTAATTTAGGTAGTAGTCCACCAGCATTGCATTATGTTCATCGAGTAAATCCTTTACGCTATAAAAATTAGCCGCCATTTGCGTATGAAACAAAACGGTCCAATCGTATACCTCTTTAATTGTTTTAACTTGCATGTGCATTCCTTACTTAGTTGACTGTATAGGTAATACACTGCGTAAAGCGTGCCAATTAAAAAGCTATTTAAAAACAGTTAGTTAATTTAAATATTAGTAATAACTAGCTATTTAATAGAACAACTTACAAATTATAGGTAATTTTTATAGAGCAATGCATGGGTAGTAACAGCATTGCTCTATAGTCTTGTTGTTTTATATTATTTAAGTCCTTGTTTGCGCCATAGTAGGTAAACCGCAGGAATAACAAGTAAGGTGAGTACAATTGCACTGCCCATACCGCCAACCATAGGCGCTGCTATTCGGCTCATTACTTCGCTTCCGGTGCCCGTGCCATAAAGTACAGGTAATAAACCGATAATAATTGTCGCGACAGTCATCATAACCGGGCGTACTCGAAGCCCTGCTCCTTCAATGATAGCTTGCTGTAATTGCACTAAGCTAAGCGGTTTTCCGGCTTGCTCTGCTTCGAGGCACTTTTCTTGATAGGCTTGGTTTAAATACACCAACATAATGACCCCTATTTCTACCGCAACACCGGCTAAGGCAATAAAGCCTACACCTACTGCAACTGAAAAGTTAAAGCCCTCTAAATACATTAGCCATACGCCACCAATCATTGCCAGTGGCAACGTAGCCATAATAATAGTGACCTCAGCAAAGCTTCTAAAATTAAGGTAAAGCAATACAATAATAATCGCTAATGTAAGTGGTAATACATAAGTCAGTTTTTCTTTAGCGCGCTGCATGTATTCATACTGCCCAGCCCACGTAATTGAGTAGCCAGCAGGTAGTATTAGGTCTTTATCGAGCACTTGCTGAGCGTGCTCAACGTAAGTACCAATATCAACGCCATCTATATCAATAAAACTCCAACCGTTTAAACGTGCATTTTCGCTTTTTATACCAGGCGGTCCATCTTCAATAAATACATCGGCTACATCACCAAGTGCTATACGCTGCCCTGTAGGAGTTACAATAGGTAACAGCATTAACTCTTCTGGCGAGTCTCTGTATGCTTGCGGATAACGTAAATTAACAGGATAACGCTCTTGCCCTTCTACCGTTTGTGTTACGTTTGTACCACCTATTGCAGTAGATACAACTTGCTGTACGTCGCTAATGTTTAAGCTATAACGCGCGGCTTTTTCACGATTTATATCTACTTTTATATAACGTCCACCGGCTACTCGCTCTGAGTAAACCGATGCGGTGCCTTGCACATCTTTTAATAGCACTTCTATTTGCTGACCAATTTTTTGAATTTCACTCAACTTTGGTCCCGCAACTTTAATGCCCACGGGAGTTTTAATACCGGTTGCGAGCATATCAATGCGTGTTTTAATTGGCATTACCCACGCATTAGTTAGCCCTGGAAACTTAACCAAACCGTCGAGTTCTTTTTTAAGTTTTTCAAGAGTCATACCCTCGCGCCATTCGTCTTTTGGTTTTAACTGAATAAACGTCTCTATCATTGTAAGCGGCGCAGGATCTGTTGCAGTTTCTGCTCGCCCAACTTTACCAAATACTGTTTTAACCTCGGGTACTGTGGCAATTAACTTGTCGGTTTGCTGTAGTATTTCGCGCGCTTTACCTACCGATAAACCAGGATACGTTGTGGGCATATACATTAAATCGCCCTCATCGAGTGGCGGAATAAATTCACTGCCTATTTTATTTACCGGGTAAAAGCCAATAACAGAAACAACCACCGCGAGTACCAATGTCATTTTTGGAAATTTAAGCACCCAGTTAAGTAGTGGACGATACGCTGCGACGAGTAATCGGTTAACTGGATTTTTTTGCTCCGAAATGACTTTACCTCTAATAAAGTAACCCATTAATACCGGCACTAAGGTAATCGCAAGCCCAGCAGACGCTGCCATAGCATAGGTTTTAGTGTAAGCGAGTGGCGCAAACATACGTCCTTCTTGCGCTTCTAAAATAAATACCGGCATAAAGCTGACGGTAATAATTAATAAACTAAAAAATAATGCAGGACCCACTTCACTCGCCGATTTAGCCACAACTTCCCAGCGGTTTTCGTTGGTAAGGGGCGTTTTTTCCATATGTTTATGCATATTTTCAATCATGACGATAGCACCGTCAGTCATTGCCCCTATGGCTATTGCAATTCCTCCTAAAGACATAATATTGGCGTTAATCCCCTGCCAATACATAATTATAAATGCCGTTAAAATCCCAAGCGGTAACGTAATAATCGCCACCAGCGATGAGCGCACATGAAACAAAAACACCACACACACTAAGGCAACTACAATAAGCTCTTCAATTAGCTTACTTGTTAAATTATCTACCGCGTTATTTATTAAGTTGGAGCGATCGTACACAGGGACTATTTCAACACCCTCTGGCAATCCCTTTTTAAGCGATTCTAATTTTGCTTTTACGAGCTCAATGGTTTTTTGTGCATTTTCGCCATAGCGCATAATAACAATGCCGCCGGTTACCTCACCTTCGCCATTTAGCTCTGCTACACCACGGCGCATTTGCGGTCCGACTCGAATATCAGCTACATCACGCAATTGCAGCGCAGTACCATTAGCGTTTACGCCAAGCGGAATGGCTTCCAAGTCGGTAACACTCTTAATGTAGCCGGTGCTTGTTACCATGTATTCTGCTTCAGCCATTTCAACTACTGAGGCGCCCATCTCTTGGTTGCCTTGTTGAATAGCCGTTTGAATGAGACTAAGCGGAATACCATATGCGCGTAATTTATCAGGCTCTACATTGACTTGATATTGCTTAACCATGCCACCAACAGCAGCCACTTCAGATACACCGGGCACAGTTTGTAGCTCAAACTTTAAAAACCAATCTTGTAAGCTTCGTAGCTGACTAATATCGTGTTTATTTGTTTTATCAACTAGTGCGTATAAATAAATCCAACCTACGCCGGTTGCATCAGGGCCAAGCTCTGGCGTAGCGCTATCGGGTAATCTACTTGCTACTTGGCTTAGGTATTCTTGTACTCGGCTACGCGCCCAATACAAATCGGTTTTTTCGTCAAAAATAACGTAAACGTACGAGTCACCAAAAAACGAAAAACCCCTTACAGTTTGTGCACCCGGCACAGAAAGCATTGCTGTGGTGAGCGGAAATGTAACTTGGTCTTGCACTACTTGCGGCGCTTGCCCCGGATAAGTGGTTTTTATAATGACCTGAACATCAGATAAGTCAGGCAAGGCATCCACGGGAGTATTTTTTACCGCAAACAATCCTCCACCCAGTAAAATTAATGTAAGCAACAACACAAAAAAGCGATTGCTAACAGACCAGCGAATAATGGCAGTTATCATAATGGCTCCTAGTGAGAACTATGTTGCATAGTAGAATGATCAATCGGCTCTGCGTTTTGCGCTTTAGTAATTACAAATTCATCGTTAATAATGCTAAAAGTAAAATTAATATACTGGGCATTTTCAAACTGACTAATATCAATATCTGGCGCTAATACAAAGTCCATTGTGGCGGGTTCTCGATTCCATTTTTCAATGGCTTCTCGGCTAATATTAATAATGCGATTTTGTATATCTATGGCATTAATAGTGCCGTTAATCGTGGCGTTTTGTGGCTGCATATCCATGTTCATATTCGAGCCTGAAACAGAACTCATACCTGAGCTAATACTAGAACTAGGCATTTCCATTCGTTTAAAGTCGGAGCTTTTACTCGATTCAGAGTCTATTAAAAATTGCGCTGAAGTAACTACCGTGTCACCTGTCATTACACCTGACAAAATGACCGCTTCATTACTATTAATTTGCCCAACTTCAACTTCTACCGATTTAAAACGCCCCTCACCTAATGCAATAACCACACGGTTTTGATGCTGCGTGCGGATTACCGCTTCTTTAGGGACTGTAAATTGCGCCTTACTCGCTTTAGCGTGAATGCTCACTTGTGCAAACATATTTGGTTTTAACCGATGATCTACATTTTCAAACCTAAGCCTTACACGCAGAGTCCGGTTTTTAGCATCAAGCGCGGGGTAAATATAATCAACCTTACCTTCCCACTTTTGACCTTTTAAGTAATCAAGCGTCATTGTAACGGGCAAACCAACGCTCACTTGTTCTGATTGGCGCTCGAACACTTCTGCCTCTACCCAAATTTCATCAAGCTGGGCAATACTCATCATTGATGTGCCTGGTTTAACGTAAAAGCCTTCTCGTACTGTTAGCTCATCTACCACACCATTTTGCTTTGCGTAAAAAGTAATATTTTGCATTATCTTTTTATTTTTTTGTAAGCGCTCGATAAATCCATCAGACACATTTAACGACTCTAAACGCGCCTTTGCAGCGCGAATTAACACGGTATTATTACGATTAACTGCCAATAAAAGCTCTTCCTGTGCGTTCACCAATTGTGGTGAATACAATGTATATAAAGGCTCACCGGCTTTAACTTCTGCGCCTTGTGCTTTAACATATAAACTTTCAATCCAGCCTTCTACACGCGGATGAATGTGAATAAGTTGGTCTTGGTTATATTGCACATAACCCACAGTATTTATATCGCTGTGAAGTGTTTTAAGCTGCACTTTGGCAGTTCTTACACCAAAGTTATTAACTACTGCAGGCGAAATAGTTACAGCACCTGGTCCATCCTGAGCGTTGCTAGCGTTTTCATACACAGGTACTAAATCCATTCCCATTGGCGAAAGCCCTGGCGCGTCACGCCTGTAATTACTATCCATAGGGGCTACCCAATATAAGGGCTGTTTGTCAGCGCTTTGTTGTTCATTCATTGCCGAGTTGCTAGGTAAAAACTGCATTACTAAGCCGCCTATTAACCCAAAGGCGCCTGCGCCAACTAAGGCGGCAACAAGTAACTTTAAATTAGTATTCATTGTGTAATTCTCCAGTTTGCTCGCTCATTACTTGGGGGTCTAAGCTACTTGCATAATAATTAAGGCGGGCGGTAATAATATGTTGATCTACTTGAATATTCAGTGCATCAATTTTGGCGTTAAGTTCACTAATGCGCGCGCGCATCACGTCAGAAAAATCTCCGTCGTCGCGTGTATAAGCATTTAGTGTTGCCTGAGATTGCTCTGACATTTGCGGTAATAACGTATTTTGATAAAGCGCATCGCGTTTTTGCAAACGAGCGAGTTGGCTAAACTCCTTAAAGTACATGCCTTTGAGTTTTTGAAGCGCCACCAGCTTTTGTGTTTTAGTAGCTTCTGCACTAGCAATAGCCGATTTAACCTGTTGATCTTGTCTGTTATCAGTAAACAATGGCAAATCAATACTAAACCCCACAGAGAGTAAATCAGCTCGCGACTCACCCATCGGGGTATCATCTCGGTAACCATAACCCACATTAACGCCCATTTGAGGTTTGTAGCTTTGCTTAGCGAGCGCAACTTCGGTTTGCTTTGCCGTTACGGTTTTATCTATCGCAATAATTGCGGGATGCACCATAAGCAACTGTATTAGCTCATCAAATTCAAGGCTCGCAAAATCAACCAGCCCTGTGGTTTTAGTAAACTCAGTATTTAAAGGCTGCATAAGCATATTCATAGGTAACCACTGTGCTAAACGGTTTTTAGCACTTTCAAATTGCTGCTCAAGCATAACCAGCTTATCTTCAAGACGGGTGAGCTCTAATTGCGCACGAATAATATCTTGCTGACGTGTTTTACCTAAGGTGCTTGCGTAGCTTGCTTCGGTAATGTCAATAAGTTGAGTAAATAGCCCTTTATCTTGCTCAATTAAAGCAATACTTCGCTGAGCACGATACGCGTTTAACCACGACTCAATCACAATTGCTTTTACTTGTGCTAAGCGATCGGCGCGCTGCCAAGGGTATTGTTGAGCAGACTGTGCTAATGCTTTTTGTCTAAGCGCTAAACTATTCCCTCGGCTAAACTTTTGGCTCAAATCAACTTTAAGCTGCGTCATCCCTTCTTGATCAAACGCATAACCGTTAGTAGGTAAGTTGAGTAAGCCAACCGTTAAAACAGGATCGGGTAAGGTGCCTGCAGCAATGCTTTGCGCTATTGCTGCATCTTCTTGGTAGCCACTCGCTTTTAGCCATGGCTCATGCGTTAGCGCATAATTAAGCGCTTGCGTTAAGCTAAGCGTTTGCTCATTACTAGTTTGCTTTAGTATTTCGGTATTTAGGTTATTTTGATTGTTTTGCGCATTCACAGCGGTGCTAAATAACACAACACTACATAATACGACTTTAATACTTACAGCGTGGTTCATCATCTGCTCCATCTAAAAATAAAAGAAAATCTTAAATTAGGAAGCAAAAAAGGTGTTTAGGAGTTTTACAAAAACCTTTTATATCAATTGCATTGAATTAATGATCTATTATTGCGGTAGGGAAATAGCTCTATAACAAGGAAAAAATTACGCAGTATAGTTGCTTTATATAAGTAATTTTTAACGCAGTTAGAGAGTAATTTAACTCGCTAGAATGAGCATGTTTTCAATAAAATTGATATTACACCTATCCTGCTATTAAGCAGACATAGGAGGGCGATAGAGTGAACGAGGTATACTAATTTGTGTAGTAAATACACGTACATTTACTTTTTCAGATTCAAGTAAAGTAACGCTAAATAAAGTATCAACATTAAGCATTGAGTTAGCAGCGCAGCCACTCATAGGGCATTTACAGTCATTTTGTGGCGTACTTTCGTCGTCGCAACAATCCATCTGCATCATATTTTCAGACATGCTAGCGACAGCTGTTGCATCACTACTTTGTGTCATTGGCATTTGGGCATGCATTGCTGTTTTAGTTGGCATATGTGGCATTTCGCATACCATAGCTACAGACGCAACTGCCTGACCCACAAAAGTGAGCAGTAAAGTTATCATGAGTAAACTAGAGTAAAAACGTTGCAACATTATGCCTTTTAATAAACTTTAAAATGATTGTAAGGTAACCTAACGGCAACCACAAATACTTTAATTATGTAGACTGCGGTTTATCAGGTGTTTTAATTAAGTTACTCGCGATAATTGCAAATATACAATATGCGCTAAAATACCAAAACCCTTCACCAAATTGTGCATTCATAACAAGTAGCTCACCACTTTTACCATGGGCGTTACCTGCTAAGTAAGTCACTATTAATGCAATAACAAATACATCAACCATGCTCCACTTACTTAATGCACAAATAACCAGACCGAGCTTTTGCTTAAACCCATTCGAAGGTAGGCAACAATAAAGCAATTGTAATAGCAGCTTCAAGCTTGGAATAACAATAGAAAACAACCCCACTAAAGCGGCTACAAATAAATTATTATTGCTAGCAAGCTCTTTAACTGTGCCTAAAATACTTTGTGTTTTGTTATAGGCGCTAATCTCACCTTCTAACTTATCAAGCCCTAGCATGTTCGAGAACATCATTAGCATACTGCGAGTTCGACCATCGCCCTCTTCAGCCAGCATTTCAATACCCGCTTGCGCTAGTTTTGATTTATCTATGTTGCCCTCTATTGTTAATACTGGTTTTGTAATACCAGGAAACAATAAACAAAGAGCAACCACTACACTTATAACCGACAACCAATTACGCATATTTATTCTGCTATTGCCTCAATAATGTCGTCACTGTATAAAACAGCATCCAGTAAAAAATTAAATATATCGCCAATGTGTAGCTCTGAGTTTATGTTGGCCAAATGGACCATAGCTTCATCTACATTATCTAATTCAAATTCTTTTATAAGCGATAAACAGTTTCCTAAAATGCCGCTCTCTAATAGTAACGCATCAGATATAGCTGCATCTAAGGTAAACTCTTTAACTATGTCTTTTAAATCAGCATCTAAAATAGCATCAAGCACCGAGAACAAACCCACTAGATACCCTTGCTCGGTCAGCTCTTTATTATTTTGCTCTAAAATAAGCGACATAAATTGTGCCCGCGTTAAAGCAAGCTTAGTTAATTCGCTTGGTTTTTCGACCCCCAACTCACTAATTGCTAATACACGAACAAATTGCCTTATTGTATCTTCACCTAAATAAATAACCGCTTGTGAAATAGAAGTAATAACTAAATTTGCTTTTCCTGAACGCGCGTTAGCCAGCTTTAAAACCCTGGCTGTTATGGCTACATCTCTGGCCACTCGTTGATGAACTTCTTTAAAGCAAAGTTTTTGTTTTGCTGTAAAACGCAATAGATCAAAAACAGTTAACTTTGAAGGCTCTACACCTTTATACGTAATCATTTCTGGGCGAGAGAAAAAGAACCCCTGAAATAAATCACAGCCTGCCAATTTTAATATATTAAATTGTTCATGCGTCTCTATTCGTTCAACAATTATTTTTGCATGTGGATTTGCGCGTTTTATTTTTTTAATGCGCATATTGGTTTTAATAACCGGATCATCTATCTCAATTTTTATGTAATCAACATGTGCTAATAGTGGCTCCCATTTTGGATCGCCATCGTAATCATCAAGTGCAAAAACATACCCTTCTTTTTTAAGTTCTTGCACACGCTCAGCAACCGCAGGAATATTGCCCGTGCGCTCTACTATTTCAATAACACTATTTTCTGGCAATAAAAGTTTGGGAAAGTTATCGAGAATAGTTTCTGATGACAAGTTTATAAAAGCTAAATGATGCGCGGTAAGTCTATCTAAACCTACCAACATTAATGCATTAAAAAACAGGCGGCTTGTCGCATGCACATCAGAAGTGCCCACAGGAAACGCATTGTTGGCTGAGTCTCGATAAAGCAGTTCGTACGAGAAAACATTCTGGTCTATATCAAAAATAGGTTGCCGCGCGACAAACTGAGTTATTTTTTGTACCTCATCAGGTATGTTATTTAATTTCACTTGGCTCTAAACCTATAAATAAGAGATGGCAAAACAGCCAATAATATGTGTACTTTAATGCAACTCGCATAAGATAAACATAGTCGTCATTGCAAAAATGTTAAAATTACACAACACTAATATAAAAATATTAATATAAAAGGTAGAGATTTGGCTAACTTTATTCGGTTATTAGTACTGAGCCTTCTGCTATTTGTATTTTTTAGCTATGCCAGCATTAACCCTACTCCCCTCAAATACAATGTTAGCGCGTCAGGTAGTCATTATCCATATTATACAAATGATCCAGAAAAGCCTGGTGTATTACCCGAAATTATTGAAAAAGCACTCGATGATGCAAATATTGCAGCTTCTCATATCGACCTACCCACAAAGCGTATTACCAAATATTTACAAGATGAAATAATCGATTTTGATGTTATTTCATTAGAATGGCTCCCAAAGGATGAGAGAAATGACTCTCGCTATGTTTTTTCAGAGCCCCTTATTTATGCCACAGAAATGATTGTTACCTTGCCTCAAAATGCCCAGAACTGGCAAAGCGCCGATAGCTTAAAGGGCAAATATATAGGAACAGTACTAGGTTACTATTACTTTAATGACAACACCTTTGAGCGCGTTGACTTTCCATCCGAGAAAGAACTTATGACCGCTCTCTCAAGAAACCGTGTAGAAGCTGCACTAGTAGGTAAGTTAACTGCGCTCTATTGGGCAAAGCAATTAGAGATAAACATTGCCTTTGGCGCACAGCATTCCCATGGTTTTTTAAGAATTCGTTTATTAAGCAAACATAAAGAATTATTGCCCCAAATAAACCTAGCAATTAAAAACCTTCATGCTCAAGGATATATAAAAAGTATTGAAGATAAGTATATGAGTAATATACCCACACAAAATTAAGGGACTAATGGCGCAGAGCTCGTGTTTTGGAGTATAATAGCAGCAAATGTTAACTCGACCAGAATCAGAAAGAGCCCCATGAGTATTGAAAAAGCCTTAATCGAACGTAGTAATAATCAATGTGAATTGTGTGCAGCCACCGAGAACTTATCTGTTTATGAAGTACCACCGGTAACTGAAACCCACTCAGATAAATGTATTTACACGTGTCAAACATGTAAAGATCAAATCGAGAATAACAGCGAAATAACGCCTACACATTGGCACTGTTTAAACGATAGCATGTGGAGCCAAACTCCTGCAGTACAAGTTGTAGCTTACAGAATGCTTTCGCGTTTAGCGCCTGATAATAGCTGGGCACAAGATGCGCTAGACATGATTTACCTTGAAGAAGACACGCTAACCTGGGCTAAAAAAGCACTTGCCGAAGATGACGATTTAAAGCATGTAGATAGCAACGGTGTAGTTCTTCAAGCAGGCGATACTGTTACCCTAATTAAAGACTTAGACGTTAAAGGCAGTAGCCTTACCGCTAAACGTGGAACAGCTGTTCGTAATATTGGCCTAACCAGCAACCCTGAACATATTGAAGGGCGAGTTGACGGCCAGCGCATTGTTATTTTAACTAAGTTTGTTAAAAAATAATCGTTTGTTTTTAATTATTAAAGGCGCTAATGCGCCTTTTTTTATGTTTAAAATAAGTTAAGGAATGATTAAGTAACTAGGTAATACACTAAGGACATAATATTGAGTAAGGATAACCAACATGGAAAAGCATCAAGCAGTATCTTCGCGTAAAAAAGCAGTTGCAGGGATTGGCTTATTGGCGCTTAGCGCTTTTGCAGTAACTGGCTGCGGTGAGCAAACTAAATCGACTGAAAACACAGAAATTGCAGAAGCAATAACCAGCCTTACTATCCAAGCTAGCTACAAAGATCGCAGTATGCTTCGCCCTGGCTCGCAATTAATAGTTACGCTTTCCAATGGAAGTAAAAGCCGATATAATCACACAAGAAGTGATTGATGTAACCCAAGCCCCGCCATTTACCGTTGAGCTAATTTATGATGCCAGCAAAATTAGCGATAAACATCGCTATAGCCTAAGCGCCAGAATTATAAATAAAGACAAAGTGCTTTACACAAGTACAACAAATCATGACCCGTTTGCAGAATCACAGTTAACTACCCCCTATAAAATTGAGCTTTCAAAAGTGTCGACTCAAAAACCCGATGTAACAATCACAAATACTTACTGGAAAGCAATAACAATAAATGCTCAAACTGTGAATGTTACAACTAAAGAACCATTCATTCAGTTCAATAAAGACCACCGCGTTAATGGCTTTTTAGGCTGTAATAATTTTAGCGGAAGCTATAGTACCGAGCAGCAAACAATTACACTTAGTCAGCTAGCAAGTACAAAAAAGATGTGCTCGGATAATATGAGCCAAGAAGCGGCTATGTCTGACGTACTTAGCAAAACTTCAAAGTGGGAAATAACAGGTGAATCACTAAAACTTAAAAACAGTCGCGGTAATACACTTGCTACTTTTAGTGCGGTTTATTTTAATTAATATTTAGCTCCCTTATATAAATATTACCTAACACATTCGTATTGATTTTAAATAAAATGCCCAGCAAAGCTGGGCATTTTATTATTCGTTATAAGCGCTATTTAAAGTTACTCATCAACGAGTTGTTCACTTCGGTAAAAACCACTTGGCTCACTTAACAAACCAACAAGCTCAGGCATTATTGCATCCATTGTTTGCTTTAGCTTCCATGGAGGATTAATTACAATCATGCCCGATGCTGTCATACCGTGTACATCAGTATCGGCTTCAGTGCCTAATTCAAATAACTGAATGTTGCGCATTCCTGAATCAATTAAGCCCTGCTCCATATTATCAATGCGTTCTCTATCAACAACCGGATACCAAATCATGTAAGTACCTGTAGCAAAGCGCTGATGAGCTTTAACTAAGGTTTTTACAACCGTTTCGTAGTCATCTTTAATTTCGTATGGAGGATCAATTAATACACACGCTCTGCGAGATGCTGGTGGTAACAAACCAACTAAGCCTGCAAAACCATCCTCTCCACGTACACGAATAGATCGCTTACCTTGCATGTTTTCTTCAAGTAATAATAAATCGCGCGGGTGCAGTTCAAAAAACCAACCCTTATCTTGGCGGCGTAAGTAGTGCTCTGCAATTTTTGGTGAACCTGGATAAAACGCAAGTTCGTCAGTGTCGTTAAATGACTTAATTAATTCAATGTATTCATTAAGCTCAGCATGCTCACTTTTATGATGCCAAAGTTTTTCAATACCATCTTGATACTCTTGCGTTTTTTGCGCATCGGCAGCTGCAAGTTCAAAAAAGCCAGCACCTGAATGTGTGTCTATATAATCAAGCGGTTTATCTTTAATTGTTTGATAATTTAGCACTTGTGCCAGTACTAAGTGTTTAAGTACATCGGCAGGATTACCCGCATGAAATGAGTGTCTGTAACTAAGCATTATTTATTTTCGCCATACGCAATTTAATATCGTAAGTGAACCATAAGCACTAGGCTTTGGCAACTTACACCAAGATAAGAGAGTGTTTAAGTGAACCATTTCTGAATGAAAAAGCCCATATGCTGAATTATCCCTTAACGCAAAAGAAAAATCAGCTAAAACCACCGTAAATGCTGGCAAATCAACACACTTTGCTTTACATTTGCATGACATTAATTACAGTTATATGAGCGCCTTTATGAATAACACTACTCTTCAACAACTCGAACAACTGATCGATTCTTTAATCGAACGTAATAACCAATTACAAACAGATGTTGTTACTTTAAAAGAACAGAACACTAAACTAAGCGATGACAACGAATTGCTACAACTTGAAGCTTTAGAAAATGAAGAAAAGCAAAAAGATGCCAGCACTACTTTATCTGGTCTTCTTGATAAGTTACAAAGCGCACAACAGGCTAGCTAATGTCTGAGCTGCAAAACCAGCGGGTCACTGTTGAGTTGCTAGGTAAAGAGCAGCAATTTGCTTGCCCTGAAGGGCAGGAAGATGCATTAATAGCAGCAGCTAAAAATCTAAATGACTTAGTTGAGCAAATGAAGCAACGCTCAACCGTTAGAAACGATCAAAAAGCCCTACTAATGGCAGCATTAAACTTAAGCCACGAATTGCTAGAAGCAAAAACACAGGCTACAGTTGAGCAACAGCATCAAGACCAAATGATTGATAAACTCAGTCAGCATTTGGCAAATGACCCCAAACACCAAAAATAAAAAGCGCATACTGCGCTTTTTGTTTATTATTAAAGTAATTAAACATCAGCGTAGAGATAATAAATGAAGTTAAAACTTTCAAACATAGCCTCTTCATGTAAGCACTTACTATTAGCATGCACTTTATTATCAATAGTACCTAGCACCTATGCTGCCGTCACTTGGAATACAATAAACCCTCATATTCAGTTTTTAAAGCAACAAGACAAGCTTCGCTTTTACGACTCTAACCAAATGTTAATTGAAGGCGAGAAATGTGCCCTACTTGTTGATACGAGCGCCAATTTTGCTGCAGTTGAACAACTTGCTGAAGATTTAAAGAACCGCCTTAAAACACCCTTATGCTATTTAGTGGCTACCCACTACCATGACGATCACTTGCTAGGTATGGCGGTTATGCAAAATTTTTATCCTGATGCCAAGCTCATTGTTCATCAGCAGGTAAATAAAAATTTTAACCTTTATCAAACAGCATATACCGACAAGCTAGACACGTATGAAAAGAGCATTGAGCTGAGCTACCAACGATTAGCGAATGTGCCCAAAGAAGAGCAAGCTAAATGGCGAAATAAGTTAGAGCTTGCAAAAAAACGACTTTTTCGCTGGCAAGAATATCAACTTGGCGAACCAAAAATAATAATCGATAATCATAAAACTATCGACCTTGGTAGTTTTGAGATAACCATTGAGCCGCAGCAAGCCCATACTAACGGTGATTTAACTATTACTACTAATAATGGCAGTGTGCTGATTGGTGGCGATATCGTTGACTGGCTTCCTTACCCTGGACACGGTGAACTTAAAAGTTGGCAAACGTTGCTTAAGCAATATATTAACGACGAAAAGCTCACTATTATTTTACCTGGGCACGGCGGTACATTAACAAAAGAGCAGCTGAAACAGCCTCTATCATTTTTAACAGCCATAACAGAGCACGTTAAAAACAATAAAGATCAAAGTATTGAGCAGTTAATGCTGTCGTTTCCTGAATCAGTTATTGAGCCTTATAAACAAGAAGCGCTTAATATAAAATCGAGCAACTTCTTTTTACAAGCTGGCCTAAATCGCGCAAAAAGCGCAGAATAACTCAACACAACGGATTGTGTTAAAATAATAAAAGGAATTCACAAAAGTGATCACTATGCGCAGTTTGGTTTTATGTTGTTTGGGTATTTTGTTATTTGGTTGTCAATCAACGGAGCAAGAACCACAAGAAGCTCCACAAATATTTACTCATTTTGAGCCTGACTATACTTATGATATTGATGATGAAGTAGCTCAAACGCCCCAAGTTAGTGAGCACGTTACGCCACTTCAATTCAAAAAAACAATCGTAAAAAAGCGCCCACCAAAAACCACCGATCTGTGGGTGCATATAGCCAACAATCTACACTTTACGGTTTATCAAAATCGCGCGTTAAAAAAGCGTATCAGCTGGTACGCAAAGCAACCTAACTACTTACAAACTGTGAGTAAACGCGCAGCGCCTTACCTGTATCATATCGTAAAAAAAATTGAGCAAAAGCAACTACCTATGGAGCTCGCTTTACTACCATTTGTAGAAAGCGATTTTAGACCAACGATAGCCTCATCACAGCAAGCTGTTGGTGTTTGGCAGTTAGTTGGCGCAACAGCGCATCACTTTGGAGTTAAGTCAGACCAATGGTACGACGGTCGCCAAGACGTACTTGCTTCAACCGATGCTGCACTTGATTACTTAAGCTACTTACATAAACGCTTTGATGGTAATTGGCTACATGCTTTGGCTGCTTATAACAGTGGTGAGGGCCGCGTTAAACGCGCAATCGAAAAAAACAAAAAACGCGGTAAAAGCACCGATTACTGGTCACTCAGTCTGCCAAAAGAAACTGCCGACTACGTACCCAAGTTACTCGCTTTAAGCTATTTAGTTAAGCACCCACAAAAGGGCATTAAATGCCCAAAGCTTGCATATAAGCCATTTACAACACAGATGAATATAGGCCAGCAGTTCGACTTTTCAGTCATCGCTAAGCTCTCTGGTATAGGTTCAAAGCAGTTACACGCGATTAATCAGGGATATTTAAAAAATCAAAGCTCACCTAACGGGCCGCATACTTTACTGCTGCCTATAGGGCAAGAGGCCTTATTAAAAAGTCAGTTTTTTAAATCAAACTTTGCTGGAGAGTACATCGTTAAACAAAACGACACGCTTTACGGTATTGCTAGACGTTTTAGTATGTCGGTAAAAGCTTTAAAACAACTTAATAACAAAAATAATAATTTAATAGGCGTTGGAGAAAAGTTATTAGTTGGACAACCTAAAACCCTGCCAAGCACATTAACAGTTGATTACAAAATTAGCCCTTATTTAGAACACCAAGAGATTGCGATTCCCACCATTGAAATAGATTACGAAGTTAAGTCGGGCGATAGCCTTTGGAGTATAAGTCAGCTTTACGATGTACCCCATAGCGACTTGGCAAAATGGAACAAACTCTCTGCATCGAGCATTTTAAAGCCTGGTACTCAATTAGTACTGTTTATACCACAGGCTGAAAAGCAAAAAGCAGCCCCAACAAAAAAAGATTTTCTGCTAAATTTACAAAAAACACTAAATCAGCCACGTTAAGTTTATAAACAAGTATATTTCGCGTAAAATTGCGCCCTAACATAGTTATTATTTTAAGAGACAAGCATGCAAATTAGCAAAAATTCAGCAGTTGAATTTCATTACACCCTTAGCGAAGCGGGCGAGCAAATTGAAAGTAGCACAAACGAAGCGCCACTTACTTACATTCATGGCAGCGAAGGCATGCTTCCTGGTTTAGAAAAAGCACTTGAAGGCAAAGAAGCTGGCGAAAAATTTAGTGTAACTCTAGAGCCAAGTGAATCATACGGCGAGCGTGTTGATGACTTAATTCAGCGTATTCCGCTTAAGCATCTACAAGGCGATGTTAAAGTATGGAAACCTGGTATGACAGCAATGGTTAGCTCTAACCAAGGTCGTCATCAGGTTACTATTGTTAAGGTTGGTCGTTTTAACGCAGATTGTGATTTAAACCACCCATTTGCTGGTAAAACGCTAACGTTTGACGTTGAAGTTATATCGGTACGTGAAGCAACAAGTGAAGAAGTTTCTCACGGACATGTGCACGCTGAAGGCGGCTGTGGTCACTCTCACTAGTTAGCAATAAAGGAAGTAAGTATGTCTAAAGTTGCAGTCGTTACAGGTGGTACAAAAGGTATTGGCTTAGCCGTAGTTAAGCGTTTGCTAAACAATGGCTATGAAGTACATAACCTTGATATAGAGCTGAGCGAAATCGGTATATTTCATCAGTGTGATGTAAGTGATGTATCGGCGGTACAAAGCTGTATCAACGCTATCTGTGAACAAAGCAAACGTATTGATGTACTTGTTTCTAATGCTGGAAAACACTTAAGCGCAAATATAGAAAGCACCGACGAGCAAACTCTCGATGCACTTTTTGCGCTTAATGTTAAAGGCGCTTATGCCGCAATACAAAGCGTATTGCCAAGCATGAAAGCGCAAAATGGCGGCGCTATTATATTAGTCGCTTCCGATCAAGCAATTATAGGTAAGCAAAACTCTTTTGCGTATAACCTAACAAAACATGCCCTTGCCTCAATGGCTAAAACAACAGCGCTTGATTATGCGGGTTTTAATATTAGAGCAAATGCGGTATGCCCTGGCACAATAGAAACCCCGCTATTTCATAACGCGATAGATGCGTACTGCGCAAAAAGTGGCGCAAACAAAGCTGAAATAGTTGCCGAGGAAGCAAGTCTGCAACCGCTTAACCGATTAGGTCAAGCCGACGAGGTTGCCGCCCTTGTGAGCTTTTTAGCAAGCGACGATGCCAGCTTTATTACTGGCAGCCTACAAAGTATTGATGGTGGTTACACAGCGCAATGAATACTGCCCAATGAGTAATCTGCAATGAGCCTAAAAATTATTGACCCACACGTACACTTTTTTAATTTAGTAGAAGGTCAATACTCATGGCTACAAGGCGCTAACCCACCAGCGTGGCCAAATTTAGAAAAAATAAAACAGCCAGTAAGTGCACAGCAACTTGTTAAAAGTACTGACTTTGAGCTAGTAGGGCTTGTTCATATAGAAGCAGGGTTTGATAACACCTCCCCTATTAACGAGCTAAACTGGCTAGACTCGCATTTAAAAAGCCTTTCATTTAAGGCTATTAGTTACAACCAAATTGACTCATCGGCTGATCAGTTTATAAACTCGTTAGAAGCTTTAACTCATCTGAGTTTGTGTGGCATTAGAGATATAACCGAAGGTACTGACGCAAAGCGTTTATTAGATGCTAATAGTTTTAAAAACCTAACAATATTATCAGATACCCAACTGCATTTTGAAGCTCAGTTTGATATTGAAAATAGCGAAATAACCAAACGAGTGGCTTACTACGCTAAGCAGCTACCGCAGCTTCAAATTATAATTAATCATGCAGGGTTGCCAAGTAATTTAAATGATTGGCGACAAGGTGTTGAGTTACTTGCTCAGCATGACAACATAGCAATTAAATTCTCTGGTTTTGAATTACTACAACTCACCAGCGAGCAACAAGCCGCGTGTTTTAGTTTTCTTTTTAATCACTTTGGCCAGCAGCGTATTATGTTTGCTAGCAACTTCCCTGTGTGCCAAATAAATACAAGCTACAACAATCTATGGCACTGCCATAAGGCGTTATGCTCAAACAATAAGACATGGCATGACCTTAGCTATACAAACGCTAAGCACTACTACCAAGTGTAAGTAAAACTAGTTATATTAAACTCTCTTTTTATGATAATACGGCCAATTTATGAAAATGTACTTTTTACTAATCGTTGTATTTTCAGCGCTTCTTCTCAATGGCTGCATATCTCAAAATCCAGACCCGACACCTAAGCTGCAACATGCTCTACTGGCAAAGCCAAATAAAACAGCGGTTAGCAAAGCAATTAAAATACTTGTACATATGCAAGAGACTCAATTAGCTGATGATGTATTTACTACCAGCAGCACAGTAACCCTTAGCAATGTAGATGGTAATAATATTATCGACACGCAAAGTCGCAATACACCCGATCAGTTTGAATTGATGATTAAAGGCAAGCAATGCTATATACGCCACCTTGATAGTAAAGCAACTATTGAACTTAAAGACGTGGAATGTAAAATCAACGAGTTATAACAAGCTTTACCTCCCCCCAAACGAGTAAAAGCCGGTAAGTGACTAATCACTTACCGGCTTTTTAATGTATGACCTAAAGTTAGGTTAAAAGGCTATTATTTTATTTCTACGCGTTGAGAACGCATAACAATCTCATCGTTTAATTCAATACCCAATCCAGGTTCTTCTGACACTTCAAAGAAACCATTTTTAGGTTGTGGGTCTTGTAAACATAACTCGCGGTTCCACTTTTTAATCGCATAAGTATGATGCTCATGAATCAAAAAGTTAGGGATAGCGGTCTCTAAGTGTAGTGATGCTGCTGTTGCAACCGGACCACCACATACGTGAGCTTGAATACGCACATCAAAAATATCTGCGTAGTCACATACTTTTTTAGTTTCGGTAAAACCACCACACAAACCAATATCCGGTTGTAGTACATCAATACTTTGATCTTCTAAATACGGACGTACACCCCAACGATTATACAGACGCTCACCACCAGCAATAGGCACTGATACTTTATCAGCTACTTTTGCGTGTAATGAATGGTTTAAATAGTTAACTGGCTCTTCAAAGTACATACAGTCAAACTCTTCTGCAATTTCACCTAACTGAATAGCCGTTGTAACGCCAGGTAAGCTATGGCATTCAAAAATAATATCAACTTCGTCGCCTACCGCTTCGCGAATAGCTTGCATACGTGCACGGTATAGCTTCATTTCAGTACGTGAGATTATTTTTGTACGGTCGTAATAAGTATTGCCGTCTTTATCATACTGAATTGGGTCTACTTTTACTGCGTCGTAACCTTCAGCTATTGCCTTTAAAGCAGCTTCTGCATACTCTTGTGGCTGTACTAGCGCTTTAAATTCGCTATCCCAGTCAAACTGTAATTGCGATGCGTATGTACGTAGCTTGTCGTTAACTTTACCGCCTAGTAATTGATAGACCGGTAAACCAAGCGCTTTTCCTTTAATATCCCAAAGAGCGGTGTCTATTGCGCTCATTGCGGCATATACAACAGGTCCGCCGCCTAAGCCCCAAAAGCTTTCACGCAACATACGTGACCATAACTTTTCTGTTTGAAATGGGTCGTGACCAATTAAAAAAGCATCTGCCATTTCCTTTATCATAGCCGCTGCAGCACTATGACCTAAATCGTAAGCAAGACCGGCTTCGCCAACACCACTAATGCCTTCATCTGTATGAATACGTACAAATACTGGCGTCCAAGAAGGTCTATCAGGACAGTGAATATCAAATACTTCAACGCGATTTACTTTCATTAAAATTCCTTATTAACCGCTATGGGTTATTTTGCAAAACTAGGGTCAAGTCGATACGCTTTACGTAACATCGCAGGCCACGCAAGTTGCCCGCCAGTGCTGCCGCTGTGTACTACGTTTGCTTGATTATAAATATTGTCGATTATAGGTTGCGGTACTTCAATCACCTCTTGCAAGCTTGATTGTAGCGCTAATTGAATTTCACACGCTCGCTGTAAATCATAAAAGCGCATAAACGCATCGCCTACCGTTGGGCCTACCGTTAAGCCACCGTGGTTTACCAATAACATATGGTTAGTACTGCCCAAATCATCTTGCAGCACTTTTCGCTCGTCGTCGTTTACTGCAAGCCCTTCGTAGCCATGATAAGAAAGTGATGGCAGTGAAAACATTGAATATTGGCTAAGCGGTAATAAACCATTTTTTTGTGTAGCGACTGCGATTGTTTCTTTGGTATGAAGGTGAATAACACAATGAGCGTCTTCGCGTACCTCATGAATCGCACTGTGAATAGTAAAACCAGCAGGATTAATACTAAATGGCGTATCGTCAATAATGTTACCGTCTAAGTCGACCTTTACTAAATTAGACGCAGTTACTTCATCAAAGGTTAAACCAAAGGCATTCACTAAGTAATGATCGGTGCCAGGCAAACGTGCTGATAAATGCGTATAGATCAAATCCCCCCAACGAAAGTGCTCTACCAGTCTGTAACACGCAGCTAAATCAATACGCAGTTGCCACTCTTGTGCCGATACTTTATTTTTTAAATCGAGTTGGGGTAAATCAAACATAATAAGCCTTTTAAAAACGTACATTATTAACCTGTACGAACAGATGTTTAGAAGTCTAAAGCAGTCTCTATTTTATAGCAAACACCAAACAAAACAGCCACACTATTGTGTGGCTGTTTGTAAAACTAAAATACCAATTGTATTAAAATGGTATAACTGCGTAAATTATTTTACGTTAGCTAGGTAATCTGCAATTGCTTCAAACTCTTCATCAGTTACCGTTGCAACCATTGCTTTCATAGCCATGGTCATACCGTTATTACGTGCACCTGACTTAATATCTTTCATTTGCGCTACTAAATAATCTTTGTTTTGACCGTTTAGTTTAGGGTACATACCCATAATTGGTGCTTTACCTTCAGCGCCATGACAAGTTTGACAATTTTTAGCGGTATAGAGTGCAGCGCCATCGGCAGCAGCTGCATTAAACGAGAAGCTTGCGGCTAAAGTAATGCCCGCGCCTAATAGTAGTGTTTTCATCTTGCTCATTGTATTTACTCTTCTTTTTTGACGGTTAGAAAAACTGTTCTATTGATTGTAGTAAACAATCAAATAAAAAGCATACGTACGAAACGACGCTAGACGATCAACTTAACCAAAAACCGCTAACTCGTTTCTGTCTCACTTTTATATACTTTAGCAAATAAAAATGAGCTTACCCTTAATGGACTATTACCACACTATATCATCTGGTACTTCAAAGTCTGCGTACGGGTCATCTTCATCTTTTGGTTTGTTTTCTGGCTCTACATGAAAAACAATATACTTTTCGTCAACTTCAGCCACTTTGCGTGCTGGTTCGTCGTCTAATACGTAAAATTGCCCTTCTAGTACACAAATAGCTAAACGACCGCCCGATAACGCTTTTTGCGTTTTCTCGTTTACGTCGATATTTTTTACTTTATTTTGATAAGTAAAATTAAATGTGCGCTCACCACGAATAGCGTCTTGGTTGTGGTGCTCTAAAATTTGTTTAACACGCGCTTCTTGCTCGCGCTGCTTTAAGCTTACTTGGCGTGTTTGGTTAAGCTCTTCAGCTTTTTTTTGCTGCTCTAGCTTGGTTTGTTGAATATGCTTTTGCAGATCACTTGGGTTGCTAGTAGCCCCTTTCTTTTGCTTTTTTTGTTGCTTACGCTTTTCTGATTTAGCAACTTTAGCATTATGCGATGTTGTTAATCCTGCTTGAAGCAATTGGTCTTGTAATGAACCCATGGCTTTGTTCCACTAAAAACTAATATTATCGCTATTTTAATCACCAACGAGTTCAAATAACAGCGCTATCGACATTAATCTAGCAAACTAGTTAAAACAAACCATGATATAGCGCAATGACTATGGTTTTAATTATGAATTAAAAACAATTTTTAATACAATGCCACGCAACCAATCAGCAAATGCACAAGCCATATAATGCGTTTACCTCATCTACTCGTTTGCTCGGTATTTATATTTTTTGTGCTTTATGCACCGCAACCCCTACTTAGCCTTTTTGCGAGCGAATTTAATGTAGCACCTGCGGTAGCTGGCAGCTTAATGACTGCAACTATGCTGCCCTTAGCCATTGCCCCGCTCGTTTATGGTTTATTTTTAGCAAAAATAAATCCATTACTTATATTACGTATTGCAATGGTGCTTTTAGGCCTTAGCTGCTTACTTTTTATTTATGTACCTAGCTTTGAGCTTTTATTATTAGTCAGATTTTTACAAGGTCTAACGCTCCCCGCAGCTTTAACAGCAATGACTAGCTATATAGGTATGAGTTATAGCGCTGATACACTTCAAAAAAACATGACCCTATATATTGGTAGCAGTATAGTTGGTGGTTACTTTGGTCGTGTGCTCGCAGCTTTGTTTAGCGACTTATGGAATTGGCAGAGCTTTTATTACGTAATTGCTTTTATGCTTATTTTTTTAGCTTTAACAATCAAACATTCTCAATTTTCGAACCCAGCAACAAAGTCTCAGCTTTCACCACTGGACTACATTAAACAGCTTAAAGAAGGGGCTATCCTTAAAGTGTACGGTGCCGTTTTTTGTATGTTTTTTTGCTTTGCTGCACTACTTAATTACTTACCGTTTATATTACAAAACACGTTTTTAATTACCAATACTCGTGACATAGGTTTAGTTTACAGTGGTTATTTAGTTGGTGCCCTCGCCTCGATTGCTGCACCTTGGTTACTTAAAAAAGTCCCTTCGCCTTGGCATTTATTAACTGCGGTATTTAGTTTTTATAGTGTGAGTATTATTTTATTAATGAGCCACCAGCTTAGCTTATTTTTAATCGCATTTACTTTGTTTTGTGGCGCTATGTTTGTGATTCACTCAACTGCCGCACCGCTCGTTAATAAAATAAGTAAAGCCCCGCCAAGCGTAACCAATGGCGGATATGTATCGTTTTATTACAGTGGTGGGGCATTGGGGTCGTTATTACCCGGTGTGGTATACCAACATCATGGGCAAACAGCGTTTATGTTTACGCTGCTCGCGGTTTGCTTATGCGGTTTATCGTTAATTATGTGGGCTTATTTTGAGGGTAAAAATACAACGCGCGGTTGATGCTTTGTGTGATTAAAAAATGTTTCTAAATCAGCTTTACTAAGCAACCATGTTTGGGTGTTTTCAAACGGATGACAATGAAACAAATTACCACCCCAAATATCTTGATCGACCCATAAGCTCACTTCGTTTTGCTTATCATTTAAAAGAGCCAACATAGATACACACCCAGGAGCCACTTTTAAATACGTTGCTAAGCGTTCACTCGATGCAAACCCTAAACGCGAAAGCCCTTGTTGCTTTGATAGTGCCTTTAAATCGAGTTGCTTATTGTGCGCTGTAATAACTAAAAAGTGTCGCTTGCCTTCGTTATCGCGTAAAAATAGGTTTTTAAGACGAGTACCTGGGCGCTCAATCATAAACTCATCAGCCGCTAAGCTAGTATGTAGCGGCGGATGTTCTATTGCATCGTAAGTAATATTTAGGTCCACTAAAAGCTCTGCTAACTTAGTTTTATCAGCCAACATATTACAAGCAACGTCCTCTTAGCTGTACGCTCAAATCTCGCCATAAAACATCATTAACTTCATGTTTGTTATCGCAATACTCACGCTCTTTTAGCTCTTGATTTAATAATTCAACTGCTTGATCTTCTAGCTGCAACTTCAGAATGCTCGACTCTTCAAAATGCTCTTTCTCTATATACTGCTTAACCTCACCACGGCTTGGTCTATTGTTAGGAGCACGGTCTAGGTTAAAGTTTTCACGATGCTTAGCTTTTACCGAAACAACATAAGCAAAAAGCTTATTGCCTTGCTCATCTTGCTTTTCGTGAAACTGTTTATTATTTATTTCAAAAGGCGGCTCATCATTTGAGGCACAGCCAGCGAGTAAAACCATAAGCGCTAGAACACATTTTTTCATTGTTTTTTATCGTTTTAGTTTTGAATTAAGCCGAGTCTAACAAAAATTGACGTAAACAGTGAAAATTTACGAAAAAATACTTGACCAAATTTATAAAAAAACTTAAAGTTCTTCCCGCTTGGAACTCAGCAGTCAAGCAGTTACATTATATGTAATTTAGGAATGTGGGGCTATAGCTCAGCTGGGAGAGCGCCTGCCTTGCACGCAGGAGGTCAGCAGTTCGATCCTGCTTAGCTCCACCACTTTCCTACTCCTTTTCAAATTCGCTCTACTCTTCTATTTTTCCATTGTTTTTATTATTTTTTGATACCCTACTATTCTAGTTTTTCATTTTATATAATTTTAAATTTATCCATTCAACTTGTGTCTTTACAAGTTCTTAGCTATACATAATGTCACACATTAGTACTTTAGGCTTAACATGGACATACCTAAGCGTTCAACGCTAAAAAAGCTAGCTGCAATAGGTTTAACAGCTGGTGCAATAACACATGCGCCTTATGTTTTTGCTCGAAAAAAAGTCACATTAAGAGTGCTTGGTACGCATGTAACACTCCAAGAGGCTATCCGCAAACAAGCGATGAGTGACTTGGGTATTAATATAGAATTTACTCCCGCAGGCAGCGCTGCTGTTTTGCAAAAGGCATCAATGGACCCTAGCTCCTTTGATTTATACGAACAATGGTCAAACAGCATTAATGTGCTTTGGGATGCAGGTTCTATACAGCCAATAGAAAAAAAACGACTCACCTACTTTAACGAGATAAATCCACTTACTAAAACGGGAAAACTAACCGAAACTGCAAGTATTGGTGCAGGTGATGCTCCCTATAAATTATTAAATGCTCAACCCGATGGCACATTAAGCTCACAAGAAAGCGATCATATTAGCTTTTTACCTTATGTGCATAATGTTGACTCTTTTGGTTACAACACCGATTTTATTAAGCCCGGTATAGCATACGAAACCGAAAGCTGGAGTTGGCTGCTTGATGACGAGAACAGAGGTAAAGTAGCTATCGTAAATGCGCCTACCATTGGACTCTTTGACCTAGCCCTAGCAGCGCAAAGTAAAGGGCTTATAAAATTTAAAAATATAGGTGCGATGACTCGCCCAGAACTTGATAGATTGTTTAGTATATTACTCGACTTTAAACGCCAAGGTCACTTTAGTGGCTATTGGAACTCGGTTCCTGAGTCGATTGAATTTATGAGAAGTAAGCGAGCCCATATAGAAAGTATGTTTTCGCCTGCCGTCTCTGCGTTAAACAGCCAAAATATTAATATTCGTTTTGCCGCGCCAAAAGAAGGCTACCGAGGCTGGCATGGTGTTATGTGTTTATCGTCACAAACACAAAGTAGCGTAAAAGATGCAGCTTACGATTATATGAATTGGTGGCTTTCAGGCTGGCCTGGTGCATTTATTGCTCGCCAAGGTTATTACATTAGTAACCCACAACGCTCTAAACTACTCTTATCGCCGGCCGAATGGGATTACTGGTACGGTGGAAAAGCAACAAACATAGACTTATTAAATACAAATGGCGACGTAGCTATTAAAGCTGGTGCGCAACGTAATGGTGGTAGTTACTATAAACGCTTTAGCAATGTAGCAGTATGGAATACAGTTATGCCAACCTATGACTACAGTCTACAAAAATGGTATGAGTTGATTAGCCGATAATGATAATAAATTCAATTAAATCAAAAATAATATTAGCTTTGTGTTCGCTGATTGGATTACTTCTTTTACAAAGCTATTTGTTTAACTATTCGCAAACGTCCTTACTTAACTTGCAAAAGTCGCAGCATAACGCGCTTATTCAAAGTGAAGCTGTGAATCACTTAGAAAACGATATTATTTCCCTGCAAGGGCATGCAGTTTCATTTATTGACAATGCAAATGAAAATACGATTACCAAATTTAATTTTTATTTAAATAAGGCAAATCTAAATCTCGAGCAGCTAAAAACAAACACTCAAAACCAGACCCCTGAGTATCAAAACTCACTAATACGCCTTGGCGAGTATCTAAATAATTACCAAGATACATTTGGCCAAGTTGTCGTAAACAGACAAAAACGCGAACACCTTTACACTACTCAGTTCAAACAGCCTATTGATGACCTACAGGTAACAATTAGTGATTTAGAAGGGTCTTCAAACAATGATAATAAAGTTATTTTTAACGATGTTTTACTCACAATAAGTAATTTAAAACACGCAATTATAAGCTATCTCTATAAACCTAATTTTGATGAAGCACAAAATGTAAAACAAAACTTAAATCACTTACATAAAAAACTAACGAGCACCTCTGTAATAAATGAATCCCTCTCCAATAAAACAACAAGCTTAAAACAAGCTTATAACCAACTTGTATTACTCACCCGTAGCTACACTTTTTCTGTAAATGTAGTGCTTACAGGCATAGAAAACGAATTGCTGTATTTAACTAATGAAATTAAAAATATAGAAAAAAATAAACTAACCGAAACAGAAGAGCTACTAAGTAGCCACTTAACAAAAAATACAGAACAGGCAAATATATTTGCCGTTTTAATTATGTTAATCATTTTATTATTAAGCTATTTTATTTTTAGATCGGTTATAAAACCGATTACCCAGCTCACTTTATTACTTAAAGACATGAATAACGAAAAGCCAGTAACCATTTCAAATACCAGCCAAAATCAAACTGAAATAGCGTCGGTAATAAAAGCAGCCAACGCTTTATATTTAAAAAATAAGCAAACCAAAGAGCTACTCAATGAAACCCGCGTATTAAATTCCCAAATGGAAGCAATGAATGCCGACCTGACGAGTGCTATGGAGCAAACTGATAAAGCCAATAAAACAAAAATAGATTTTGTAGCCAATATGAGTCATGAACTTCGCACCCCAATGAATGGCATATTAGGTATGTTGCAACTCTTACAAAGCAGCGAGCTTCCCTCAAGGCAAAAACACTACGCAGATAAAGCTTTTTCAAGTGCTCAAAATTTATTGCAGATTTTAAATAATATTCTGGATTTTTCTAAACTAGAATCGGAAAAAGTTCAGTTAGAGCAAATCCCTTTTACCTTACATACTATAGTTTCTAACGTTCAAAATTTATTCTCAACAAATGCTAAGCAAAAAGGCTTGTTATTAAACTTTACTTTACACGTTGATTCAGGGCTTGAACTTATTGGCGACCCAATGCACTTAAGTCAAATAATAAATAACTGTGTAGGTAACGCAATTAAGTTTACTGAGCATGGTGAAATATCATTAATTATAGAAGCGACATCTCAACACGAAAAAACAATAAACCTTCGCTTTAGTATAAAAGACACGGGTATTGGGATGACTGAAGAGCAATCAAAAATTATATTCCAGTCTTTCTCGCAAGGTGATTCAAGCACAACAAGAAAGTATGGTGGGACTGGTTTAGGACTCACTATAAGCAAACAATTAACTAAATTGCTGGGCGGAGATATACAAGTAAGGAGCACGATTAATCAAGGTAGCGAGTTTTTCTTTACTCTACCCTTTACTTTATCTGAGCAACAAAAGCTTAAAAAACACGCCTTATTAATTAGCCCTGATAATGACCAAATTAAAAAATTAATGGACTTACTAAGTGATATAAATATAACGACAGAAACAACACAAGAACCATTAAGGGCCATTGCAAAAATGTCTCAGCCTAGTAGCCCATTTAGTATTGTAATAATGTCGATAGAAAAAAAAGAGCTCAACGATAACTTTATTTTACAACAACTGTACGCTCAAAATAAAAACGTTAATGAAAAATTGACACTGATTTTATTAATTACCGATGAAGAGTCTCCTGAGCCAATTGCAAAAAATGAAAATATAGACATTATAATTATTGGTAATAAAAATAGTGAAGTTGAAATTTTAAGAAAGCTTTCACCAAATAATTTTAAAGAAAAGCAATTAAAGCCTCACCCTAAATTCTCGGGTTTTAATGCATTAGTTGTTGATGATAATAGAATTAACCAAGAAATAGCCTCCGCCCTTTTAGCAAGATTAGATATGACCGTGATCATTGCTGATAATGGACATGATGCATTAGATAAAGTAGAGATAAATGACATCGATATTATTTTTATGGATGTTCAAATGCCAGTTATGGATGGGCTTGAAGCAACAAGCATATTAAGAGAGCGAGGCTACAAAACTCCCATAATTGCCATTACGGCAGCCGCAGATCCTAATGATAAAAAAGCAGCGTTTAGAGCGGGTATGGATGACTTTTTAGTAAAACCGATTATTTTTGATGCGCTTTACGAAAGTATAGAAAAGCATCTGCAAAGTAGCGAATCTCTGAGCACTATAAACCTGCCTTTAGCAAAAGAAAACCTAGAAAACAATGACGAATTGTTAGCTAAATTATTTACTCAGTTTGTCAACGATTACAATGACTTTTCGATTAAAGCTGATATATTAATCAAAAATGGAGAGTTAGAAAGCTTAATTCGACTAGTACATACACTCAAAGGCTTGGCCGGCACATTAGGCTTTGAGCTACTGCAACAAAGTGCGCAAAGTGTTGAGAAAAGCTTAATAGATAAGAAAAGTATTAATTTATCTCATTTTAATGAGCAATTAATACTTACACTTTTTGCTGTAAAACAATTTTTGATAGCTTACAGCTTTAAAAAAGAACATATACAGCAACATGAACTAGAAAACGAAGACTCAGTTATTGATAATATATACTCATTAGCATTAACGGCTCGCCCCGTACCTAGCAGTTTGATTAGACAGCTAGAAATGAATCAATATGAGAGAGGCCACTCTCTATTTAAGCTCAAAGAAGCAATTGATCATTTTAACTACGCGTTAGTAATTGAGCTTATTGATAAGTATAGAAACGATAATAAAAATTAGGCATAACCACTAACCTGAACTAGATTTAATATTGTAAAGAACGCAGAGAAGGACAGATAGTGCATTCAAATTACCTCGCAAACAGTAATGGATTAACCACAGAGAAAAAACATAAACCTTTAATTCTTATTGTTGATGACGAACCTAGTAATTTACACGTATTAGTAGAAGGACTTTTAACTGACTACGATGTACGTATTTCTACTAGTGGTGAGCAGGCTTTGATCTTTATTGAGTCAACTCGGCCTGACTTGATTTTATTAGACATAATGATGCCTGGCATGGACGGCTACGAAGTATGTAATATACTCAAAGCGAAACAAAATACCAAAGGTATCCCCGTCATATTTGTAACTGCGCTTACCGAAGAAGAGTCTGAAGAAAAAGGCTTTGCTATGGGCGCAATTGACTACATACACAAACCTTACAAGCTAGCGCTCGTTAGAGCACGCATTCGCACTCATATTACCGCTCAAGGCATGCTAGATAGGCTTATCGAAAAAAACTTTGACCTGCACGACAAGCTACTTGAAATAGAATCACTAATACAAGAGCTAAGCCAGCGAGAAGAAGAATTAAAAGAGCTCTCATCAAAACAAAAATTATTTTATCAAGCCCTAACGGGAACCGCTGATGGCGTTGTTATTACCGACAGTAACGGAAAAATCATTGCCGTAAACCCTTCATTTTGCCGGATTACAGGTTACTCTGAATCTGACTCCCTGCAAATGCAGTTGCACGATATTAAACAAAATAACCACCCTAGTATTAGCTTTGATCAAGTATGGCATCATGCAAACCAAGCAGGATATTGGAGTGGAGAGCTAGTAACCAGACGAAAAAATGGCGAGCTTTATCCTGAGTTATTAACTCTTAGTATGGTAAGAGGCGAGCAAGATACCAACGTGCACTATATTGGTGTATTTAGTGATATTTCTAGCGTTAAGATAACGCAAGAAAGAATTCACTACCTCACATGGCATGATGAACTTACAGGTTTGCCCAACCGAAATGGTTTTTTAAAGCAGTTGGAGCAGCAACTTCAGGTTTGTAGTACCGAAAATAGTTATGCCTATATTTATATTATTGACATAGACAGCTTCCACTCAATAAATGATGGATTAGGCCTACTCGCTGGCGATAACATTTTAAAAGAATTAACTAAACGAATTCATTCTAAGGTGAATAAAAAAGATGTTATTGCTCGCTTAGGCAGTGATGAATTTGCAGTACTGTGTACAGTTGAAAAAGGCGTTGGCAGGATCAGAGCCCAAGCTATGGCTGAAAATAAAGCCCAAGAACTGATCATAAGTGTAAACCACCCCTTTGTCGTTGATGAACAAGACGTTAGCTTAACAGTAAGTATTGGCACGTATATTTTTCCTCGGGAAGATCAGTGGGAAAGTGCTATAGAAACAATCCGTAACTGTGAGGCGGCTTGTTACAAAGCAAAAGAAAAAGGCGGTAATAGAGTTACCTTTTTTGATACTTCGTTTGGCGAGCAAGCAAAACGCCGTTTTGAAATAGAACAAGATTTACGTAAAGCAATCTCAAATAATGAGTTATCCCTATATTTACAATCCCAATTTGACCGAAGCCAAACCCTTAAAGGGGCTGAGGTTTTATTAAGATGGGAGCATCCTCAAAAAGGCTTCATTAGCCCTGGTGAGTTTATATCTATAGCCGAAGAGTCAGATATAATTTATGACTTAGATTGCTGGGTAACTTCAAATGCACTTGAAATATTAACGCAACTTAGTAAAACTCACCCTGAGTTAAACCTATCAATTAATGTAAGTGGCAGGCACTTTCATGAAGCGCGTTTTTTAAGCTTTATTAGCCAACAAATAAAGCAACATAGCATTAATCCTCAGCAACTCACTATTGAGATAATTGAAGGTACATTGCTTAATCACATGGAAGCGGCTATTGAGGCTGTTCACTTTCTCAAGAAGCTAGGTATTAGGGTATCAATTGATGACTTTGGTACTGGATATTCGAGTTTAACTTATCTTAAACAATTACCCATACAAGAACTAAAAATTGACCGTTCTTTTGTATTGGAAGCACCGACTGATAATAACGATAAGTTGATTATTGATATGATTGTAAGCTTAGGCCGTTTATTTGAACTCGAGATAGTTGCCGAAGGTGTAGAGAACCAGTCCCACTTTGATTTATTGCAAGAATATCCAGAAGTTATTCTTCAAGGCTATTATTTACACAGGCCTGAACCTGCAAGCGACTGGCTTGAAAAATTAAATTAATTACAGAGTAGTTTGAAAAAACAAAAAAGCCGAGTATTTCCATACTCGGCTTTTTAATGAAATTAAGCTTTAGCGGTTACTCGCGAACTTGGCCTTCACCATTCACTAAGTACTTCTCAGTAGTCAGTGACTCAAGTCCCATAGGGCCGTATGCATGAAGCTTAGAAGTTGCTATACCAATCTCTGCGCCTAGACCCAGCTGTGAGCCATCAGAAAAGCGAGATGATGTATTAACCATCACTACAGAAGCATCGACACTACGCTGGAATAACTCTGCAGCGGCTGCGTTTTTAGTGCAAATTACTTCAGTGTGGTTTGATCCAAACTGTGCAATGTGTTCAACCGCTGCCGTAAAGTTTGGTACAACGCGAATAGCGATTTCTAGGTCTAGATATTCTTCACCAAATTCGTTATCGGCTAACACAGTTGCATTATCAAAGTATTTAGCTGCAAAGCAGTCAGCATTTATTTTTACACCTTCTTGGCGTAATACAACTGCGCACAGATTTAAAAACTCATCTGCAACATCTTGATGAACTACTAAGCCCTCAAGTGCATTACAAACACCGGTACGCTGCGTTTTACCGTTAAGTAGTAAGTTAAGCGCAATTTCTAGGTCTGCATCTTTATCTACATATAGATGACAAACGCCTTTGTAATGCTGAATTACTGGAATCGTACTGTTTTCAGTAACAAAGTTAATTAAGCCTTCACCGCCACGTGGAATTATTAAGTCAATGCTTTCACGTTGCTGCATTAATTCCATTAATAGTGCACGATCTGGATCTGGAATCACTGAAATAAGTGATACTGGTAAGTTATGCTTTTCAAGTACGCTGTGCATTACACTTGCGATAGCTTGCGAACTTTTAAGTGCTTCTTTACCGCCACGTAAAATTACGCCATTACCTGATTTAAAACATAATGCGCCAGCGTCTGCTGTTACATTTGGGCGTGCTTCGTAAATCATACATACAACGCCAAGAGGTACGCGCATTTTACGAATTTTAATGCCATTTGGACGCTCTGTAATATCACGTAGCTGACCAACAGGATCGTCCAGGCTTACGATTACTTCAATACCTTCTGCCATTGCTTCAATACGCTCATCGTTTAGCGTTAAGCGGTCGATCATTGAGGCTGCTAAGTTATTGTCGCGTGCTGCGCTTAGGTCACTTTCGTTTTCTTTGATTATAAATGCTTTTTGCTCTCTTAATGCCGCTGCCATTTCAACTAGTACTTGATTTTTAGTCTCGGTATCGAGTAAAGCAAGTGTATGGGCAGCTTTAGCTGTCTGGCGTGAAATGTCCGTAATTAAACTCATGACTTCTCCAATAATGCGATATGTTTTTCAGATATAACTGGTCCAATTGAATCCTGCATTTTTTCGCTGAATTCACTCTGTTCGTTGTCTGCAATAAAGTTTAACAAACAGCTACTATAATTTGCGGTCGCTTTAGCTAAACGCGTACCGTCTTCACTACGTACTAAAATGGTATCACCAACAGCAAATTCACCATGGACTTCCATGATTTCATCACCGCGAATACATCCACTTTCACCTTCAAGGGATTCATCAAATGATCCATCAACAACAACTTCACCTTGCTCATTTGCTGTGTGTGTCATCCAATGTACAGAATCTTGCATCGGCTTTTCGTACGGTAAAAATACGCTACCAGGATTTTCCCCAGCTAGCAGTTTCGTAAATGTTTCTTCTTTAAAGCCGTTTATAATATAAGTCGCGATACCATGTGACGTTGCTTTTTCTGCCGCTTCTATTTTGGTTTTCATGCCACCAGTACCAACAGCACTTGTAGCACATCCTGCCATAGCATAAATAGATTCATCAATTGATTTTATTTCAGGCAGTAACACCGCATCATCATGTAAGTTAGGGTTTTTATCATATAACCCATCAACGTCTGAGAATATTAATAAAGCATCGGCATCGGCTGCTGCTGCGACCATTGCTGATAAGTTGTCGTTATCACCCACTCTTAAGTCGTCGGTAGTTACAGCATCATTTTCATTAATGATAGGAAAAACACCATGCTCAAGCAAAGTAAACACTGTTTCGCGAATACTTTGGTAACGCTCGCGGTCACGTAAATCGCCGTGCGTTAATAATAGTTGCGCAGATGGAAAGTCAAAAAAGCGGTCCCACATGGCGATCATTTCTGTTTGGCCTGCTGCTGCCATTGCTTTTTTCATCACCACAGAGCGAGGTTTGTCTGATGGGAATAAATGCGCTCCAGCCGCTACAGAACCCGATGATACTAAAATCACCTCGATTCCACGGGCACGACAACGAACAATGAACTGTGCGATGGTTAATATGTAACGCGAACGGCAGCCATCTTGATCTGGTGCAATTAATGCACTACCTACTTTAAGTACGATACGTCGCCAATTTAACTTTTGCATAAATGCTCAACTTTCCATTTTATCTGCGCTCATCTTAATTAGACGAGCTAAAACTAAGTAGCTAGGTTTAAAACATAGCTTCGAATTTTTCTTTTCATTTAGGCAACACTTTTTTACACACACGCAAAAACCATATCTAAAACAAGAAGCTTAGATTTGAGGTTAAGTAAAAGTAGCAACAACCCAATAATATTGAGCAGCACTAATCAAAAAATTTAAAAGTGTTGTTTATGCATCGCTGTAAAAAGCTGTGTGTGGCTTTTTTATTAACAACATACATAGAGCCTCTAAAGTCTGATACACCAACAGATAGGGTGAAGACCAAAGGACCGAGATTTAACCGCCACGATGGGGGGCTAAATATTGAAAGTAATAGTTCAACTCAAACCTTTATTTACTTAAATAATTAAATAAACTTGTTTGGCAAAACCATACCAAGAATTCGGCAAATGATATTTTGTAATGCTCTAATACTAGAAGCATCACTAACACATGATTATAAAGATTAAAAATGACGTTAAGATTAACAAGCCTGTTTTATCTTCAATAAACTTCGTTAGATGACTAATTATTAGAACACGAAGTATAATACACCAAATACCCCTTTAAAATCAAGGTTAAAATTCGAACTAAGTTAATACGAAACACTCATACCCTTTATATTGTTATTAAAATTCAATAAATTAAACAATTAATACACTTCAAAATAAGGTGGCTAAGTTCTCGCTAAATAATTTAAGCCTACTAATCTTTTATAAGCAGCTAAAATTGATTAGTAATATTTCAGTTTCCGGTGTATACCCCTGTATTAATAATTAACAAAAGTTATACTTTCTAAACATATCGTCATAAATAAGGAATTCTTAATCTATGTCAGCAATTTACATAGCCGGTATCGCACTTTGCTCTGTGCTTGCCCAATGGGTCGCGTGGGCTTTTAGAGTACCCGCTATTCTTTTTTTATTGCTTACTGGTCTTTTACTTGGACCATTTAGTGGTGTTTTAGACCCTGATGCATTGTTAGGTGATTTACTGTTTCCAGTAGTATCACTAAGCGTTGCCATCATTTTATTTGAAGGTTCCTTAACTCTGCATTTCAGAGAATTAAAAGGGATAGGAAAAGTTGTAAGGAATCTCTGCTCAATCGGTATGCTTACTACCTGCATTATTATTAGCTTAAGCGCCTACTGGTTGCTTGAGCTCAATTGGCGTGTTGCTGCGGTACTAGGCGCAGTACTCGTTGTTACTGGCCCTACCGTTATAGCACCGCTATTAAACTCAATGCGTCCAACACAAGACATAGACCGCATACTTCGCTGGGAAGGTATTGTAATAGACCCAATTGGCGCATTATTTGCTGTATTGGTATTTGAAGCTGTAATGCTTGTAGGCCAAGGCGAAGTATTTAGTCATACTATTATTGCTTTAGTTAAAACCCTGGGTGTTGGTTTAAGTATTGGTGTTGCTGCAGGTTGGCTAACAACCCTATTAATGCGTCGCGAGTGGCTGCCATTTGAATTACATAAGTTTGGAATTTTAGCACTAGTCCTTATTAGTTTTTCTGTATCAAATTATTTAAGCCATGAATCAGGCTTATTAGCAGTAACTGTATTTGGTATTTGGCTTGCGAACCAAGACGATTTAGAAATAGATTCTGTACTTGAGTTTAAAGAAGACTTGTCGATGATATTAATATCAACGCTGTTCATTTTACTTGCAGCACGTTTACAGCTTTCTGATTTGATGATGCTCGACAGCGATGTATTTATATTTTTAGCTATTGTGCTTTTTGTTGCACGCCCACTGTGTATTGCTATTTCGACCTTTGGTACTGACTTACCAATGAAGTCTCGCTTGGTACTTGCCTGGATTGCTCCACGCGGTATAGTTGCCGCAGCCGTTGGGTCGGTATTTGCACTAAGTATGATGGAAGCTGGCGTTGCTGATGCTGAAAAGATGGTGCCACTTATATTTACGGTGATCATCATTACGGTTGTGCTGCAAAGCTTAACAGCCATCCCTGTTGCCAAGCTATTAGGTGTACGCCAACCATCGCCAAACACAATATTAATTATTGGTGCAAACCATGTATCGCGTGCAATTGGACGTGGCTTACAAGAGCAGAATATTCCGGTTCACCTTTCAGATCCTGCATGGGAAAACTGCAGAATGGCACGTATGGATGGCTTAGCTTGTTATTATGGTAACCCGCAATCAGAGCATGCTGAACGCTACTTACCTCTAACAACTATTCGCAGTGTCTTAGCGCTATCGCCAAACCGTCATCATAATGCGCTAGGCGTTCAATACTTTTCGCATTTACTTAATGAAAAAAATGTATTTTCGCTTCGCTCATCAACGTCGCATGCTAAAGCAAATAAAGACAGTGCAACGTTTTTATCTAGACAAATATTGTTTGGCGACGAAGGCTCATACGCACGTTTGAGCAGTATCATAGCTAAAGGCGGTAAGGTTAGTTCAACACGTATCTCGGATGAGTTTAGCTGGGAGCAATACCTAGAAATGAACCCTGAGGCTATCCCTTTGTTTATTCTTAAAGGTGATAAAGACAGCGACGACGATACGCCAATTAAGCTAAGACCGTTTACAATCAACATGGAAAAACCGCCGCAAGAAGGCGAGCGTGTTGTTGCATTACAGCCGCCTAAAATGTCGGTCTTAAAAGACCCGCAAACAAAGGCTAAAGAAGAAAGTTAAACACTTTTATTACCTGTAAAAACTGAAAAACCCTAACTTAAAAAGTTAGGGTTTTGTTTTTTAAGAGCCATTAAATAGGAAGGCGAGCTCGCGCAACCACACTATCTGGCATTTTTTGCGCTAACTTAGTCAGCGCTCGCTCAATTTTTTTATGAGTCGCTTTATCTGCGACCATAGAATTAAATAGCCAACGGTATGCATCTTCAAAATCACGCGGGCTGCCATAGCCATCATTAAATAATTTAACCAAACGTAGTTGTGCTTTTAAATTGCCTTGCGACGACGCTTCACGCAAATACGTAATTGCCATTGCTTTATCTTGCTGAACTAAACGCCCGGTGTCGTAGTAACGCCCTAACTGCTCTAGCGCTGCCGCTAAGCCTTGTTCAGCCGCTTTTCGCATGTAATACACACCTAACTCTACATTACGATCCACGCACACGTTATAAGCCAGCATATCGCCGTATAAAAATTGATAAGACGGCAATGCCATTTTATTGGCTCGTGCTTCTATATCTTGCACTAACTGGCAATCATCTGCCTTCACCCGCGCTAAATGCGTATTTTTATTTATTAACGCAATTAGCTCAGATTCTGTATACAGCGGTACAGCAGCAGGGCTTTCTGTAGCTAAGCTGTTGGTTGCTATAAATAAAGACAGCGGAATTAATGAAAGCCTTAATACGCAATTACGGTAAAATAAACGCATGCTCACCACTTATAAAAATAAACTTATTAAAATATATACAAAGATCGTTCCAAGGTGAATTTTAGATACAAAAAAAGCTGCACTAGGCAGCTTTTTTTAATCTAATGGTAATTACGCAAACGGGTTGCGAAGTACCATAGTTTCTACGCGGTCTGGACCTGTAGAAATAATATCAATTGGAACACCCGTAATTTCTTCAATACGCTTGATGTAGTCAATCGCAGCTTTTGGTAAACCGTCAAGACTCGTTACACCAACAGTGTTTTCTGACCAACCTGGCATTTCTTCGTATACTGGCGTTACTTTATCGTAACCTTCAGCTGCTAATGGTGTTACGTTAGTAACTGTGCCATCTTCAAGCTTGTAACCAATACAGATTTTAAGCGTTTCTAAGCCGTCTAAAACATCAAGCTTAGTTAAACAAAAACCTGAAATACTGTTGATTTGAACCGCACGGCGCATAGCCACTGCATCTAACCAACCAGTACGACGAAGTCGACCTGTTGTAGCGCCAAACTCATGGCCTTTATCACCTAAGTGCTTACCAACTGGATCTTGTTTCTCAAGACCGTCGTAAAGCTCTGTAGGGAAAGGACCTGAACCAACACGTGTAGTGTACGCTTTAATAATACCTAAAACGTAATCAAGGTTTAATGGACCAAAACCTGCACCAGTAGCAACGCCACCAGCTGTAGTATTTGAAGATGTTACATAAGGGTAAGTACCGTGATCGATATCAAGTAACGTACCTTGTGCACCTTCAAATAAAATGTTTTCGCCTGCTAAACGCGTTTGATCTAAAAGCTCAGTTACATCTACAACCATTGCTTTTAAGATATCAGCAACAGCCATTGCATCATCAAACGTTTTTTGGAAATCTACAGCGTCTACTTTGTAGTAGTTAACTAAAGTGAAGTTATGGTATTCAAGAACTTCTTTTAATTTAGCTGCAAATAATTCAGGATTAAATAAATCGCCTACGCGTAAACCACGGCGAGCCACTTTATCTTCGTACGCAGGACCGATACCACGGCCAGTTGTACCAATTGGCTTATCGCCACGAGCAGTTTCGCGGGCTACATCTAATGCAACATGGAAAGGCAAGATTAGCGGACATGCTTCACTTATTAAAAGACGCTCACGTACTGGTACGCCGCGTTCTTCAAGCATGCCAATTTCTCTCATTAGCGCTTCTGGTGATAAAACTACACCATTACCAATCACACATTTAACATTGTCACGTAATACACCCGATGGAATAAGGTGTAGAACCGTCTTTTCACCTTCGATAACTAAAGTATGACCCGCATTGTGGCCACCTTGATAACGAACTACTAAAGATGCTTTGTCTGTAAGGAGATCAACTACCTTACCCTTTCCTTCGTCACCCCATTGGGTGCCTAATACAACAACGTTTTTACCCATCGTAAATTCACTTAGAGAAAATTAGGACGAGATTTTACCAGAAAACTAAAGTAAAGATCACCCCTGTTCAGCTTATTTTTTCTGCGCGCATTTGTTATATCCAAATATTAGCTAATAACCACATAAATAACAGTGATTTAAAGCACTAGACTGTGTTTAACAAAAAGCCCCGCAAATGCGAGGCTTTTTAACTTTTAAATAATTAACGTAAAGCCTATTGAGCTTTAGCGCCTTTCATATATTGGAAGAAGTCGCTATCTGGTGAAAGCACCATAACGTCTTGCTTATTTTTAAAAGTCTTTTTGTAAGCCTCAAGCGAACGCACAAAACTAAAGAACTCAGGGTCTTTGTTATACGCGCTTGCATAGATGCCTGCGGCATCAGCATCGCCTTGACCACGTACAGAACGCGCATTACGCTCTGCATCGGCAAGCATTACTGTTACACGACGGTCAACACCCGCACGAATAGTCTCGGCTTTTTCCTGACCTTCAGAACGATGCTCTTTTGCAACAGCAGTACGCTCAGCGCGCATACGTTGGTAAATAGAGCTACTCACTTCTTGTGGTAGGTTGATTTGCTTAACACGTACGTCTAGTACTTCAATACCTAGCTCACGTGCACTTTCAGAAGCTTGTACTAACGCTTCTTCCATCAACTCGCTACGCTCACCTGATACAATTTCACGAATTGTACGTGTACCAAAGTTTGTACGAAGACCATTATTTACTTTTTGTTTAAGTAGCGTTTCAGCATATTGCTTATCGCCACGGGCACGTAAGTAAAAAGCGCTAAAGTCATTAACACGCCATTTTACAAACGAATCAACAATTAAGTCTTTTTTCTCACTAGTAACAAAGCGATCCGGCGCACCATCTAGCGTTTGAATACGTGCATCAATACGACGTACTTGGCTAAAAAATGGCACCTTAAATTGTAGGCCTGGGCCATATACAATCGCTTGATCGTCACTGTCTTTTTGTACTTTACTAAATAACATTACAATTGCTTTTTGCCCTTCAGGTACAACAAATACCGATGAGAAAGACATAACAATGGCAGCTAATAGTATTACTAAACTAAAGTTTTTCATTATGATTATCTCCCATCATTGAAGCGGTCGTTGTTAAAGCGGTCATTGCCACTATTAACAGAGCTATTGCGCGACGTATTTACTTTATTGCGTAAATCTTGAATATCACTAGAGCTTGGAAGTGCAACACGTGTTGCTGTCCCTTGCTTATCCATGATCTTATCAAGTGGTAAATAAAGCATGTTATTACCGCCTTTAACATCAACCAATATTTTAGAACTACTCCCTAACACTTCTTCCATTGCATCAATGTATAAGCGCTCACGAGTAACTTCTTTAGCTGCTTGATATTCAGGTAGTAGCTTTTCAAAACGAGCTACTTCACCTTGTGCTTCTAATGTAATACGCTCTTGGTAACCTTCCGCTTCTTGAGTCATACGCGTTACTTGACCACGAGCACGCGGTTCAATTTCACGAGCATATGCTTCTGCTTCACGAATGAAACGTTCTTCATCTTCTTGTGCAGCAATCGCATCATCAAATGCATCTTTAACTTCAGTTGGCGGACGAGAGTCTTTAAAGTTCACGTCAGTAACAATTAAACCTAAGTTATATGGTTCGATAATCTTATTAAGCTCATCCCATGTATTTTGACGAACAACCTCACGGCCATTAGTTAATACTTGGTCCATTTTTGCATGGCCCACAACGTAACGTAGTGCACTATCTAGTGCTTCTTCTAAGCTACTATCAGCGTTAGTTACGCTAAATTCATAAAGGTATGGGTCAATAACACGGTATTGCACCTGAAACTCAACGCTCACTACGTTTTCGTCTTCAGTAAGCATAAAACCAGAAGCCGATAATGAACGAACTGCTTCAATATCTACTGGGATTACCGTTTCAATAAACGTCATTTTCCAACGCAGACCAGGATCAGCAATTCGGTCATATTTACCAAATTGAAGAACCACACCACGCTCGGCTTCTTTAACCGTATAAATACCACTTAACGCCCATACAATAACGGCGATAATAAGTATGAATGAAATACCGGCTCCGCCAAGTCCACCGCCGCTACCATTGCCGGATTTTTTCCCGCCAAATAAGCCACCGAACTTGTTACTAAACTTGCGGAACACCTCGTCTAAATCAGGTGGGCCTTGATCACGTCCGCCTTTATTATTCCACGGATCTTTGTCATTGCCATTATTACCCGGTTCATTCCAGGCCATAGCTATACTCCATTGTTATCTAAATAAATTAGGAAATTGTGTTAAATCTAACAAATCTACCGCGTTTCTCATACAAAAACCGACATTAAAACGTCAATTTTTAATTACGGTTGATAAAACCAGCAATTTCAGGACCAAATTCTTTAATTAAACGATTCCACTCAACCATTGGCATTCTAACATCTAACAGCCAATTACCTTGCTCATCAAATCGCTCTTCATGTACTGCATTTAAACTAAACAATGCAGCCCTTAGGCGACCATACAATGGCGTAAGAAATAATGTTTCGTTAAACATCTTCTTAGCAAGCAGTTCACTAATAGCCTCACTAAGTAATTCACACCCTTCACCAGTCTGAGCGCTAAGCCATACTCTTATAGGTTGGCCTTCGTCATCTCGATCAATACGTGGGCTTACGTTATCCAGCGCATCAATTTTATTATAAATTAATAGCTGTGGTACTTCATCGGCTTCAATTTCTTTAAGCACCGATTGTACTTGTTCAATATTTTCTTGAAGACGAGAGTCTGCTGCGTCAATTACATGTAACTGTAAATCAGCTTCACGAGTTTCAGTTAGCGTTGCTTTAAAAGCAGCAACTAAGTCGTGCGGTAAATGACGAATAAAGCCCACTGTATCAGCCAAGATAACAGGACCAACATCACCTAATTCAAGCTTACGTAGAGTCGGGTCAAGCGTTGCAAACAACTGATCGGCCGCGTATACATCTGAATTCGTAATTCGATTAAATAATGTAGATTTACCCGCATTGGTATAGCCAACTAACGATACCGTAGGTATTTCGTTACGAGTACGAGCTCGCCTACCTTGTTCGCGTTGCACTGCTACTTTAGCTAAACGCGCACGGATATTTTGAATTCGGGCACGAAGTAATCGTCTATCTGTTTCAAGTTGGGTTTCACCAGGTCCACGTAAACCAATCCCGCCTTTTTGGCGTTCAAGATGGGTCCAGCCCCGAATTAATCGAGTCGACATATGGCGAAGTTGTGCCAATTCAACCTGCAGCTTACCCTCATGGGTACGTGCACGTTGGGCAAAAATATCAAGAATTAGCGTCGTTCTATCAAGCACACGACACTGACAAACACGCTCTAAATTACGCTCTTGTGACGGCCTGAGTTGATGATTGAAAATTACGACATCTGCATTGTGGATTTTGACAATCTCAGCTATTTCTTCTGCTTTACCGGTACCGACGAATAGTTTCGGATGTGGTGCTTGACGGCTGCCTTGCACAACCGCCAAACTACTAACACCAGCAGAAGATACCAACATTTCTAATTCATGAAGATCTTCACGATCCCCTTCTTTAGGTAAGTCGATATGAACTAAAATTGCCTGTTCGCCGGATTCATAGCGGTCAAACAAACATTATGCTCCTAATTAAAAGTTACCAGCTTCTGGTTCTTCAGTGTCTTCACTCCCTTGAACTGCTTGGAAGTTAACTGCGCGAGCAGGGACAACTGTTGAAATTGCATGCTTATAAACCATTTGATTTACGGTGTTCTCTAGTAAAATAACAAATTGGTCAAATGACTGAATTTTGCCTTGTAATTTTATGCCATTTACCAAAAAGATTGATACTGGAATGCGCTCACGTCGTAGTGCATTCAAAAATGGGTCTTGTAACGATTGGCCTTTTGCCATGTTATTGTTCCTTCGTTCTAGGTGTTATTATAATTAAGTGGCTGAACTTATTTGATAAAAAACAATATTCAACTACTACTAGCTTAGCGAACTTACTACACGATGCAAGTTTTCTTCGTCACCCGTTGTTAACCAAGTAACATCAGGCCAGCTACGAAGCCACGTTAACTGACGTTTTGCCAATTGACGTGTTGCTGCGATGCCACGAAAAACCATTTCATCATGGCTTGTTTCACCCGCAAGGTAATCCCACATTTGTCTATAACCAACACAACGAATAGAAGGCATATTGGGGTGTAAATCCTTACGTAGATATAGGGTCGAAACTTCATTTTCAAACCCCTGATCAATCATTATTTTAAACCTTTCTTCAATTCGGCGATGTAATTCGCTACGTTCTTGCGGTGCAATCGCAAATTGATGAAAAGTATAAGGTAAAGCCGGCTGTTTTTGCTTTTGCAACTCAGTCATGGTCTTACCAGTTAACCTGTAAACCTCTAAAGCTCGATTAATTCTTTGTGAGTCATTCTCACTTATTTTTTCGGCTGCTTTTGGGTCAACTTTAACTAATTCTTTATATAAATGAGGCCAGCCAAATTCTTTAGCTTGTGCTTCTAGCTCTGATCTTATTACTGTATCTGCTTCAGGCAAAGGCGATAAACCATCAATTAAAGATTTAAAGTACAACATTGTACCTCCAACCAATACAGGCACTTTACCTTGTCTATGAAATTCGTCAATTTTTTGTACTGCATCGCGCCTAAAATCAGCAACTGAATATGTTTCACTCGGGTCAAGTAAGTCGATCAGATGATGCGGAGCTTTAGCAAGTTCTTCTGCATCGGGTTTTGCAGTACCAATGTTCATATCTTTATACACTAACGCTGAATCAACGCTGATTATTTCTGTATTTAAATGCTCGCACAGTGAGATTGCCAATGCTGTTTTACCAGCAGCAGTTGGACCCATTAAAAATATGACTGGTAAATTACTCAACACTGATACCTTAATCTAATTGCATTAAATAGTGATTTAGCTCTATTTTAACTGCTTTTTCGCGTAAGCGTTCAATAGTTTGCGGATTATTTTGTAAGCGCATTTGTTGCGCTAAAAACACATTGCTTAAATAAAACCGGGGAGGTACACATTTTATCTGCCACTCTAACCAATTCTCTATATTTTCAAGATCTGCTTTACACCCATCAAGTAGCTCACCTATCGCTGTACTTACATCAAGTAAATATAAGCACGCTGGCAATTTTTTAACCATTACAAACTGTTTTTCTATTACGAGTTCAAAACCAAGTAAAGTAAACCACGATTGCTGAGCTTCTATAAGTAAGCAATCTTCTTTTGATAAGTTTACTCTTACGGGCAGCAAAAGGGCTTTCCCTTCTAAACTTCCGGACTCTTTAATTTGATTATGCCAATCATCTACCAATGCATATTTGAAATGTGAGCAATACAATTGCTGCTCAACACTAAATACACACGCACCTTCATTAACACTGATGATTGAAACTGTCTTTAAAACATTATGCGCAGACTCTAACTGGTGTTGTGCTACGGGTATGTTTGCTACATTATCAAAATGCGCAGCGTGTTGCTCACTCACACCTTGATAAAACGCGTTTACATCATGATGGCTCGTACTTGGTGTAGCCCGATATCCCCCATTACCTCCACCAGTTCTAGTGCCTGATGATGAGCTACCAGCACTTCCAGAATAAGAGGGCTGTAATTGCGATTTAGGGTAATCAAACACGGCTTCGCTCTGAATATTATTAGCAATGCTATGCGTTGTTCTCATGGACGCTGGCGAGGACTCAGTTTCGGTGTTCACCGGTGCATTACTAAATTCGCCTTGCAGTGGTACTACTACCTGCTTAATCGCTTGCAATATAAAATCATGAATTAAGCGCCCTTGATGAAAGCGCACTTCATGCTTAGCTGGATGAACATTTACATCAACCTGGCGAGGGTCTATATCAATATAAATGACAAAACCGGGTAATTCTTGTGTTCCACTTACTTCTTCAAATGCTTGGCGTATAGCATGCAGAATAAGTTTATCGCGCATCATACGATTATTAACATAAGTATACTGAGTCGTATTAGCTGAACCTACAGGCAGTACCCAACCATGCAGCTGTAAGCCACCCTCTCCTGATTGAATATGCAGACCTTGCTCAGCAAAAGCCTTACCTGCAACTTGCGCTACACGTGTAATAGCCTGAGAGGGATCTGTCTTCGCACGATACTGCCTTACTACTTTTTCGTTGTGAGTTAGTGTAATAGAGACATCAAAGCGACTAAGCGCAATACGCTTTATCAACTCATCAATGTGGCTAAATTCAGTCTTTTCGGTGCGTAAAAACTTACGCCTTGCTGGGGTATTAAAAAATAAATCTTTTACTTCAATCGTTGTGCCATCAGGGTGCGCTACAGGCTTTACTTGCACGGCCATATCGCGACCTTCTGCAAATGCTTGCCAGGCTGCTTCTTGCTCTTTAGGTTTTGAGCTCAGCGTTAAACGCGATACAGAGCTAATTGACGCAAGCGCTTCGCCCCTAAAACCAAGTGAACAAATATTTTCAAGGTCATCTAGAGATTTTAATTTACTCGTAGCGTGACGAGAAAGTGCAAGCGTTAGCTCATCTTTACTTATCCCTGAGCCGTTGTCGCGAATACGAATAAGCTTATGACCACCACGCTCTATATCTATTTGAATACGTGTAGCGCCAGCATCTAAACTGTTTTCGACCAACTCTTTTACTACCGACGCTGGGCGCTCTACCACTTCGCCTGCGGCAATTTGGTTAGCTAAACGCGCGGGTAATATTTCAATATTCATTAATTTCCTAACAGATATATTTTAGTGATGATTTAGCTTTGCGGTATATCGAGCTCTTGCCCAATAAATAAAGTATTAGAGCTAAGCTTATTAACTTGTTTTAATTTAGTGACCGTAATGCCATAGCGACTCGCTAACATACTTAAAGACTCACCCGGGCGGACTTTATGCTTTGTTGGATATTGCGATTTTAATTTGGCAAATAAAGAATCATCGGGTGGATTTTTTAAATAATAATTTTTAATTGAAGTAAATATAGCTTTAGCCAAACGCTCTTGATGGTTAGCACTTTTAAGCAGCTTTTCTTCTCGTGGGTTAGATATAAACCCTGTTTCTACTAAAATTGATGGGATATCTGGTGATTTAAGTACAGCAAGACTCGCATGTTGGGGATCTTTTTTATGCAGCTTAGCAACTTTACGTAGCTCTTTAACCACTTCGTCAGCTACGTTTAAGCCGGTTTTCATAGAGTGATCCATCGACATATCAAGTAATGCTTGCGCTAAGTATTTTTCGTTAGCGGCATCTTTCATTACATCCGCAGCGCCACCTAAAAGCTCAGAGTGCTTTTCTTTATCTTCTATCCATTTACCTATCTCTGAATTAGCACGCCTTAACGACAACACCCAAACAGAGGCACCATTTGGTCCCGGGCTCGTAAATGCATCAGCATGAATAGAGACAAAAAAGTCGGCCTTTTTTTCACGAGCACGATTGGTACGCGTATTAAGTTTTACAAAGTAGTCACCGCTTCGTACCATGCGCGAAATCATCCCACGTTCGCCATCAATCATGCGCTCTAAACGTTTTGCAATTTGCAGTGTTACTGTTTTTTCGTACGTGCCAGATGGACCAATTGAACCTGGATCTTCGCCGCCATGACCCGCATCAATTGCAATCACAATATCGCGCTCTTGGCTTAACTGGCGGTTTTTAGCTGCTGTTTGAGCAGGAGAAACAACTGTGGCAGCTTGGCTTTTATTGTATAAATCAACAACGAGCCTGTTTTTATAAGGGCCTGTAGGCGCTAAAGCAAATACAACTGGCTTTACTGGTGCGTTTAATTCAAACACTAACCGAACACTGTGCTTATTTTTAGGTTTTGAGTAGCGTAGCTTGCTCACTATTTGATGTTTTGGTGGTACACCTGGTAGTATTTTTAATTCACTAGTGTTTTCTAAATCAATTACTAAGCGGCTTGGGTTTTTAAGCATGAAATAGCTAAAGTCAGGCTTATCATTTAAATCAAATACCACACGCGTACTATCAGGGGACGGCCATACGCGTACACTATTAATTGTATTTTTGGCCCACAGCGGCAAGCTTATGGTAATAACCATAAGGTAAATAAAGAGTTTAACTACACCTCGGCTCATTTGATAATTACTGCCTTAACTATATTATTATTTGTTATTTAGTTTTTCGACAATTGCTACACCACGCTCACTGGCGCTATTAATAACAATTTTACGTTCGTTACCCATATAGCTTAGAGTAATATCTAAATCAGGCACAGGAATAAATTCACCACCTTTTTCTGGCCACTCAACAACGCAAATTGCATCTGGTGAAAAATAATCGCGTATTCCCATGTATTCTAGTTCTTCAGGGTCACCTAAGCGGTATAAATCAAAATGATAAACATTTGCGCGCTCGAGTTCATAAGGTTCAACAAGTGTATACGTTGGGCTTTTAACTTTGCCTGTATGTCCAAAGCCTTGCACTACACCTCGAGTAAACGTTGTTTTACCAGCGCCTAAATCACCATGTAAATAAATAACCGCACCTTGCTCTATAATATCAGCAACGCAATTACCCATTGCGACCGTGGCTACTTCATCAGTCAAATGAAATTCAAAACTACGCGTCATTACTACCTCAAAAATTCATTCAAAAGCGCATATTTGCTAATCATACCAGAATATTAATTTAAGGCGATAAATTGAGGTTTTAGACATAAAAAAACAGATAAGCTGATAATGAAAGTTGTGTATGGATGTCTATTTTCGATACTTTGAAACTGTATTATTGTAATAAAATAAGGTAAGTGAGTTCTCAGACTAAAAGACTGTAAAAGAAAAGTAACACCACGAATTAGATGACCCCATATTGGCATTAAATTAACTGAGATATGTAAGTTTATTATCTAACTTCTTCTGATTCAGCAGATGGTTCTGCTAGCAAAAAAGTAACTGGTAAATGAAACTCTCACTACTCCCCAAGATAACTTTGTATTTTCAGATAGAAGACTAATCCAGGTGACCCGCTCATCCTAGTTTACTGTTTGCAGGTGCTTTAAAAACAAAAAGCCCCAGCTAATGCCGGGGCTTTTTTACAAAACTAACTTAATTAAAAAATTAAGCTTGTTTTGGACTAGAAATAACGTCTACTAAAGTCCAAGATTTATTCTTAGAAATTGGTGCGCATTCACGGATAGTAACTACGTCACCCGCTTTTGCTGTGTTATTTTCGTCATGTACGTGTAACTTAGTCGTACGTTTAATGAATTTCCCATAGATTGGGTGCTTCACATAACGTGCGATAGCGATAGTGAAAGATTTTTCCATCTTGTCGCTGATTACACGGCCTTGAAGAGTACGAATTTTATCGCTCATTATTGACCTGCCTTCTGGTTAATAACTGTTTTTACACGCGCGATATCGCGGCGTACTGTTCTTAGCGTGTGTGTCTGAGCTAACTGACCAGTGCTAGCTTGCATGCGCATATTAAATTGCTCACGAAGTAGTCCTAGAAGTTCAGCATTAAGCTCTTCTACGCTTTTGTCTTTTAGTTCGCTAGCTTTCATCACATTACCGTCCGAGTTACGAAAGTTGTTTTGAATGGCAATTTACGAGCAGCAAGGTCGAATGCTTCACGAGCAAGCTCTTCTGAAACACCTTCCATTTCGTAAAGTACTTTACCAGGCTGAATTTCAGCAACCCAATATTCAACAGAACCTTTACCTTTACCCATACGAACTTCAAGAGGTTTTTCTGTAATCGGTTTGTCAGGGAAGACACGAATCCAGATTTTACCTTGACGTTTCACGTGACGCGTCATAGCACGACGAGCTGCTTCGATTTGACGAGCAGTCATACGGCCACGGCCAGTTGCTTTCAATCCGAAAGTACCGAAGCTTACTTTGTTACCGTTTTGCGCTAAACCGCGGTTGCGGCCTTTGTGCATTTTACGGAATTTTGTACGTTTTGGCTGTAACATTAGTCGCTACCTCTACTTAGCACTTTTCTTGGCTTTCTTTGGTGCGCGTTTAGCTGGCTTCTCTTGCTCTTGTACTAGTGGTAAACCACCAATAACTTCGCCTTTGAAGATCCAAACTTTAACACCAATGATACCATAAGTGGTTAAGGCTTCAGAAGTTGCGTAATCGATATCAGCACGAAGAGTATGTAGAGGTACACGACCTTCACGATACCATTCTGAACGTGCGATTTCAGCGCCGCCAAGACGACCGCTAACTTCAACTTTAATCCCTTTAGAACCGATGCGCATTGCATTTTGTACCGAACGCTTCATAGCGCGACGGAACATAACACGACGTTCTAGTTGAGAGGCAATGCCGTCTGCTACTAGTTGTGCATCTAGTTCTGGTTTACGTACTTCAGAGATATTAATCTGAGCAGGTACACCAGCGATTTTAGTTACCGCTTGACGTAATTTTTCTACGTCTTCGCCTTTTTTACCGATAACAACACCCGGACGAGCCGTGTGGATTGTTACTCGGATTGATTTTGCTGGACGCTCAATAACGATTTTAGACACAGAAGCCGTTTTCAATTCCTTTGTAAGGAATGTACGAACTTTGTGATCGCCAAAAAGCTGTGCAGAGAAATCTTTTGAACTCGCGTACCAGGTAGAAACCCAAGGTTTAGATATACCTAGGCGAATACCAGTAGGATGAACTTTTTGTCCCATTACTTATACTCCTAGCTATCTGAAACCATAACAGTGATATGGCTTGTACGCTTAAGGATGCGGTCTGCGCGTCCTTTAGCACGAGGCATAATACGTTTCATTGTAGGACCATCGTCCACAAAGATCGTTGTTATACGAAGCTCATCAATGTCAGCACCTTCGTTATGCTCTGCGTTAGCAATAGCAGACTCAAGTACTTTCTTAACTAATACAGCGGCTTTCTTAGGGCTGTACGCCAGGATTTCTAGTGCGCGATCTACAGGTAACCCGCGGATCTGATCTGCAACTAGACGTGCTTTTTGCGCCGAACCAGAGGCGAATTTATGTTTAGCTAATGCTTGCATTTATCTTCCCCTCTTATCGTTTCTTCGCTTTCTTATCCGCAGCATGGCCACGGTAAGTGCGAGTTGGTGCAAATTCACCTAGTTTGTGACCGATCATTTCGTCAGAAACGAAAACTGGTACGTGCTGGCGACCATTATGGACAGCAATGGTCAATCCGATCATGTTAGGTATGATCATTGAACGACGGCTCCAAGTTTTAATTGGCTTTTTCTCACCGCTTTCCAAAGCTTTCTCTACCTTCTTCAGCAAGTGTAGGTCTATAAAAGGACCCTTCTTGAGAGAGCGTGGCATGGCTATTCCTCAATATTACTTAGTACGACGACGTACTATAAATTTATCCGTACGCTTGTTCTTACGCGTCTTCGCACCTTTAGTCGGTTTACCCCATGGAGACACAGGATGACGACCACCAGATGTACGACCTTCACCACCACCGTGTGGGTGATCTACCGGGTTCATGGCAACACCACGAACTGTCGGACGAATACCACGCCAGCGATTTGCACCTGCTTTACCAAGTGAACGAAGCATATGCTCAGCATTGCCTACTTCACCTAGAGTCGCACGACAATCAGATTCAACTTTACGAACTTCGCCTGAACGAAGACGTAATGTTACATATTGACCATCACGAGCAAGGATTTGAACGTATGCACCAGCAGAACGTGCTATTTGAGCACCTTTACCTGGTTTTAATTCTACGTTGTGAACAGTCGAACCTACAGGCATATTACGCATTGGTAATGCATTACCAGGTTTGATTGGTGCATCAACACCAGACTGGATTGCATCGCCAGCTTTTAAGCCTTTAGGTGCGATAATGTAACGACGCTCACCGTCTGCATATAATACAAGAGCGATGTTTGCGCTACGATTTGGATCGTATTCTAAACGTTCAACAGTAGCTGGAATGCCATCTTTAGTACGTTTAAAATCGATTAAACGGTAGTGTTGTTTATGACCACCACCGATATGACGAACCGTAATACGACCATTGTTATTACGACCACCTGATTTAGAGTTTTTCTCTAAAAGTGGTGCGTATGGCTTACCCTTATGTAGATCAGAGTTAACCACTTTAACTAGGTGACGACGGCCCGCAGAAGTAGGCTTACACTTTTGAAGTGCCATAATTCTATCCCCTTATTACTCGGCGCCGCCGACAAAGTCTAGCTCGCTGCCTTCTTTAAGAGTAACGTAAGCTTTCTTCCAGTCGCTACGACGACCGAAACGTGCGCCAGTACGTTTTGTTTTACCCTTAACGTTAAGTGTGCGAACACCAGTTACTTCTACTTCAAAAAGCTTCTCAACTGCTACTTTAATTTCAGCTTTAGTTGCGTCATTTACTACTTTAAAAACAATAGTATTGTTTTCTTCAGCAGCAATTGTGCTTTTTTCAGAGATATGTGGAGCAAGGATCACTTTTAAAAGACGTTCTTCGCGAATCATGCTAGCGCCTCCTCAAGTTGCTTAACAGCAGCGGCTGTAATAAGTACCTTATCGAAAGCAATTAAGCTTACAGGATCGATACCAGCTACATCACGTGTGTCAACCTTATAAAGGTTACGTGCCGATAAGAAAAGATTTTCATCTACTTCTTCAGTCACGATAAGAACATCTTTAAGCTCAAGTTCTTTAAGCTTAGCAACTAGTTCTTTAGTTTTTGGTGCTGCTAGAGCAAAACTTTCAACAACGATTAAACGCTCTTGACGAACTAATTCAGATAAGATGCTTTTAATCGCACCACGGTACATTTTACGGTTTACTTTTTGGCTGTGGTCTTGTGGTTTAGCTGCAAAGCTAACGCCACCTGAACGCCAAATTGGGCTACGGATTGTACCGGCACGTGCACGGCCAGTACCTTTTTGAGCCCATGGTTTTTTACCACCACCGCTTACTTCAGAACGTGTCTTCTGAGCACGAGTACCTTGACGAGCGCCTGCTGCGTATGCAACAACTACTTGATGTACTAATGCTTCGTTAAACTCACGTCCAAAAGTAGCTTCAGAAACTTCAAGACCGCCAGAAGCGTCTTTAATTGCTAATTCCATCACTAAATCTCCAGGACTTATGCTTTAACAGCTGGTTTAACGATAACGTCACCGCCAATAGCTCCAGGTACTGCACCCTTAACTAAAAGCAAATTACGCTCAGCGTCAACGCGAACTAGTTCTAAGTTTTGAGTCGTTACACGCTCAGCACCCATATGACCGGCCATTTTCTTACCTTTAAACACCTTACCAGGTGATTGGTTTTGACCGATTGAACCAGGAGCACGGTGAGATAGAGAGTTACCATGTGTAGCGTCTTGCATGCTGAAATTCCAGCGCTTAACACCACCTTGGAAACCTTTACCTTTAGAAGTACCGGTTACGTCAACCTTGTTGATTTCGTTGAATAATTCAACAGTAAGCTCAGCGCCTACTTCAAAATCGCCTTCACCACCGTTAAGGCGGAATTCCCACAGACCGCGACCCGCTTCAACACCAGCTTTAGCGAAATGACCCGCTTTAGCTTTGTTTACACGACTTGCTTTTTTAGTGCCTGCGGTTACTTGAAGCGCGTTATAACCGTCTGTTGCGTCAGATTTGATCTGAGCAATGCGGTTAGGTGTCGCTTCAATAACTGTCACAGGGATAGATACACCATCTTCAGTGAAGATTCGTGTCATACCCACTTTACGACCGACTAGACCTAATGCCATTTTCCTAAAACCTCTCTAATCTTTCGATTAACCCAGGCTGATTTGAACATCAACACCAGCAGCAAGATCTAAACGCATAAGCGCGTCTACAGTCTTGTCAGTTGGTTCTACGATGTCAATCAGACGTTTATGGGTGCGGATCTCGTACTGATCACGCGCATCTTTATTAACGTGCGGTGAAGTTAGTACAGTAAAACGTTCAAAGCGTGTAGGTAGTGGAATTGGTCCACGTACTTGTGCGCCAGTGCGTTTCGCAGTTTCCACGATTTCTGCCGTTGATTGGTCAATCAAACGGTGGTCAAAAGCTTTTAGGCGAATACGAATGCGTTGATTTGACATTCTTAACCTCAATATAAAGAGCATATAAAAGAGCATAAAAAAACGACCGAAACAATCTTAAAACTTAAGATGCCGGCTGTTTGATTATATCTACGTTGAGTTCCAAATCGGAACTCCTGTTTATTAGCTTGAAATCCAAGCTTAATTTATCCTTTCTAATTCCCAGAGGAATTTTGAAAGCCTGCGTATTATAGAGGTATTGGTGATAAATGCAACAACTATTTAGAAACAATGCAATGGCTGTAAATTTGATTAAATAAGCGCCCATAAATGCTTATTCGCTATACTTGAACTAATAGCTCTACTTGCTAGTCAATAAACAAGTTAACACCTTAATTACGCAAACTAAGTGATTTTTAGATATTATGGTATCCTACTGCGCTAATTTTGCCCTTAATACTCTCAATATGGTGAGTCGATGCGTATTTTTAATTATTGTTTAAATGTTATGTCTGCTGGATTTAGCCGCTTATTTGTGAAAAGCAAAGTGCTGCCAGAAAATCCTATTAAACAGTATGATCTAAACCCTGAGTATCCTACATTTTATATAGTGCGCCTAAATTCGCGATTTGATTTAGCCGCCCTTGCACATGCTTGTAAAAAAAATGGCCTACCTAGTCCAACCGAAGAGCAAGTATTAGGCAACCAAAATTTAGACCGCTTTATTGGCATTAAAAACCCGCCGCCACTGTTTGGTGATGAAGCTAAGCCAACCAATGCTTTAGCTCAAGGTAAGCAAATTATTGAGTACCTCATACAAAGCGGACAGCAAAATGTACAAGTTGTTCCGGTAACTATTTTATGGGGACGCGACCCAGGCAAAGAAAAGCCAGGATTGCGCACTTTAATCACGCACTCCCTAACTCCTAGCTGGTTTAGAAAGATTTTTGTCGTGTTGTTTTCAGGTCGCGATAACTTTATTCGCTTTAGTCAGCCTCTCGACTTATCGCTGTTAGTGAATGAGAAAGCAGACGTAAGTGAATTACCACATAAGTTGTTACGTGTTGCACGTGTACATTTTAAGCGTCAAAAACTTGCAGCTACGGGCCCTAAAATGCCCTCTCGCGAGCAATTATTTAATTCATTATTAGCATCACCTACAATAAAAAAAGCAATTCAAGATGAAGCTAAAGCTAAAAATATCAGTCAAACCGAAGCGCGCCAAAATGCACTTAAGCTACTTGATGAAATAGCGGCTAATTACTCTGAGGCGATGATACGTGTAGCTGAAAGGTTTTTAACCTGGTTGTGGAATAAGCTTTATAACGGTATAGACATTAAACATGCTGAACAAATTCATGAGCTAACCGATAAAGGTCATGAAATTATTTATATGCCTTGTCATCGTAGCCACATGGACTACTTACTGCTTACCTACTCTATTTATCATTTAGGTTTAGTACCACCGCATATTGCTGCGGGTGTAAATCTTAATTTTTTCCCTGCTGGCGGTATATTTAGACGCTCAGGTGCATTTTTTATTCGTCGCTCGTTTGCCGGTAATAAGCTTTACTCAGCCATATTTAAAGAGTATTTAAGCCAGCTATTTATTAAAGGCTACTCTGTTAAGTTTTATACAGAAGGCGGACGAAGCCGCACTGGGCGTTTGCTACCGCCTAAAACCGGCATGCTCTCAATGACCTTACAAGCCATGCTACGCGGAATAGACAGACCTATATCTATTGTTCCTGTGTATATTGGCTATGAGCATGTAATGGAAATTAATACTTATCTTAAAGAACTAGATGGTAAAGATAAAAAAGGCGAATCTATTTTTGGAATTTTTAAGGCAATCAAAAACCTTAAAAACTACGGTCGTGGTAATTTAAACTTTGGTGACCCAATCTCTATAAACCAATATTTAAACGATAACCAACCAGATTGGCGTGATTCAATACACCCAACCGACGTGCAAAAGCCGCAATGGTTAGCGCCACAAGTAACTAAGCTTGCCGACCAAGTGATGGTTAAAATTAATAATGCGGCGGCGCTTAATGCGGTTAACTTACTAGCGATGATATTGCTGGTTAACGATAAACAAGCATTGAGCAAACCAAAGCTATTAGCACAACTTGATTTTTACCTGCGTTTACAACGCGATGCAAGCTATAGCGATAAAGTAACCGCGCCAGACGAAACACCAGAGCAATTACTAACGCATGCATTAAAGCTGAATAAGTTTGAAGTTATCAGTGATGAATTTGGCGAAATTATTACTATTAGCGATAAAGAAAAAGTACTGTTTAATTACTACCGAAACAACATTTTACACTTGTTTGCAGTACCAAGCTTAATTGCACTACATCTATTTAAACAACACAGCACAACTATTGAGCAATGCCAGCAACTTGTAAAAACGTTTTATCCGTTATTTGCTAAAGAATGGTATTTACAGCCTCTTGATGAAAACTACATTACACGTATTTTAGCGAACTTTGCAGATCAAAACTTAATTGAGTTTGATGGTGACAATATTCATATAACAAACGGTAATGACTGCTTAGCTAAGCTAGAGATGCTTGGGCGAGCACTTAGCTTTACTCTGCAACGATACGCTATTGTGATTGGTTTTATTCAAACAAGTGATGGCATTGAAAAAGCTGAGTTAGAGCGAGAAAGCCAAGTGTTAGCGCAACGTTTAGGCACACTGCATGGTATTAAAACACCCGAATTTTTTGACAAAAAAGTACTTGTTAGTTTTATTGAAAACTTGCGTGGTGAATCATTAATAACAGAAGGTGATAAGGGCTTAGTAGGTAGTACACAACTTTGTGAAACCTATGCACACCTTAAAACATTACTGCCAGCACGCGTCTGGCAGTCAATCAGCGATATAGTACAAGATCAGTGTAACTAGCACTATATCTATAAAAGGGGGTTAGCGCTGACGCATAACCCCTTCTTGCATTGTTGAGGCAACCAAGTTGCCTTGGCGATCAAAAAACTGCCCGCGTACCAAACCACACCCATTACTCGCACTTGGACTATCAATTGAATACAAAATCCAATCATCCATTCTAAATGGGCGATGAAACCACATTGCATGATCAATAGTCGCTACTTGCATATTTGGCTGCATAAACGATACACCATGTGGCTGTAATGCAGTTGGCAAAAACTCAAAGTCAGACGCATAAGCAAGTAAATAATTATGAATGCGTTGATCGTCTGGCATTTCACCATTAGCTTTAAACCAAATATGCTTTACCGGCTCCATAGCTTCTGGTTTAAATGGATTATGAAAAGTAACTGGTCGCATTTCAATCGGCATTTCACGCGTAAACTTATTACGGATCACCTCTGGAATATGCGCAGCATTTTCTTGATAAAACTCAAGCGATGAACGCAGGTCTTCAGGTGCGGGTACATCAGGCATTGTTGCTTGATGCGACAAACCATTTTCTTCACCCTGAAACGACGCTGTCATATAAAAAATTGGCTTACCGTACTGAATCGCTTTTACTCGGCGAGTACTAAAGCTCTTTCCATCGCGAATAGTTTCTACATCATAAACAATCGGTTTAGCTGGATCGCCTGGGCGTAAAAAGTAAGAATGTAATGAGTGAACTATACGCCCCTCAGGTAGAGTTTCTTTAGCGGCAGAAAGCGCCTGCCCCATAACTTGACCGCCAAACACAGCACCAAAGCCTAAATCTTGGCTTTGTCCTCGATATAAACCTTGCTCAATTTCTTCAAGTGTTAACAACGACAATAAATCATCTAATACTTGGCTCATTACTTCTTCCTCATTACCCTAATATCCAAATGATACTATACAATAGTGGGAAGTAAATATTTGTTAGGAATACTGTTATGGCTTACTGGCTATTTAAAACTGAACCCGATGCGTTTTCATTAGATGATTTAAAAAACGCACCAAAACAAACGACTCTTTGGGAAGGCGTGCGTAATTACCAAGCGCGAAACTTCATGCGTGATGGCGTTAAGGTCGGTGATTCAGTGATGATTTATCATTCAAGCTGTAAACACGTAGGTGTAGCGGGTATTGCCGAGGTTACAAAAGAAGCCTACCCAGATCCCACTCAATTTGATTTAAGTAGCGACTATTACGATGCAAAAGCCACCAGCGACAAACCACGCTGGGTTGTTGTTGAAGTTACTTATCAAAGCCATTTAAAAAAATTAATTAGCCTTAAAGATATTAAAGCCAATAATAACATTACTGAAATCGCACTTAAAAAAGGCGGACGACTATCAATAATGCCTGTTACTAAAAATGACTGGGATGAAATAATCAAAATGGCGCAGTAACACCCTCTCGGTTTGACCTAATTTCATTGAGTTTGATATGATCTATGCTGACTTATAGCTGGAGGATTAATGAAATTACTGTATTGGTTAGATGAATGGTTAACTCTCCCGCGCAATGAGCAACAAACTCGATTACCCATGACGGGTAGTGATTTACTCGGCGATGTATTTGTTAAGTATGATTTTGTTGACGTTAATAAGCCCCTGCTTTTTACCTTTTCACCCGCAGGCACTAACGTGCAAGAGCAAGATCTTCACCCTGATTTTGCACCATGGGGTTATCACTTGGCTCAAAAACAAAACGTAAACGTAATCGCTTTTCAGCATTTAGGTAAAAGTAATTGGTTTCGTAATCGTAATTTAATCTTTTTTCTCGAGCAATTATCAACATTACTTACGCCGTTTAATTGTCGATTAGGCTATGGCTTAAGCCGTGGCGGATTTGCTGTTGGCGCTTTTGCTAAACTATTAAAGCTAAACCAAGTACTGTTCTTTCACCCGGTAAGTACTAAAAATAAAGAATTAGTACCCTGGGATGACCGCTCTAGTACCGATATAGCTCAGCAGTTTGACTGGCAACAAGATTATCACGATCTAGATTTAGGAGATGCCCAAGGCTATATTATTTACGATCCTACTAATCGTATAGACCGAATGCACGCCAAGCGCTATAAGCAGTTAACTCACTTGCGAGTATTTGGTATGGGACATGGCACACACGCTACATATTTGAATAAGTTTGGGTTTTATAAGCAAGTAGCCGTTGATTTCATTCAACATCAGCAAATCGATATTGCACAGTTTCGCCTGCAAACCAAAACCTTACGCTTAAAAGAAGATTATTATCAAAGTCTCAATACGGCTAATGCAGACTCCCCCCATCGTTTAGCATTATTGAGTACAGCGCATAAAATTTTAGCTGATGAAAAAGAAGTGTATGTACAAGAGCATCAAGCAAAAATTGATATTCAGCCATTAATAGATGTGGCACTTAAGCACCAAGATGAGCACCCTAATGATGCTATTCAGCTATTAGAAGTCGCCCAGCAACTTCTACCTGACGACCCTCTAATTGAGCATAAACTCAAACAGTTGGAAGAGTAATTATTCCAACTAAAACGGCTATAAAGGCTAACTACTCTATTTAGCCTTTTTCTTTTTGTGCCTATGCTTGGGCACAATGGTAAAGTACATCATTAAACCTAACCAAGAAAATATAATGATTCCCATTAGCCAGCCATTCTTTTCATGACCCTGTGTACGCTTACTGTTGAGTACAATAACGACAGGTAATATGTAAGCACTTAAAACAACAATTAAAAATACAACTTCATTCATTATTTTTCTAGGCTCGACCAGTCTACTTCACTACTTAATACTCGATCTACCGATATATAGTGCAAAATATCGCCTTCACTTACTTTGTAATCTAATGGTGGGTTTAAATCCATATTTTGCGCACTTAAATTATGGGCAACACCTAACAGTATTGCATCATGCTCAAGCTTAAAATGATGAAACAAAGTACCAAACTCCATATCTTTGCAGCCACTTGGTACTTTCAAGCTAAATTGTGTATCGCCGTGCAAAGTAGATAGCAGCTCCTCTTGCACACGGCTCGAACCTGGATCTTGCATTGAGCGTACTAATATCTCAGCTGATTTTGCACTACTACATTCTACATTTTGGCAATGCTCTAACATCATCTCAACTTTAGTTTCATCTAAAAAGTGAGCACTTATATGACAATCATCTTTTACTAAGCGACTTATGCGCAGGGCTGTCGTAAATGTCTGGTCGTCATCTTGACCATCAATAATCACCTTATCAGCACTACGAATAGCTACCCGCTCTAGTTCAGCTAAATTTGTAAAACTCGTTAAACGTGCAAAATCAACGCTTTCGTTAGCTAAAAAAGGATGATCCATTTGCTCTGTTACCGCGAGTAAAATACGACGGTCAGTACGTTTCGTATCTGCCAAAATGTAATCAATCATCTTTTTTGTACGAGTGTCGTGCCAACCAAAAATAATAATATGGTGGTTACTGTGGGCAAAGTTTTTATCACCAGTCATAGCGCGCCTAATTAAGTAAGTAACAGTTTGTCCTGCTTTTCCTAGCAAAACACCAAATAAAGCTAAACCAAATGGAATTTGTATTAATGCTACCACCCAACGACCAAGATCAGTAGTTGGACTAAAGTCACCATATCCCACTGTTGATGTTGTTACTGTGTAATAGTAAAAAAAGGTAGTAAGCGAGGTTAACGCTTTCTCATTCGCTATAAATAGTAAGCTCCATGTTAATAGCATATGAGTCAAAATAGCTAATGCCACTGCTTGCCAACTCAACTGATCTATATGAGCGCGAACAAGTAACGCTAGCCTTTTAAATATCACCGGCATAATACAAAGTCTTCGTTAGTAAATTATCTATAAACAGTACGTTACTGTAAGCGATGCTTTTAAGCAATGTTTAAGCTTTTAACCACAAATATAAGACTAAATGCTGTTTGCCAATGGTGATTTTTCATGATTAATTAGCGTTAAAATAATAACCAAAACAGTTGTGCTTATGCTTAATAAAATAGCCCGCCCTTTTACTAAAATTGTAGAGCGCTATCTTCCCGACCCTTTTATATTTGTAATTTTACTTACAATAATTACTCTTATTAGTGCGAGCTTATTTACAACCGCAACCAACATTGAAGTATTACAAGCGTGGGGAGGTGGATTTTGGAACTTATTAAGTTTTGCTATGCAAATGCTACTAGTGTTAATTACAGGCTACATGTTGGCAAGTACGCCACCTATAAGTAAGTTATTAGAAAAACTAGCAACACTCGCAAATACAGCACCTAAAGCAATTATATTGGTAACGCTTATTTCGCTTTTAGCGAGCTGGATAAATTGGGGATTTGGCTTAGTTATTGGTGCTCTTTTTGCCAAAGCAATTGCTAAACATACTCGTGTAGATTATCGATTATTAGTAGCCAGCGCTTACTCAGGTTTTGTTGTATGGCATGGCGGATTAGCCGGTTCGATTCCTTTAACTATCGCAACCGATAGTCACTTTTCAGAGGCCAGCATTGGTATTATTAGTACAGAGCACACTTTATTTGCGGGCTTTAATATAGCCATATTAGTTGGTTTATTCATTATTATGCCGCTCGTTAATCGCTATATGCTGCCAAGCGAGCAAGAAAGCGTATATATCGACCCAGCTCTTTTACAAGAGACAACACCTAAGCCCACAACAATAACCAGACCCGCCCAACATTTAGAACAAAGTAAACTACTCGGTATGACAATTGGCTTATTAGGTTTGGCATATTTAGGTTATTACTTTTTTATTGCTGGCGGAAACTTAAACCTTAATAGCGTTATTGCCGTATTTTTGTTTTTAGCTATTACGCTGCATCAAACACCCCATAATTTACTTAACAGTCTGCAACAAGCAATTCCAAGCGGGGCTGGCATTGTTATTCAATTTCCTTTTTATGCCGGCATCATGGCGGTAATGGTTGATAGCGGATTAGCACAACAGATATCACGTGGCTTTATTGCCGTTGCAGATGCTGATAGCTTGCCATTTTTTAGTTTTATAAGTGCAGGACTCGTTAATATGTTTGTTCCCTCTGGCGGTGGCCAATGGGCTGTACAAGCACCCATTGTAATACCCGCAGCGCAAGAGCTAGGCGCCGATATATCTCGCGTTGCAATGGCCGTTGCATGGGGTGATGCGTGGACTAATTTAATTCAACCTTTTTGGGCATTACCCGTCCTTGCTATCGCAGGCTTAAAAGCAAAAGATATTATGGGATTTTGTGTTGTGCAGTTATTTGTAACTGGGGTTTTTATATCGCTGGTATTGAGCTTTTATTAAATGTAAACATAATAAAAAGGCGTGTAAAACACAAGCACTGGTCATTTTATGCACTCTCGTTCTGCTGTTGTAGCTCCACCAACCTACCCTCTTTCAGTTGATAGACTTTGCTGGCCATGTTAATGGTTTCTTGGCGATGAGCAATCATAATCCGCGTGATGGGTAAGTGCTGAATTTGTTCACTTATTTTCGCTTCGTTGTCTTTATCTAAATGACTAGTTGCTTCATCCATAAACAACACGCAGGGTGATTGATACAATGCGCGAGCAAGAAGTAAACGCTGTACCTGCCCGCCCGATAAGTTTGATCCCATGTCCCCAACTAATGAGTTATAGCCCATAGTCATTTTGGTAATATCATCATGAATAGCCGCATGACGAGCACACGTCTCTATTTTTAAATAATTCGGCTGTGGGTCAAAAAAACTGATGTTATCAGCGATTGAGCCAGCTAACAGTGTGTCATCCTGCATTACTGCAGCTATTTGTTTGCGGTAGTTTTTAAGGCCAAGCTGAGTAATATCTTTGCCATCAAGCAACACAGTCCCTGAGGTTGGCTGTAATAACCCTAGCATTATTTTCATCAACGTAGTTTTACCCGCACCTGACGGACCCGTAATCGCAATCGAGTCACCGGAATTCAGCGTTAAATTAACATTGTTTAAAATCGGCACTTGCTCTTCACTGTAACTAAAGCAAATATTTTCGAGCGTAAGCTGACCTCTCACTTTACCTTCGTCATCACCTGTATAGGCCATTTCACCGTCACGATTAGCTTCTTGTTTCGTGAGTGCTATATCTGCAATACGGTCTAAGTGTAAGCGCATCATTTTGAATTGAATGATTTGTTCAATTAAGTTGGCAAAGCGGCTGGTTAACTGGTTTTTATAAGCAATAAACGCCAGTACCATACCAACAGACAAGCTATTGCTCATAACTAGTAATGCAGCAAAGTAAATCACTAATACATTTTCAAGGCCAAATAACAGCTTGTTAAATGAATCAAAGCTAATGTTTAAACGCCCTAAACGAATTTCACTGTTTATTACCTCTGCATAACGGTTTTGCCAAATTCCTTGGCGCTGCGATTCATTACCAAACAATTTTATAGTTTGCATACCCCGAATATTTTCTAAAAAGTTCGATTGCTCTTTGGCAGATGATTGAATCATTTCTTCGGTGGCTTGATGTAGTGGACGATACAGCGCTAAACGTACCAAGGTATACAGTACAATTGCACCAACAACTACCGCAGTGAGTTTTAGCGAATAAATTAGCATCATAATCAATACGGTAATGCCCATTACGCCATCGACCAGTGTTTCTACAAACCCTGTAGTTATGCGCTCCCGTATTTGCGCTAATGAGCCAAAGCGCGAGACAATATCGCCAATATGGCGGGACTCAAAATAGTTCATTGGCAAGCGCAATAAGTGCCTGAGCAAATTCACGCCCATTTGCATATTGAGCAAACTCGAAAGCCGTAAAATTAGCCAACTTCGTACCGCATTAGTCACCACTGAAATTATCGCAATCAGAGCAAAACCCATGGCAAGTACCGTTAATAACGATTCATCAAAACTAATGAGTACTTCATCCACCACCCACTGCATATAATAAGGGGTCATCAAAGCAAATAATTGCAATACCAGTGACAACGCAATCAGTTTTATTAGCCCTGCTTTTAAGCCCTTCATTGAGCTCCAAAGTTGGGTAAACTTCATCTGTGCTTGTTCTTGTTTGGCTTCAAACTGACTGGTTGGAGTCAGCTCTAAACAAATACCGGTAAAGTGTTTACTAAACTCATTACTATTTAAACTGCGTTTACCAACAGCTGGGTCGTTTATAGCAAACTTAGTTGAAGATCCTTTACCAGAGACTTTGGTCAATACCACAAAGTGATTCATATCCCAGTGCAATATACACGGCGTTTGCAGTTTATGAACTTCATCAAGCGGGCATTGTAGCGCACGGCTAGCTAGCCCTAAATTATCACCTAGCTCAATCAACTGCTGTAAGTTCATACCCTTTAGATTAGCCGAAAAGCGTTTTCGCATGGCAGGCATATCCAGCTTATGACCGCGATAACATGCCACCATAGCCATTGAGGCAAGGCCGCATTCGGCTATTTCGGATTGGAGAATCACTGGGACTGGTTTTGAGAATGAAAAAGTTATAAGTCCATTTGCAGAGTTCATAATTACCTTAGTCAAACAACATTTTATTAATCAAGCTCATTTTTTGAGAAAATAGCCATTGAATCTAACTTCAGCATAACTCGTATTACTATCGCGGAGACACCTAAAGTACAAGTAATAATCCAAAAATCAACTAGCTCTAAGGCACCATTGAGGCTTAATCTTAAAATAATAAAATTACCTCCCATAAAGAAAACCATAGAGATAAAAATATATAACGCCCATTTTTTATTTTTATATATACCCGTTAGAATAGCTAAAGAAAACCCAAGAGTTACAGTAAAGAAAGCTAGCTCACCGTATGAAATTACATTATCACTAAGCAGCAAATTTACGTCTTTTATAATTACATATACAGACCCTAGGACTATCAAAGAACACATTGCAAAAATTGATACGATCGCGGATAGCTTCATTTTAAATAAAGAAGGGAATAAATCCCCTTCTATCTCCTCTATTATAATTACTCAGCGGCGTTATGATATACTGCAGCTATACCACCTACAATTGCACCAAAACCAGCTCCAATCCCAATTGCAGTAGCCAAACCGCCTGCAGTAATCGACGAGCTAGCATATAGACCAGCAATAATAAAAGGTAGTGGGCCACCATTTATTTCTTGTATTTCATTACTTGTTAATTCTCTCATTGCAAGACCCTCCTATTTTCTAATTGCATTATAAGTTGCTATACCACTAATGATTGCAGCAAAGCTTGCAACTTCTCCATAGACTGCTATTGCTACAAACAGGGGGAATGGACCACCACTTACTTCTTTAAGTTCATTTACATTTAATTCACGCATAATGTTATACTCCATAAATCCGATGCTTTTTAGTTAAGTCATCGGGTTGTTAATATGCTCCCCTTCAATAAAGGTGAGCGATTAATAGGCTAGCTTTAGCTGCTCGCTAAAGTTAACTAAAGCTGGCCGTCTTTTTCGGTTGTTTGCATTTAGCAAACCACCAAAACTTTCAAATTTTTCTTTATTTTATAAAACGCTACACTTAACTTACGCGCCCTTTTAGGCTGTACAGTGGCTCTAGTAACCACTCGATTAATGTGCGCTGCTCCAACATAATATCTGCCTCAAACAACATGCCACTTTTCAACTCAAACGCCTTACCATAGGCCTGCATTTGTTGTTGGCTGAGTGTCGCTCGCAAACGGTACACTGGCTCTTGCAGGGTAATAGGCAGGCGTATTTCATTTGGAGTAATGAGCGCCTTGTCGATGCGGATAATTTTGCTATTAATAAAACCAAAGCGTTGGTAAGGGAAAGCATCAAAACGCAGGCGCGTATCGTTACCTAGTTGTATAAAGCCTGCTGAACGTGTTGGTAGCAGCAACTCTGCTACTAGCTCTGAGCCTTCGGGAATAATATGCAACAGTGGTTTGGCTTGGGTAAGTGTTTCGCCTTCAACCACTTGAATGCCAGTAACAACACCGCTGTTACTGGCTGTTATGGTATATTGATAGTTACTTTTAATTTGTGTGAGCTGGTTTTGAATATCCGCTTGTTGGCGCTTAAGACTATTTATACGCAAAGTATACTGCTGGGGCACGTTAGCAATATTAAAACTAAGTTGACTTAATTGATTTTCTTGCTGCATAAGCAAGCGCGCTAGGTTTTGTTTTTCTTGCTTAGCATCTAAGAGGGCTTGCTGCTGTTGCTCTCGCTCGATGTTTGATAAAAAGCCATTTTTATTAAGTTGATTAAGGTTGCTTTGTTGGCGGTTAAGTAGCCCTAATTTTTCATCAGCTAGAGCAAGTTGACTTTGTAATGCAGCTTGCTCATTAGTAAGTGCACGTTTTTGCGCGTGCAAGTTAAGTGACTCTTGCTTTTGTAGGGTAAGGTTTTGTGTTATCTCATCATTGAGCAACTGTATTTGCATACTTAGCTGCTCAACAAGCTGGGTACTCAAGGCTATGCCTTGGCTGTTATTTTGCTGCACAATAATGGTCGCCAACGGCTGACCTTTAGTAACGGCATCACCCTCTTGTACAAATAGCAGCTCAATCATACCACCTTGACTAGCAAAGGTTTGGATTATCCCTTTATTGGGTATTAAAAACCCCCGTACTGTTTCCTTGCGGGAATACTCTGCTGTAAATAAAAAGCTTATCACTACAATCGCAATACATACCAAAACAAATACGATAAGTTTTATTGATAGTGGTTGTGCTAGCGTAATCACACCAGTTAAACGCTCACTTTGCTGAGCGACAGCTTCCTTTCTAAATAACATCCAGTTGATCCGCTAAGATTGTTCTAATTTATATTACACTAGAATTCAATTAACAATAAATCAACATAAAAGTCGAAAAATAAAATATTAATGCAAAAAACTAACTTATTTAGTTAGAAAAAATAAAAATACTAGCTCGATAAAATAGTCATCGGCAGGCTCAATATTGGATTTTCCGAATCGGCAAAGTGCATCATTACAGCTACATGCCCAGCTACTACAATTGCATACATAACCGCTGAAAAACCTTGGCCATATTTATCTAGTGGCATTAAATGTGAATAGTGACGGCCTCGCCATTCAAATACAATTTCCAGCGCACCTACAAACAAAAAGAATACCAGTAACATTAAGCCAAATGTGTAGCTCAGCCATAAACCAAACAGTACACCGAGTAAACATACACTTAAACCAATCCATGAACGCATTGAAAAGCTAATACTTTTTAATACATGCCCGCCATCAAGCGGTAAAATAGGTAACAAGTTAAATAAATTTAATAACGCACTAAGAACTGCCACACCTGCAAATATTTCCATCTCGGTGGCGTAATATAAAACGACACCCAGTACCGAGGTAATTAAACCAAATGCGGGTCCCATTAATGATATAACGACATCTTGCCAACGAGTTGTTATTTTGTCGTCACTTACAGCGAGCCCACCTACAAATGGGATTAAGTAAATACCTTTGGTTTTTATGCCAAAGTATTTCATTGCTCGCACATGGCCGTACTCGTGTACGACTAAGCAACCAATTAGCATCAGTGCAAATTCAATACTAAATAACCACGCATAGCCTGCAACAGAAGCCCCCGCAAGCACTACTTTAATGACCTTAGCACTTTTAAAAAGCTTAAAGCCTAATGCAGCCAGGCCTAAAAAGCCTTTTTTAGGTGAGCCATTTGTAGGTGCTGGTAGCGCAAGCTGTGTTGCAAATTGCTCATCCACAAAAAGCGAAATACTTTGCTCTTCCGCCGCTCCAGTATCAATACCAATTACTTTGTTGTCGTAAGTAAACTGATAATAGTTTTCACGAGGGTTATCAAAGGTAATGGCTTGTTGTCCATGAAACACTTGCACAATTTTTTGCCCAGACACCATAAGCGAAAATGGTTGCTCGGCTAAGGTAAGATCTATTCTTATCATAATTAAGACCGTTTAAAATAATGGCGCTAGTATACCTAATCAGCTTAAAAACACGAGTGAAGGTGCTAGGTAACTATTTTCAAAATAAAAGTATTTGATACTGACAAAATAAAAAAACACTACTACTTTTATAGTAACTCCAAGCGATACATTGAAAGGGATAACAGTGGACAAAATAGTGCCTAATATTTTAGTTGTTGACGATTCAAAAGCAATTTTGATCGTTATGGAAGCTATACTTAACGAATTGGGTATGTCTAACACTATAACTACGTGCCTGAATGCAAAAGAAGCTCTTGAAAAAGTAAAAGAAGATGTTAACTACTTTGATGCTATTTTTACTGATCTCAATATGCCCGAAATGGACGGCATGGAACTAATCCGCCACTTAGGAGAGTTACATTATCAAGGCGGTATTATAATTGTTTCTGAAATGGACCATAAAGTTATTAGCTTAGCTGCCAATCTCGCGAAACAACATAACGCTCACCTCATTGGTAATATTTCAAAGCCAGTGCAACTGTCTCAGGTTAGTAGGTTACTTATTAAAGTGGCGCAATTAAACAGCCACACTTTATTAAAAGAGTCGGCCATTTCAAAAGATGAGCTTATTGATGCATTAAAAAACGATGAAATAACGCCTTTTTACCAACCAAAAATAAACGCTGATAACAATAAAATTGAAAGCGTTGAAGTCTTAGCACGTATTTTATCAAGTAAAGACGGCAATATTATTTTACCTAACCGTTTTATAAACACTGCCGAACAACACAACTTAATTAATCAAATTACATTTTCTCTTTTTGAAAAGGCCACCAGCGAATTCAAAAATATGAAAGCGCAACTAGGTCATGATTTTAAAATGGCATTTAATTTATCGCCAACTCAGCTCGACGACTTAAACTGCCCTAATAAATTACTGCTCATTTTAGAATTAAACCAACTCACGCCTAGTAATATAATTATAGAAATAACAGAACAACATGCACTCTCAAGCCTCATGCAATTAGAAACACTAAACAGATTAAGAATGCATGGCTTTGGTATATCGCTAGACGACTTTGGTGTTGGTTTTACTAATATGAATCAGCTTCGAAATCTTCCTTTTACTGAAATTAAAATAGACCGTTCACTTATTAGCCATATAGAAACAGATTTATTTTCTCAAGTGGTCGTAAGTTCGTTATTTAATATTACGAGTAAAGATAATTTAGACTTAGTAGCAGAAGGTGTTGAACGACCAGAAGAGCTCGTTTATTTAAGGCATTATAGAAGAAAACTAGCCATACAAGGTTTTTTATTTAGCCGCCCTAAACCACAAAACGAATTTATATCTTGGGCTAAAGATTGGCTGAAAACTGATGGCAGCCCCGCTTAAAGCGGTATTAATATTTAATCGGGGCTGGTTAACTAATTATCACCCCGAGTGTGTTTATCTTCTTCACTGACTATATGCGCACTGCTTGCTAAACGTTTGTGCCAACGCTGCCTTGCTACTGCGCGCATATTAGTAGATTGGTCACGCTCATCTACAATCTCTAGCCCCATTAAAGCTTCAATCATATCCTCTAGCGTTACAATACCTTGCACGTCACCGTACTCATCAACAACTAAGCATATATGCGTGCGCTTTGTTAAAAGAGTTTGCAGTAACGACGATACATTTTGAGAACTCGGCACCGTATAAATAGGCTTAATCAATTTGCTAATTTTGTAATCGGTACCTAAACGGTGAAATGCCAGCATAATATCGTTTTTATGCACAAACCCAACAATATCGTCGCTGTCTTTATCAAATACCAATATACGAGAAAATGACGACGAGCCGTGATCGTTTAAATACTGATTTACTGTTAAGTCTTTGTGGATTTTAAAAATTACAGTTCGAGGCGTCATTAAGTCGCATAATTTTGCATGTCTAAAATGCAATAAATTACGAATTATTTCGGACTCATCCTGATGTAATGCACCCGACTCCGTACCTATATCAGCCATTGCCTCTATCTCTTGACGAATATAGTATGCCTCATCGTGCTTTGGACCCATTAAATTTGTTAGCTTTTGTGCAAACCATACAAAAGGCTTTAGCAATATAACTAAAAACCTCAAAGCGTAAGTAACACTTGGCGTTAGAGCTCGCCAGTAATTAGCCCCCAAGGTTTTAGGAATAATTTCAGAAAGAATTAATACGAGGAATGTCATAATGGCTGATGCAATACCTACAGCCGCATCGGAAAACACGACAGCTGCCTGTGCGCCTACCCCAGCAGCACCCGCAGTATGGGCAACCGTATTTAAAGTTAAAATAGCAGCTAAAGGCTGATCTATATTGTTTTTAAGTTTTTCGAGCTGTTTAGCAAGCTCAGGATGATCTTTCCTAAGTGATGCAACATAGCTGGGCGAAATACTTAATAACACAGCCTCCATCACAGAACATAAAAACGAAATAACAATCGCCACTACCATATAAACTATCAGTAAAGTCACTTTCTCTCCTCTATATTGGATATGTGAGCATGGTATCAATACATGCTATATTTGGCCAAACTTCCAATAATAATAGGCATAATAATGAAATTTAGCGCACCATGGTGTCATCAAAATAAGCTATTTAAGTACGCAGCGACTCTTTTAACGCTTAGCAGCTTAAGCTTTGCTGCAATAGCTGCACCATTGGATAAATCAAAAATTCAGTTTATCGGCCTACTTGCCGAAGATATGCAGTTAAAGCCTTTTCAGACACCTCATGGCAGTGCGATTATTAACAACCTATTGCCGCAACTACAAGCAGACTCAGATAGTTTTTCTGTATTTGGGAAAAAACAAAACTGGCAGCCGTTTAATAAAATCAATGCGCTCACTTTAGGTGGGTTACAGGCACTAAAATTTAATATTGAAACTACCCGCTTTACACAAGGTACGCTTACCTTAAAAGGGATTGAGCAAGGTCAGTTATTTATTAATGGCGAACTACAAACAGGCGATAAAAATAGCTATAAGTTAGCTTTAAATAACAGTACTCACTCTATTTTAATAGTAGCCCAACAAGTAGCTAATTGGCACGATGTAATGCTTGATTTTGCACCTAAAAGCGACGTTGATAAAATTACGCTTAGCGCCTCAAAAACAAAACGCTTATCTGCAAAACAATTGTTTGATGCCCCTACAATCAGCCAATTATCACTCGCACCTAATGCTAAGCAGTACGTTACTACTACTCGCACTTATAGCGATAAAACACAAAACCAAGCAAATACAGTTACTGTACTTAAAGATTCAGATAATCAAACGCTTTATCGCTTCGAAGCAGGCCAACCAAGTAACATTATTTGGAGTCCAGATAACCAATATTTAGTGTATTTGTTAAATGGTGAGCTTAAACAACTTAGCCGTAAAAACTTCTCAATAAAAACATTAGCAAACGATTTAGAAGGAGCCAATGGCTTTACCTTTTATAACGACACCAGTCTTTTGTTTAGCTGGTCTAAATCACCTGAGAGCACTAACAGCTTAACCAAGCACTATAAAGGTCTACAAGATCGTTGGTCGTATGCACGTACCACCAGCCAAATTTACATGCTTGATACTAAAAGTGGTTTAACAAAAGCACTTAGCCAAGGTCCTCTTTCTTACAGCCTTGAAGATTCAAATAGTAACCGTGGCAAAATATTAATGAGCCGCCCAGTAATGGCAATGCAAGCATCAACCCACCCTGAAACAGAGTTAGCCGAACTCGATTTAAAATCAAACAAGCTTTCATCGCTTGGTAAATTCAAAACATTTAATTTAGCCAAATACGCAAATAAAGATATTTATGTAATTGCAGGCCCCGATTTTAAAAATGGCGCAGGCAGAGCTCTACCAAAAGCAATGCTTGCTAATAACTACGACGGGCAACTTTACCTACTTACTGAAGGCGGTAAAAACGTAAAAGCACTTAGTAAACAATTCGATTCTGCTATTGGCCAACTGCAAGTTTTAGAAAACGGCGATGCGCTCATTAAAGTAACAGAGCAAGACACTCAACCGCTTTACCTATTTGATTTAAGTAAACAGCGCTTTAAAAAGTTAAATACAGGATTGGATATTGTTGAACAATTTAGTTACTCACACGACCGTAATACCGAAATTTTATTAAGTGGCACTAACGCTTTAGCGCCACAACAGCTAAAGCGCCTTAACGTCAGTAAAAATAAAACAGATTTAATATGGGATTCAAAACCAAGTAGCTATGCAAATACACGACTCCCTACATTAGAAGAGTTTAATTTTAAAAATAAACATGGGGTTGAAATAACTGGCCGCGTTTATATTCCTAGCAATTTAGATAAAACTAAAAAGCACCCGGCGCTCGTGTATTACTACGGCGGCACTTCACCAGTTACGCGTGGTTTTACAGGTCGTTATCCGTTTAACTTATGGGCAGAAAATGGCTACGTTGTTTATGTAGTACAGCCTACTGGCGCAACAGGGTTTGGACAAAAGTTTTCAGCGCAGCATGTTAATGCCTGGGGCGACTACACTGCAGACGATATTATCGAAGGCACGCAAGCCTTTTTAAAGAAATACAACTATGTTGATAGTGAAAAGGTAGGAAATTTAGGGGCATCATACGGTGGCTTCATGACCATGTTATTGGCAACTAAAACCGATATATTTAGTGCTTCAATAGCTCATGCGGGTATTTCTAATATTACCTCGTATTGGGGTGAAGGTTGGTGGGGCTACTTATATTCTGGCGAAGCATCAAAAAATAGCTTCCCATGGAATAACCCTGAGCTTTACAGCCAACATAGCCCTGTATTTCATGCCGACAAAGTAACAACACCTATGCTACTTCTTCATGGTGATAGTGATACCAATGTACCTGTTGGCGAAAGCTTAACAATGTACACTGCGCTTAAACTGCTTAATAAGGACGTAGAGTTAATCGAATACAAAGGCGCCGACCACCAAATTTTTGCACGCGATAAACGATTTGATTGGTGGAACACCATGCTCGCATACTTTGATAAAAAGCTAAAAGATGAACCTCAATGGTGGGACTCAATGTATAAAAATAACTGAGCCTGAACCTTTAAAATAACGACTTAATACAGATTTATTAATAGTAGTATTAATTATTTAGCACCTTTTAATTAGTTTAAAGGTGCTAACCTCATCCTCTAATAACGTCTTATACACCTTTGAAATATTAAGTTACTTAAAACTAATAAACCCCCTTCTCAGCATTTACCTAATGGTGCTACCATACAGAGCTATAAGCATTCAAAATAAAGTACTATGGCTATTAATGTTTTATTGGTTGAAGACGATGAACTACTCGTTAAACGCATCCAAAATCACTTTGCAGATACCGAATTTACAATAGAGGTAGACCCAACTGGCGCTGATGCACTTAACATTGTAAGGCAGCGGGTAAACCTGCGCGGTGCTATATCATTAGCCATAATTGACATTGTTTTGCCAAAGCGTGATGGGCTTCAGCTGGCAAAAGAATTAAACACACTTACCGATATTGGCGTTATTGTATTATCGAGTCGTGACTCCCAAGCCGATCGTATTGCAGGCCTTGCACAAGGTGCTGATGACTATATTTGTAAGCCTGTCGATTTACTTGAGTTAGAACTTCGCATGCGCGCGCTCTATAAGCGTGTTGCCGTTAACCTAGAAGACGACGAAAGCGAAGAATTTATAGAATATGCTGACTTTAAGCTTCACCCCGATAACCGCACACTAATTACTGCTGCGGGCGTTGAGTCACGCTTAACTGAAGCCGAACATAAAGTGCTTATTTGCTTAATTAGTAATGCAGGTAAAGCCACATCCCGTGAAAAAATATCAGAAGAAATAGGCCAGCCCGATTGGAGCCCAAACGATCGTACTGTTGATGTGCTTATTGGTCGTTTACGTAAAAAATTAAATGACGAAAAAGATCAAAAACGTATTGTTACCGTTCGCGGTAAAGGCTATATGCTTTCTATTTAATACTTAGTTAATTGCGCAATAAGGCGCTCAAATGCGCGGTAATTAAGTGCTTCTTTAAGCTCATTTAAACTAATGTTTTCAGCGCCTTTTAAATCACTAATTGTACGCGCCACCTTAATTACTCTATGGTAAGAGCGTGGCGATAAAGATAACTTCTCGCTTGCTCTAGCTAAAAACTGCAACTCTGCTGGCGCCAGTACACAGTGCACACTCATTTCTTTATTATTAAGCCTCGCATTAACCTTACCTTGGCGTTTTAGCTGTAGGTAATAAGCCGCTTCAACTCTTGCTCTAACCTCAGCACTACTTTCCTCTGGCTGAGTACTTTGTAGTTCAACGCTCGTTAGACGAGGCAGTTCTATTTGCAAATCAATACGGTCAATAAAAGGTCCTGATACTCGCGATAAATAACGCATAACTTGATCGGGAGTTGCCCGCTTATCAGTATGGCTCCCTGTTGGGCTTGGATTTAATGCTGTAATAAGCTGAAACTGCGCCGGAAACTCCATTTGCCTTGCTGCACGTGAAATAGTAACCGTGCCGGTCTCCATTGGCTCACGCAGTGAATCAAGCACCTTACGCTCGAACTCCGGTAATTCGTCCAAAAAAAGTACGCCATTATGCGCCAATGAAATTTCACCGGGCTTCGGGTTTGAAGAGCCACCCACTAAAGCAACAGCTGAGCATGTATGATGCGGATTACGAAATGGCCGCTGTCGCCAATTAGTTAAATCTATGGATTGCCCAATAATGGAGTAAAGCGCGGCAGTCGAAATAGCTTCATCGTCCGACATAGTAGGCATTATAGTTGCCATTCGCTGAGCAAGCATTGATTTACCAGTGCCTGGTGGACCTAAAAATAATAAATTATGCCCGCCAGCTGCAGCAATTTCGAGTACTCGCTTTGCACCGGGCTGACCTTTCACATCGCTTAAATCAAGTAAAAAGTCAGGGGCTTGTGTGCAGTCGGGATACTCTATATTTAATGGTAAGGGTTGTTGATTAAGTAAATCCCCCCACACTTCTTGAATAGAGCTTACGGCTTTGCGTTTAACGCCATTAACTAGGCTTGCTAGGCTGTCGTTTGCAATAGGTAAAAAGCAGCAACGATCTTGCTCTTTTGCAGCAAGTACCGAAGGTAAAATAGCGTTTACACCACGCACCTCACCATTAAGAGCAAGCTCACCATAAAACTCGTACTTGTGAATATCAGGACACACTATTTGCCCAGAGGCGACTAAAATACCCACCGCAATAGCAAGATCAAACCGTCCGCCATCTTTTGGCAAATCGGCAGGGGCTAAATTTACAGTTATTCGTTGATCGGGAAAACCAAATTGTGAGTTTTCGAGTGCGCTACGTACTCTATCTTTTGATTCTTTAACGGACGCTTCGGGCAGGCCTACTATATGAAAAGCGGGTAAACCATTTCCTAGGTGAACTTCTACAATAACTTCAGGGGCATTTATACCCACTTGAGCACGAGAAAATATACGAGCTAACGACATTCCTTATCCTAGTAAATGGTGTGATTACACCAGTTTAGTCAGGATATTTAAAAACGTGTAATGTGATTTGCCATTTTATAGCAGCTAAACGAAGTAATAAGGTCATTAACATACCTAATACCATCGCCATTTCGGTTACTAACGAAAAACTAATGCCAAGCGTATAAACAGTGCCACCCGCTATACAGGTAATAGCGTAAAGCTCACCTTTTAATAGCATAGGGATCTCGCGTGCAAGCACATCTCGAATTAATCCACCAAAGCAGCCTGTAATTACAGCCATAATTACCGCTGTCATATCGGGCATACCAACAAGCTGCGCTTTTTGCGCCCCCATTACTGCAAAAAAAGCTAAACCAAACGCATCCGCTGTTTGTAAAATATAATGAGGTATCGGCTTTTGTTTATTTATAAGGCGTGTTGTAACAAATACTGAAGCTAGTATGGCAAAAAAGTAACTTTGATCGTGTAACCAAAACACAGGAACATCTAAAATTAGATCTCGCACTGTACCACCACCAATAGCAGTTACCGTCGCTAAAACTACGACTCCAAAGCCATCCATTTTTTTTTCGTACGCTAGCAAAGTGCCCGACACAGCAAACACCGCAATGCCTATTAAATCAAACCAGTGATAAAGTTCTGTCATGTGATGTGTATTGTTACTTAAAATCTTTTAACCGTTTTAACATAAAATACTCTTTTTTAAAAAATAAGTTATTTGTTAAACGTCACAGATATTAGAGTAAAGTCATTAAATAAAGCAGAATATAAGGTATTTTATCAAACTGCTGACACAAAAAATCACTCGATAAAGAGTGCGATTTTGTTTTAAATTTTTAGATATTTAATTTCAGTGGTTGCGGGAGCTTGAGTTTATAAAAAGCGAACCGACGACCTTCGCTTACTTATGCAGAGTATTTTGCGCAGTAACAGTGGGTTTAAATTTATAAGAATTTATTAAACTGCAGACGTAAAAAATCACTCGATAAAGAGTGCTATTTTATTTTAACTTTTTAGGTATTTAATTTCAGTAGTTGCGGGAGCTTGAGTTTGTAAAAAGCGAACCGACGACCTTCGCTTACTTATGCAGAGTATTTTGCGTAGTAACGGTGAGTTTTATAATTATAGGAATTAATTAAACTGCAGACGCAAAAAATCACTCGATAAAGAGTGCGATTTTGTTTTAGCTTTTTAGGTATTTAATTTCAGTGGTTGCGGGAGCTTGAGTTTGTAAAAAGCGAACCGACGACCTTCGCTTACTTATGCAGAGTATTTTGCGTAGTAACGGTGAGTTTTATAATTATAGGAATTAATTAAACTGCAGACGCAAAAAATCACTCGATAAAGAGTGCGATTTTGTTTTAGCTTTTTATGTATTTAATTTCAGTGGTTGCGGGAGCCGGATTTGAACCGACGACCTTCGGGTTATGAGCCCGACGAGCTACCAGACTGCTCCATCCCGCG
>NZ_JADYXO010000017.1:0-102000 GCF_015864295.1 Pseudoalteromonas sp. NZS127_1 | reverse complement strand
TTGTTCTATATTCACAAAAAAATCCGTAGTTAGTTTCCTAACTACGGATTTTGCATGATCGTTTGGATCGGTCAACCGGTCATTTTCTTAACTGATCGGCATTAAGCCTAGGCTCCTTTTCTATTTGTATATTTAATTAACTTCACGCTTAGTGGGTATAGGCATACCACACACATCAACGTAATTATGTGCTTTAACAAACCATGGTTCAATACGGTTTTTACGAGCACTGATCAAGTTTTTAAACACAGATGAGTTTGTTTTCATCACTTTAAATATACTTTTATCGCTTTGTATATCGCCAAGTACTTGTATATTGGTAATTGGGTTAAATACTTTTCCTTCAGTTGGTGTACGCGCTAAACGATTAAAATGCTCTATACCTTCGAGCACTCGGCCAAACACCGTAATGTTTTTATCAAGGTAACGAGGGCCTTGCCCTATCGTTACAAAAAACTCCGTACTCGCACTATTTATATCGTTATCGCGCGCCATTGCAAACACGCCACTACAATGCACTTGCCATGTTTGCGTATGTGCTGAATTTTGAGCTACTGTAAAGCCGTTTAAAAAACCCGTAACAGGCGCATATCCGTCGCCATTTAGCTCAGTAATTTTAAGTGGTTTGTTTGTTGTTAAATAAAACTCAGCAGGGACTGTTTTATCCGCTGTTTTAATTAACTTTTCACCCGAACTGTCGCCACCTTGCGCTACAAAACCTTCAACAAACCGATAAACGTTGGTATTTTTATAAAACCCTTCTCGTGCTAACTTTTTAATATTTTGAACGTGCTTTGGGGCAAGCAGTTCATTAAGCTCAATGTACGCATCGCCCGTTGGCAGCGTTATCTTTAAAGTATTTTGAGCGTTCACTACTCGCCAGTCATTATCTGTTGCACTCGCAATTACCTCACTCGCGCTCAATAAAGGTAGCTCTTGTTTAGCAACACCATTACCTAGTTGTTGAGCACAACCGCTTAATAAAACACTAAGCAGAGCTGGTAATATAATTTTTTTCATCGCTTATATCCTTATAATTATTATAGTTTTTGTTATTCCCAGTCAAACTTATATAGCACATCAACATTTTGGTATAGGCCGCTCGTTATTTCTATGTATAACTGTGAAAGTAACTGATAACGCACAGCCACTTCACTGAGCGAATCAAATACACCCACGCTATATTTAACTTGTAAGCTAGGTGCTACGTAACCTGATATTTCTACTTTGGTGCTATCACCACTACCTGATGAGCTTAAACTTACATCTGACAGCCCAAAGGTTTCACCTACCTTAGAAACAACCCCTTCGCTGCGGCTAACCCCTTGAGAAAGCAATAACTGCGTAAGCATCGCATCGCTTGACGAACTTTCTCCATCGCCTAAAGGTTGGCCATTAAGTAAATATGCGAGTGCTTGAGCTTGATCCATCGCAGGCTCAGAAAATATTTTAAGCGTTGGTTGTTCAACATTACCCGTGAGCGTAACCCCTGCAATGACACCATTTGCAGTCGTGTCGGGGTTACGTATTGCTTTAATATTTAAAAATGGTTGTTCAATTGAACCGCTAAAACCTACTTGCCCGGTGCTGATTATTAAATCTTGCCCAAAGGCTAAGTAAGTACCTTCAATTAAGTTAAGCTCACCTGTGGCTATGATTGGCGCACCTTGACTCATTTTTATCGCTAAATCACCCGCAACTTTTGATTCCAAGCCAAACGACTCTACTTTTACATCGTTTTTAACAATCACTTTTAAATCTATGTCGTAATCAAACGGAACTGTTTCGGTGGCCTCGGTTTTTTTATCAACAATAATTTCATCATCGCTAACTTGCACCGCGCCCTCAGGAAGCTCTTCAATCATTATACGACCGTAAGGCACAATTACCTCACCAGCAAGCTTGAGTGCATTATTAGCCAAGCCTATTTTTAAATCCGGCGATACTTTAAAAGTAACCCCTTGCTGCGCGCGTACATAAAACTGCTCGCCAACTACCGCAACATTTACAGCAGGTTGCGCACCTTGCCAATCAACGTCACCGGTGAGATTTATTTTACCGCCTTGATTGTCGTTTAAGTTGCCTTTTATTGTGGCTGTTGTTTTATCAAACAATACGTTTATGTTTGATTTTTGCAGCGCTATAGGTAGTTGCTCGCCCTCTAAACTAATATCGCTCACATTAAGTTCGCCATTTAATAAAGGATCTTTTAACGTACCAGCTAACGCCACTTTCCCGCTAATATCACCTTTTAACTGCTCAAGGGTTTCAAGAAAAGGTTGTAAGTCTGAAAGGAGTATTTTATCGATATTAATGGTGCCATTAAGCGCTTGCGTATTTTGTATATCATCGATATTAATTTGTGTGTTTATTTTCCCAAGCACACTTGATTCTAAATTAGCTTCAAGCTTGCCAATTTGAGAATCCGAAAACGCACTAATGCTTAATGTTTCAATAGGTAATTTAAAACGATCTTCTTCAGAGGTAAGTACCGCTGTTAAATCAGTAGAATCGATATTTGCACGTAATGTTTTAAGCGCACCGCTTTGCCAGTTAAGTGCCACATCGCCAGCTATATTACCGCGAGTACGAATATTGTCAGGCAAAAAGTGCTTAAGTTCTTCAAGTGCTAAGTTGCTTAGTTTAGCATTTAACTGACCGAGATTTTTTGACTGCGCTAAGGTGTCTATGCATAATTTACTTTGCTCAGATGCCCAACAATGTGCACTCACATCAAAGTCGCCACTTTGCGTATTAACCATAATGGCAATATTTTTAGTATTACTAAAACTAAGCTTTTTATCGCTGAGCGTTACATTACTAAGCTCGCCATTCCAAGTGGTATTATTAATTTTGCCATTAACTTCAAGCTCTAAACTGCCTTGCTCGGCATTTATAGATGCCGTAAGTTGGTGATCTGTTTTGTCGCCGCTAATATCAATTTTAACGCTATTAATTTGCTGTTCGGCTACAAGCACCGAACCAACACTTACCGAAACATCGGTTTGCCAATCGGCTGCGGTATCTAACTGCCCTTTTACTGATAGTTTATTAATGTTTATTTCATCAAAAATAAAGCGATCGAGTATTAGTGCTAAATCAACAGAGGGCGTTAACCTTTCCCCCCTTACTTTTAAATTTGCGTTGCCGTCAGCAGTAAATGGAATATTAGCTTTTTCATCACTTCTTAGCGTTACTTTGCCATCAACCCGCCAAGTATCATCAACTTGCCCGCTTAGTGCTAATTTATTGGTGCCGCTACTTAAATAAAAGCTATCAATATTAGCTTTTAACGTGTTGTCTAGCTTAAAGTTTGAGGCAAATTCTAGTGGCACGTCGTTAAGTAATCCGCTTAACTTTGTATTATTCATTTGTAGCTGCCACTTGTCGTCAGCTGCATTAAACGAGCCTTTAAACTGTCCTGAAATATCACTGGTAGCGGCATCAGTTAAGTACTGCGCTTTTAAGTTAGCAAGCGTGCCATTAAAGTTAGCCTGTATGCCTTTTTGCCAATCAACATTGGCTTCTATAGTTGCACTGCTTTCGTTCGCTTTAATGCTTAGCGCTTGTAAAGTTGCTTTGGTGAGACTGCCTTTTAATTGGGTATTTAAGTCAACAGCTGGGTACGCGCCTAGTTGGCTATTCGCCTGTAGGCTAAGCTGATAGTCGTCAGCATTACCTTGTGCGTTAAGGCTAACATTTCGTACTTTAAGTTCATTACTTTGTGCATCAATAAGCCACAGCTTAATTTTTCCATTTAACTCAAATGGATAGTTTTTTTGCTTTAAATTTGCCGTTGCCGTTAAACTAAGCGGATATTGCCCCTGCGTTTCTAAATTTAAGTTTAGATTTGATAAGTCGCCATTCAACTGCAAATTGGCTTGGTGCTCGTCACTTTGTAAAACAACATCCCCTTTCACGGGCAAATTCCCTGCAAGCTCAGCATTAAGATGCGTATTAAGCTGCCACTGTTCATACTTTGCTGAGAATGACTCTAAATTAATAACCGCATCTTCCACACTTAATTGCAGCGAGATGTTTTCAATAACATGTTGGGCTTCGTTTTGCTCAATCGTAATTTTAGCTATTTCAAAGTCTTCAACAACTAAATCAAGTGGCGAAGTAAATTCTATATTAGGCAATGCGGGTAGGTGCGTTAAAGGCGCTTGAGTATTTTGCGCCGTTTGTGTTTTCGCATCTTGTTCTTGCTCTTTTAGAGCAACAAGTATGGTGGGAATATTCAGGCTTTTAACCGTCAGCTTTGAACCCTCTGCTTTTGCTGAAAGTTTAAAATTATTAACGCTTACGTTTGCACTTGGGTGCTCTAGAGTGAATTTATTTATCGCTATATTTTTTACAGCAATATTAAAAGGTAAGCTAATTTTTTCAAGCGGCTCTGCCGCGGCTTCTTCTTGTGAATCTGCAGTTTTTGGTAATGTTAAATTTATAGATTTAGCACTTAAGTTATCTATACAAATTCCATCGCACTGCCACCAAAACAAATCAATTCTCAATTGTTGAGCATTAAAGTCCAGCCCGTTGTTAGCAAAGCGCACATTAAAGGCGTCATTATAAATAAAGCGGCCATCTTTAATTTCAATATGTAGTCCATCTACCGCTTTATTTGCACTATAAGCAATAAATTGATTACCGGGTGCGGTAAATAACAAACAAAATAGTGCAACAACTAACGTGACAAAAATAGCACTTACGGCGGCTGTTATCTTTTTTAATACTGACATTAAATTTCTGGCCCTATGGTAATACTTAAACGTGTGCTTTTACTTTCTTTTGTTAATCCCCAAGCGTGGTCTATACGCACAGGGCCTACTGGTGTTAAATAGCGAAAACCAAAACCAGCACCTACTTCAAAGTCATCCGAAAAATCATTAGTCGCAGTACCACCATCAACAAATAAAGCTGCTCGCCAATTTTTAGCAAACTGATAGTTGTACTCTATTGTACTGGTTAGTAAGTATTTACCACCGATGAGGTCGCCATCATCATTTTCTGGCGATATTGATTGATATGCAAAGCCACGAACGCTTTGATCACCACCAGCGTAAAAGCGCAGTGAGTAAGGTACGTTTTCAATATCATCAACAAGCATTGCCCCCACATTCGCTTTTAAAAACACCAAGTGGCGGTCAAAATAAGTGCGTAGCCATGCATGTTGCATTTGCACCCTAATCAAATTAGTACTCGAAAGCACATCATCTAAGCCAAACTCAGCAGATATAAGCCACTGCTCTCCCCAATAAGGAGTCGTGCCGCCTTTTGATTTTTTGCGCGCATAGCTAATGCCAGGCATTAACATTTCGGTACTTTCTTCGTCTTCATCACCGATGCGGTAGGTTTCTTGGTCGCGGCGTAAAAATGCAGTACGCACCCACTTATTTTCGGTCAACCATTGGCGCTGAACTTGCCCTGTTAATATTTCACTGTAAGTGTCGTTTGTGAGCTCATCTTCTAATTTATAACCGACAGAGAATCGCCATAAATCATCATTAGGATCATCAACCGGAATTGTATAAGCCATGGAAATATCTTGCTGCTTTTGTGCCACATTTAAATTAGTTTCGAGGTAATGGCCGTCTTCTGTGATCCACGGTTTACTCCATTTAAAACGCACCTTGGGCCCTAAGTCAGTACTAAAACCACCGCCAATTTCATAGCTGTTAGCTGGCTTGGGTAATACTTCAACTTTAATCGGTACTTGGCTGTTTTTGCGCGCTGCAATGTCAGCATAAACACGTACACTGGCAAAATAAGGGGTACTTGATAAATCCAAGTTATAGTCAGCAATATGTGTTGATTTATAAGGTTGGCCCTGCGAGAAAGGCGCTATAGAGCGTATGTATTTTTCAGCGGGTGTACTACTGGCAATTTGTATATCGCCAAACTGATACCTAACTCCGGTATCAATTATAAAAGTAATAACAGCACTATTTTTTTTAAGCGACACTTCTAATTTGCGCGCTGGCCACTTAGCATCAAAATAACCTAGCTCTAGTAGCATAGATTCTATTTTTTTATGAGCAGAGTCATATTTACCATGATTTAAAACATCACCTTGCTTTAAGTGATTGCTTTTAATCAATGCCTGTAATTGGGTATCGCTTTGACCATCACCGTTTAGCGTAATATTAATTGCTTCTATGCGAGTTGCAGGCCCCCGTTCAACTTTAACAATTAGTTCGCTGTCGTCTTTATCATAAATAACCTCGACGGTCGGGCTATAATAGCCAAGTGCTTTGATGCTATTTTGTACTTGTTTTTGAGCATAACGGCGAAGTGTACGGGTTGGCTTCTCGCCAATTAACTGCTTGAGGTAAAGAGCTACGTTATTTTCTAAATCGCCACTTAACCCTTCAATTTCGTAATCTTCTATGACTTTTTCTGCCGCATAGCTATTTGTCGCAATTAAAGCGCTCACAACACACATGCAACGTAAAAACTTAATAAACAAGTAAATATCCTTACTTTTAATATCTTACAAAAAACTAGTTAATTACCCGCATATTAGCATAGCCATAATGAGCAACACATTAACTTAATAACAATCTAACGCGTAAATTTAACTTTGAATAAATATCAGCATAATTAAAATTAGTACGCGTTAAGACAATATTTTAGTTACAATAGTGCCTACGAATAAAAAATTAATTTTAAATGAGTTTTTAATGCAATTCCCTGATGATGATAACGGCCAACTTTTAGCCGAAATAGCCGCTGCTGGCATTGATTTAAATAAAATGCACCAAGTCGATTTTTTTATTTTATTTGAACAAGAAGCCGATGCTGAAAAATTTGCTAAAGAAATAGTCTCTGATGCATTAGTTCAAAATGCTGAGCTCGAAAAATGCAAAGACACTGGCGTTTGGGAAGTAATCACTCAAGTACAAATGGTGCCAGAGCACACCCTTCTAGGACAAGCAGAGCAATACATTGAAAGTATTGCTAATAGCTTTAATGGATACGGTGATGGCTGGGGATTAATGGACGGTGAAGAAGCTTAGTTGCCTTTTAATTGTATTAGTTCAATGTACTCTATCAGTTAAGCTTAGCGGCTTAACTGATTTGCCTTTCTAAAACCCCCTTTATAGTCAAATAGTTTATCAGCCACTTTCCAACCATACTTTTTGCTTTTTCGTGCAATAACAAAATCCGGTGGTACTAATTCAAATTGTGCGTTTACTACTTGCTCTGCAGTCTTAAAATTAATAGGTGTTTGCCCAAGTCCTACTCGTAGACCAAATTGCTTATTAAATATAAATTGCCCGCCTTTATTTGCGAGGTTATATACCTCATCGCAACTTGCGCCATCTTCATCAAAATACGTTATTTTAATTAAATCGTCTTTAATTTGAGTTACCGATAACCCACTACATCGAAGCACAAGTGCGTCTTTTAAGTTTAATGCATTACGTAGCTTATCATCAGGGTCAGCCATTACCGCGCCGCAATCATGGCATTGTCGTGCAGCAATATCATTTTGAGCGCCGCACTGCTCGCATTCTTTAAATCTAAAACGATAATCGCACTGCTCTTTATGGCCACTATCGTCTTCTAACAACCCTTTACATCGCCTGCCAAAGTGCTCTATTACTTTTCCAGCAGAATCAGTTTTACCCCAAAATATATTAGCAAACCCACAACCTGGGCAAAGTACCTGCACAGGCTCGTTATCACTATCGCCTTTTTTATCGCCTACTTCTGGGTGAAATAAATTAAAACCATTGCCGGCATAATCTATTACTAAGCAATCCGTTTTCGATTCAGATAACCTCAAGCCTCGCCCCACAATTTGTTGATATAAACTAACTGATTCTGTAGGTCTTAGAATAGCTATAAAGTCGACATGTGGCGCATCAAAGCCGGTTGTTAGTACGGATATATTAACTAGATACTTTAATTGCTTAGCTTTAAATTGCTTAATGATTTTATCGCGCTCAGTGTTTGGCGTATCACCTGTTATTAGCGCGCTTTGATGAGCTGGCAAATAGCTTAATATTTCCTGAGCATGCAATACCGTGGCGGCAAAAACCATAACACCTTCACGCTCTTCACTGTATTGAATTACTTGCTGTAATATAGCTTTAGTTGCGCGCTCACTGTTTTTTAAAAGCGCATTCATATCATCAGTCGTATATTGCCCAAATGCATTACTATCTAAGGACGAAAAATCATAATGGCTAATCGCTGCATCAACTTCATTTGGCGGCGTTAAATAATTATGTTTGATCATATACCTGAGCGGCAATTCAAAAATACAACTTTTAAACGGGCTTTCTTTAGTCCCTTTAACAAAGCCATGATAATGATGATGGTATATCCACCCCGTTCCTAGCCGATAAGGTGTTGCTGTTAAACCCAATACTTTTAACTGAGGGTTATATTCTTTTAAACTACTTATTACTTTTCCGTACTGGCTTTTTTTATCCCCATTTACCCTGTGGCATTCATCAATAATAAGTAACGAATAATGCTCATTTAATTTATTTAAATTACGAGAAAGTGATTGCACACTGGCAAAGGTTACTTGATGGTTTAATGACTTTTCTTTTAAACCTGCTGAAAATATACTCGCCTCTAAACCAAAACTTTTATATTTTTGCGAATTTTGCTCTACCAACTCTTTTACATGAGCAAGTACTAATATTTTTTGCTTAGCAATACGGGCAAGTTCAGCAATAACCAAACTCTTACCTGCGCCGGTTGGTAGCACAATAACGGCAGGATCATTACTCTTTCTAAAGTGTAAAACGGTTCGTTCTACGGCTTCTTGCTGGTAAGGTCTTAGTTTATAGCTCATGGGAAAACAAATAGGTTTGAGTGAAGAGATTTTAGCAAATAATAGCTGGGAGTTTTAAACTTTAATTATATTTTATTGAGGGGGAAACAAAAAAGAGAAGCCGAAGCTTCTCTTATATTTAGCTTTAAGCTAAAAACTTCTCAAGCTCAACACCTTCAAACGCTTTAGGACGACGGCCACGGCCTGTCCATTCAATAGTCTCACCATTAAGTTCCATGCGGTACTTAGGCTTAACTTTAGTACGTTTGTCAGATGCTCCATCTTGTAAATCTTCTAGCGTAAGTCCTTTTTCTTTTAAAAGATCCAAAACTTCCTGTTTCGCTTTTTGCTGCTGGGTATATTTTGAAATTGCATCATTGATAAGCTGTTGGGCTTTTTCAAGATCCGTTAATGATGCTGTTTTAATAAAAGATCGGACTTCTTTCATTTATATCTCGCTAAATTGTGTGATTAGATTTATTTAAATATTCTTTTTTAGTATAAGGGTATTTTTCAAAAATAACTACGACACATAATTTATTAATGTATATAAAATTTATTTATAAAAAAACCGCGATTAAAATCGCGGCTTTTATCATTTTATATAAATAATAATTAGAACTTAGTAGTAAAGCTTAACTGGAAATAACGACCAGTAACATCATAAGCTTCACCAACAGTGTTTATACCTGATGCTCCACTTACAGAACTTTGGTTTGCTACAGGAGGTTGCTTATCAAAAACATTTCGAACTGACAAAGTAACGTCTGTTCCATCAGTGATGTTATAAGTACCTGATAGATCATGATAAATAACAGTCGGGAAGCGATTAAACTTTTCTAAAGGAGCACCAGTTGAGAAGTTTTGGTTTCCTTCAATATTACTATCATTTGAACTTGCCCAGTACTTCATGCGCCATGATACTGCAAAGTCATCAACTGCATAGCCTAAATTTAAATTTGCACGATTAGTAGGAGTTAATACTTCACCTCTGTAATCTATCTCTTCACCAGATTCAATTGATGTTTCAGCATACTCATACAAATGATTCCAAATCAAGTCAGCTGATAATTGCCCGTAAGCAAATTCTTGTTTATAGCTTAATTCAATATCCAAGCCTTTTGTGCTTAAATCATTTTCATTGCTAGTACCAGAGCTAACTTCTGTCAAAGCACCTCTTGTATCACGTATTGCCCCACCACATGTCGCATCAAAGTCTGATGGATTAACACCGTAGCATCGGTTTAATACCGTTGTTCTAGCAGTGGTAGCAATAGCGTTATCTACAGCAATATCGTAGTAGTCAAGCGTTAATGAAAATTCATCAGTCACTTGCCAAATAGCGCCAACACTAAATGAATCAGATGTTTCTTCTTTTACATCTTCATTACCACCAACATAACCGCCAGTGCTTTGACGTTCAATAGTTGTTAAATTGAATGCGCCTTCAGTAGCAACTCGATTAGCCACTTCAGCGATAGAAAGACAGTTAGCCGCTACATTTCCGGTAGATGATGCAGTAATTGCATCACATGGATCTGCAACACCTGAAAATGTTTCACCTCTACCACCGAATAAATCAGCAATATTTGGAGTTCTAATAGCTCGCGCTGCTGATGCTCTTAATTTTACTGTATCTGTAGGAGAGTATTGTACACCTGCATTCCATGTTGTTTGTCCACCAACAATTTCATGATCTGAATAGCGAGCGGCTAAATCTAGTTCAACATTTTCGAGAACTGGTAATACAGTTTCAACAAAAACATCGTTAGTGTAGAAGCTACCATTCGTAGGCTCAGATTTATTTGTACTTGAAGCACCAGTTTGCGCTAAATCACCTGGAGAGTATGAACCTTTTTCAAGACGATGTTCTGCACCAACTGCTAGACCAACCATACCACCTTCTAGCTCAATTGGTAATTCACCTGAAAGGGTTGTTGAAAATATAAATTGCTCAACTTGACCTTGAGATTTTGCAGGTGATCTTACATATGCAACAGCTTCATCAGACAAAGTTCCTGCACCGAACAAATCTAAAGGCACACATCCTTGAAGTACTGCTAAATCATTAGAACATTGGACGTTACCTTCTGCGTTAGTGTATACATCTAATGCATTTGCAGCACGTTCAACATTTATTTGACCACCATTTTCTTGGCGCTGGTCAGTTTTACCCCATGAAATATAAGAGTTTAAAAGCCAGTTGTCATTAATTTCCCAATCTATACCTGTCGCAATACGGATAGTATCACGCTCTAAATCTGTTGAACGAGCACCAAACTCAACCATACGGCGAACTAACGTTGGAATATTATTATCCATTGTTAAATCAGGATTATCAGACATTAAATTTTGGCGTAAAAGGTCTGGAACTAAAGGGCTTCCCAGTTTAATCCCACCAACGCCACCACGTGAAGGTAGATATACATCATCCGTAGTAAAAGGAGTTGGTTCAATAGTCGAGTTGTATGTTTTAGATGAATTCCAGTTTACTTCCGTGAAAGAGTGAACACTATCTGAAATATCTTGTTTAAAATTAACTGCTGCGTATTTACGCTCAAGCGGAGTAACTAACTGTCGGTAAGAAGCACGATTGAATGAATTCTCATCACCTACATAAGGTGTCCCATCTGCATTGTATGCGCCAACACGGCCTTGAGGCGGATATGAAGAATTCTGAATACCAACATATTCACCACCCTCATCATTCAAAAATATAGCTTCATCATATCTTGAGAAGTCTCGATCGGATGACTTCAGACCTTTATCATCATCATATCCAGCAGCAATTGTTACACTACCTGAATCCCAACTATTACCAGCAGTAAGGTTTAAAGAATATTTTTCGCGATCAGACTCATCTGAAACACCTGTTTGAGCGTTAACTTCAACACCTTCAAAATCGCTTCGCGTAATAATGTTCACAACACCAGCAACAGCATCTGAACCATAAATCGCTGAAGAAGCACTTTTAAGAATATCAATACGTTCAATCATTGATGCTGGTATTGCATTTAAGTCAACCGCATAACCACTTGATGGAGAAACGCCTGATACAAAGCGACGACCATTCACTAATACTAATGTTCTTGAAGAACCTAAGTTACGTAAAGATGTAGTGTTAAGACCAACGCCTGTAGTACCAAATGCACTATTTGATTGGTTTGAACCAGCAATAGTGACCGGGGATTGATTCAAAACATCAGCTACATTCAATGCGCCCATTTGAATAATATCACTTCGGCCAATTGATGTGATTGGCACGGTTGTTTCAATATCAGTGCGCTTTATGCGTGAACCCGTTACTTGAATACGCTCTACTTTTTCAACACCTTCGTTTGCAGCGATTGTGTTCATAGAAAAAACAGCTGTAGATGCTGCACCAAAAGCAATCGCTAAGCGAACAGCTTTTGAAACTTGATTATTTAACATTGGATTCTCCCTAGAATACTATTTTAATTGTTTTGCCTTCAAAAACGGTCTGTAATTAATCACAGTACCTATTTTGATTCGAATAGTAGTCCTAACTTATGCAAAAGGTCAACACTTGGCTAACCAAATAAAACTCTTTATTTACAAAGCTTTAAAGTAACAAAAAACAAACACAATGCTCTTTTTGCATTATTGCAAAAACTTGATTTAGAATAAGTGCTATTTACTGAAGAAATCATATCTAAGTCTCGCCTCAAACAAGTTACTTACTTCCTTATTGTGGCGAATTATGTAGGTGTAAAAGCATGCAAAAAATAAATTACCTACATAAAATTAACAAAAATGATTGAGACAACTATAGCTATTCAACTATCTGAAAAAGTACTACTTGGCCTTTCTAAAAAAGAAAAAATCCATAAAGCTATATGTTCATTGATTTCAAAAATCGCACACCGATGGCAGGCTAACTAAAATAGCTGAGTCACTTTTTGTAGTAATTACTATTAAATATGTATAAATGCTTAGTCTGTATTTCAGAAAGTCGGCGAGGTAGGAGTGTTAATAACTCCTTATATAGATAAAGACGCTATGCGAGTGACGCAAGCTTAATACTGAAACGAAAAAATGAAAGAGCTGCTGTTATGCGTGATGTAATGTGATGCTGCTGATAGCTTTAAAACTCAAAGATATTAAAGCACCACCCTATTCATCAGATTAGAATATAATAAATTTAGAATAGGCTTTTAAAGGATACGAAGACGTTGTTAACGTAGCTTTGAAGTACGTAACCTCTTTATCAAAAAAAGTAATTGGCGTATCAGATATGATCAAGGTTGAGGCCTGTACTACCCAAGAATATATCCAATCACCACATTTTCAGCTTAAGTAATGAAAGATAATCTTTTGTTGGTATCCATTATGTTTTTAAACTTCTGAAGAACCGCTAAGTAAATCCAACAATTTCCAGTCTAAAGAAACGTAATATCAACTAGATGTAAAAATTTTTGCCTAGTTATAGCGAAATTTACTTATCGTTAAATAAACCCCATATATAAGCCGGTTCGTATAAAAACATATTAGGGCAAGTAAAACATAAAAAAGCCTACTGAAATTTCAGTAGGCTTTAATATTAAACACTTTCGTTTATAAACTTATTTACTAAAGATATTAGAAACGTAAGTTTAGTCCTAAGTTGAAACGTCTGCCGTATACGTCGAAAAACTCACCATCATCGTATGTGCCAGGGTTTCTAGGAGGTGTAATATCAAATAAGTTTGAAACACCTAATCTTACTTCAAGCATTTCGCTAACAGTATAACGACCATTTATTGACCATTCTGTATAAGAAGGAACATCATTATAGTTGTTATTTTCAGCAGTCCACTCTCTGTCTAATACTGTTGAATGACGGTATTTACCAATCATACCTACGTATAAATCATCGTAAGTATAGCCTACCGTTAGGTTACCCTGCCAACGAGGGTATCTTACTTCACCAACTGTAGGTGTTGGTTCATAGCCTTCGCTAGAAACATCTGTATTAAACTCTCTATGCTCAAGGTAACTTGCTAGTAAACGGAAGTTAAATGAACCGTAGCTCGTTTCATACTTGTATGTACCTTCTAAATCAACACCCTTAAGAGAGTAAGATGCTAAGTTATATGGTCCATTACGAACCTCAGAAATATCAAGAGTCGTAGGATCACGGTCAACTAAGTCACAAGCACTATTATCTAAACTAGACGCTTCGTAACAATCATCAATAACACGCTGTGCACCTAAAGAGTTAATTGCATCTTCAACGTCAAAACTCCAATAATCTGCAATTAACGTGATATTTTCAGTTGGGGTATAAATTACACCAAATAATGTATCGTCAGACGTTTCTTCTTGAAGGTTTGCATTACCTGAATTCACACTTGGCGGAGTAACACTACGCCAATCATCAGATGGTCTCCAATCTCCAACTGTAGTACCTGGATTTGGAATGCCTGCAGCTTGACAGTTAGCAATTAAGTTTGCTTTTTTGCTATCACTCGCTGTAGATATATTAGTTTGGTCACATGGATCGCCATAAGACGCGAATGACTGAGTACCAGCAGAATAAAGTTGAGATAATGATGGAGCACGAACCGACTTAGACTTTGTACCACGGAAACGAAGTTCATCGTTCATTGCATAGTTAAAGCCTACCTTCCAAGCTACATTATCGCCCACTGAAGAGTAATCCATGTAACGAGCGGCTAACTCAAGGCTTAATGAATCAACAAATGGTGCATCCACTAATAATGGAACTGACATTTCAACACCAATTTCATCAACTGTAAATTCACCATCCCATGCTTTTACAAAGTTACCAAACACTAGATTATTCTGCATTGCTGCACCAGGTTCATTAGAACCAGTTTCTTTACGATGCTCAGCACTTAAAGCAAAAGAAACACCACCGGCAGGCATATCAAAAGCATAACCTGAAATAACACCACCAATAACTTGCTGCTGTTTAACTTTAGAAATTGATGCTGAGGTAGTAACGTAATCTAAAGCTTCTTGAGATGCACCATTAAGACCGAACAGGCTCAATGCCTGACAACCATCTAACGCACCAACTAAAGAACCATCTGAATCACGGTCTGCACAACGAATTGCTCCGTCAATTTCTACCGCGTCAATAGCCTTGTTAAAGTTCTCAGTAAGGAATTCACCGTTCCATGTAGTGTCGTTTTTATTGCGACCGTAACTAAAATATACTTCGTAATCGAACTCTTCTAGTAGTAACCCTTGGAAAGAAAGAGTTGTATTAAGTGTTGTACGATCATCTTCATAGGTACGATTACCGAAACCCGAAGCTAGCTTATAAATTGTAACTGAATCTCTATTAGCTTCATCTAGCTGTGCTTTAGCAGCTGGGTCTAAAAATGCATTATCTGAACGAATCGATTCAGCAAGGAAAATTGGGCTACTTTCTGCATAAGCACTTGCTTTTGAAAAAGAAACTTCAAAATTCATTGAATGATCGTCAGCATAATTATTTACAATGTTTGTAAAAACATTGAAACGATTAAGTGGTGTTGCAAGATCTTGATGTTCAATAAATTTGTAACCATTAGAGAAGCCGTCACCAAAATATCTAAGTTGATTATTCGGTGCAGGTCTTGTTACACCACCAACTATAACGGGACTAAATTCACCATTATCACCAAATACAACATGGCCATCAGGTAGGAATGCATCACCTGCGCGATCGTAATAGCCTAGTGTTTGCAAACCGGCAAACTCACCTGTAGCTAAAATATTCTGTGGAATTCCATCTGTGTCAGAAACATTATCAGGGTTTAACATTCCAGAAACTGGGTTACGAAGAAAGTCACGGTCTTGAGCTTCAAGCTGTTCTGTTTCTGAGTAAGATAAGCTCGTAATAAAACTTATTTTGTCGCTTTCACCACCAAATGTGAATGAAAAAGACTCTTCTTCACCACCACTTTGTTCTGTAATAGATTTTTTGTAGTTGAAGTCCATAGTATCTTGAGACTTTTTCAAAATAATATTAACTACACCCGCAATTGCATCTGAACCGTAAACTGCTGACGCGCCGCCATGAACAATATCCATACGTTCAATCATTTCAGTCGGAATGCCGTTTAAATCTACCGCAGGATTATCTACAGAAGCACCTACGTATCGACGACCGTTTACAAGTACTAAAGTACGACCTTCTCCAAGCTGACGAAGATCTGTAGTATTTATACCCGCACCAAAAATAGTGTTAGTAGTTGTTGTAGGTGCAGAGCCTACGCCAGATGAAGGCAGTTTTTGTAACAAATCTGATATGTTTGTGATGCCGGCATTAGATAGCTCTTCGCCGGTGATTGTAGTTACAGGAGTAGGTGAAACCTCTGAAAAACGCTTAATACGCGAGCCTGTAACCTCTATACGTTCTACTTTTTCAACGCCTTCTTCTGCCGCAATTGAATTTGCCGAAAAAACAGCTGTTGATGCTGTACCAAAAGCAATCGCTAAGCGAACTGCCTTTGAAATTTTATTGTTTAACATTTGATTCTCCCTAGAATACTATTTTATTATTTATGCTTAATTTTTAAAATTAATGCGCAATAAAGCCACTTAATAAGACTAAAAATGCCTATATGAAGGTACAGTAGGACTTTATTGTGTGACGGATGATAGTACTAGAGAAACAAAGAGGTCAACACATTATTAACTTTAAACCAGCAAAAATAACAAATGTATCTTTCACCATTACATTAAAATCAACAGTAAGCAGCTGATTTTATTGAAAAAGTATTATGTGTATATTTAAAGCTTATATCACCTTAAAATAAAACACTTAAATAACAACAACTTGAATGTTTGTAAAGATTTGTAACAAAGCATCACTAAAATATATAAAAACATTCATATTTAGTAGACTTATCTAAAGCTGCAGGTTTAAAAAAGTGTCTCTTTTATTTAAGGTGAAATAAAAAACAACCTTACTATCAATTAGATAACCTCACTTTTATACCTTAACAATAAGATATATATGCGATTACTTTAATCTTTTCGAGTATATGACTTATAGTATGCTTGTAAAATTTATTATAGGAATGGACCCAATTAATGTGTAAACATACATAATTACTTACTCCTTCCTTATTTTGCAATCTGAGTTGTAAATTTTATGTTTTTTAACTTAGATATGTGGAAAAACCTTTTGAAGTAATCACTTAAATTTTATCCTGATCTTTTTAGGATAAGCAGATTATAACCAAGCTACCTGTTTGGCTTTTATGTAAATACCCACTACTGCCTGCATTTAATTTGTTTGAGAAATTCAGTTTAGAGCTATTGGGTACACATGTCAGATTATAAGTTTGGTTATATTATTTTGTAATTTGGCCTACATCGTGTTTAACCTGATTTATTGAGCTAGCCAGCTGCAAATCATAAATAAACTTTCTTTAATATGTCGTAAAAATATTCATTATCATTTTTATACTCGAAAAGAGCATCGACTGATGAGTGTTTGTTTAATGAGAGGAAATTATGAACTCAATTGTGAAGGTAGTGCTTGAACATTTGGTTGTTAACTGGCCAATATTACTTCTTAATACTTGTTCTAATGATATTTGAACCATCTCTTTATTTACTAATTTGATAACATTCATCTGAGTATCACATTAACCGGTAAATCAAAGTTAAAACATCCAAAATCATCAGATAAGCTACATGTATCTGATACGGCCTTAACTGTTAATATTGAATGTACTTAAGAAGAGTTACCCCCTATTAAGTGTAATGCGGGATATCCTCTATATTCATATTTACAGATACTTTTGCCGGGAGCCTCTACAATGATTATCGCTAGAAATAGAACAACTATAGTTTATAGTTACTCAGAATAAATAAGCTATAAATTATAAATAACGACAAACACTTAAAAACTTATTGCGATTAAAATCAACCACTTAAATAAACCAAGAGATGAATCATATATAATAGTTTTGTAAAAAATACGTTATTGAAATACGAGAAAACACCAACTAAATACAAAGTTACCACGTTAACAAGGTTTGGCAGATAGTCGAAATTCAATGAAATAATGTAGCCTGGAGGAGGGGTAAGTTTAATAGCAAATAGTTTACTTAATATAGATAACCTGTCCGCATTATTATTAGTACTAACACATCAAGATTTCGAACATAAGTTAAAGTATTGCAATTAAACTTAGTAGTAAAATTAGTTCCTATCTTGGTAAATATTTCCTCTTTTGTTAATTTCTCTCATTGCCTCTTGGTTTTTTTTGCGTCTTTCTTCTGCCAACTCTTTTGACATGCATGTACGCTTTTTAATATTACTACCTGTCACCGCTATTTTTTCGCATACCATATTTTCATTACTGCTTAGAGAGTCTTCACTCAGTGAACTACAACCAGATAGAAATAGTAAACTTGAAATGATTATTACGATTAGCTTTTTCATTTTATTCCCTTAAAGTAAAAGCGCTAATATTATGAATATTAGCGCTTTATTATTGTTTTTCTGAACTCTAGAACTTAGCGTTAAGAGTCAAGAATATATGACGACCAGTTGTATTGTAAGTACGAGGGTCTGTATTATCGTTAAACCCTGTTGCTGCATACGGAGGATCTTCATCAAATACGTTATTAATACCAACAGTAGCTGTGTAGTTATCAAGGAAGTAACTAAAGCGAACATTGTGTATTACTTGTGAGTCAACGGTTCTAATAACATCATAAGAATCAAGAGTACCACCGATATTAACGGCTTCAGTTCTAAATGAAGAGTTAACATCAGCTAAATCATCAGGGTCAATATTTGTAAAGTTTTCTTCAACTTCACCAATGTAACGCAATGCATAAGTTGCAGACCAATTCTCTTGAGCTAACGATACATTGAAGTTAGTTTTCCACTCAGGGAAGTTACCATCACCACTATTTCGGCGGTAGTAGCCAGCATTTTGAAGTGTTGAACCGTCGGCTTGAGTTATTGTGTAGTCGTCATAGTAAGTTGCATCTAAGCTTGCTGATAATGAACCAATTGACGTATCAGTTGTATAAGCAACATTAAAGTCGTAACCAGATGACTCTACACCACCAACATTTATGTTTCTGTTATCAATGTCACTTGAGTTACCAGCTAAAATACCTGATGTATAACGAGTTATTTGATCACAGTATGTACCGCTTTCAGCACACTTGTTTAAAATTAACTGCTCACCTACAGAGCTAATTGCATTTTCCAGCTCGATATCCCAGTAATCGATTGTGAAAGATAAACCATCAACAAACTCAGGGCTATAAACTACACCAACTGTAAATATATCAGCTTCTTCTGGTTGCAACTCTGGGTTACCACCAAGAGTAGAAGATAATTGGTCACCAATAGGTTCAAAACCAGCTGCTGGTACGCCGTCAGCTATACAGAATGATGTAGGGTTAGTAGCACACGGGTCCGAAACTTCAGGGCTATTATCTGATGCGCCAGAGAATAAATCAGAAGTTGAAGGTGCTCTAAATGCAGTAGATGATGTTCCTCGGAACATAAGGCCGTCCATAGGAGACCATTTAATTCCTACTTTATGGTTTGTAGTATCGCCAAAAGTATCATAATCAGAATAACGAATTGCTAAATCTAGCTCTAACACTTTTGCAAAAGGTGCGTCATATAATAGCGGTACATTAAACTCAGCATAAGCCTCATCTACAGTGTAGCTGCCTGATGTTTCTTGACGGCTAGATCCAGATGTAATTCCTAATGCTATTAGTGCATCAGGGAAATCACCACCTTTCTCTTCACGATGTTCTAGACCAAATGCCATACCTAAACTACCTGCTGGTAATTCAAATGCACTACCAAACACACTACCACTAATAATTTGCTGTTCGTTTGAACCAAAATCGTGAGCTTCAAACGAAATAAAATCTAACATTTCTTGAGTAACTTGAGTATCAGTTCCTGGGATACCAAATACATTTAATGATGTACAACCAGCGATAGGATCATCTACAGTTCCACATACAATGCTACCGTCAACGTCTTGGAATGAAGGACCTACGGCTTGTGAAACTTTTTCAAAGTTTACGCCACCAGCTCGTTTAGTTGTAGAATCACTTGAACCAAAGATGTATGAAACTTCATAACCCCAATCGTCATTGATATCGCCTTCAAAACCAACTACTGCGCGAACTGTATCTACGCGAAATTGAGTATCTCGACCACCAGTTTCAACCATACGACGACGCCAATCAGAAATCTCAACTGAGTCACCATTTCTGTCTTTAGGACCAAATTGTTGGTTATAGTAGTTATCTGCAGAATAATTTGCATTTGTCACACCAAAGAACGCAAGTGGTGCTAGAGGTAATGGAGCAAGCTTAGTATCTGAAATACGGCGGTTTAAACTAACTTCTGAAAAGAAACGAACATGATCAGAAAACTCATAGTTACTCTGAACAAATACGCCATATCGCTCAGCCGGAGTTAAGTGAAAGTTTACAGGCGCAAAGTTGTAAGTATCTTTATCCCAATCCCAACAATCATAACCAGTTGGATTAGAAAAATCGCTTGGATCTGATTGACCAGGACCATTAGCTGCACCGTGAGTAAAAGAAGAACAATCTTCACCAGCTACTGAACCATCAATACCGTTGTAACGACCCCATGGTGGAGCTGAAGAACCACCTTTAGAAAGCTCACCTGTATGATCCATGTCTAAAGAAAATTTAGACCAGTCTCTATCACCAGAAGACTGAGAACCCTGCTGAACGTAATATGCACTAGCTACCACGCTGCCTTTATCGCTTGTTAAACCTACAGTAAAATCGTAGCTTTTAGTTTCGCCATCACCGCCATGTGTCGAAGCATCGTAACTTGCTGTAGCTTCAAAACCTTCAAAATCATCACGTGTAATAACGTTAACTACACCGCCAATAGCATCTGAACCGTAAATTGCAGAAGCACCGTCTTTTAGAATTTCAACTCGCTTGATAATTGCTGTAGGGATTGTACTTAAATCTACAGAAGAGTTTGCACCACTACCCGACGCAACCATTCTACGGCCGTTTAATAATACTAGCGTTCTTGAAGAACCCAAACCGCGTAAAGATACACGCACCGCGCCTGAGCCACCATTATTAACAGAAGCATTAGTACCCGCACCAGCAACTGAAGGAATTTCTTGAAGAATGTCACCTACGTTACCAATACCTGAAGCAATTAGGTCATCGCGTGTTAATATTTGTACTGGATTCGCACCTTCCATATCAGTTCTTTTGATACGTGAACCAGTTACTTCAATTCTTTCTACTTTATCGGCGCCTTCGGCTGCCATTGTATTACCTGAAAATGCAGCTGTTGAAGCTGCACCAAATGCAAGTGCGACACGCACTGCTTTAGCTACTTGATTGTTTAACATTTGATTCTCCCTGGTGTCACTACTTTATAGTAGTAATCATTATTTATTTATTTTAGTTACATAAGATTAACAGTAACTAAAGCAAATAATAAACAAAAACCACCAAAAAGCCAACAAAAAGTTAACAAACCTTTGCAGAAAAAGAAATATTTGCGAATATAATAATCAAAATCGCAATAAACTAGAATAAATAAGATGTGGACAGTATGAAAACACAGATATGTTGCTATTTATGGTGTTATTAAAAAAGTTCCTCTTGTAAATTTAACCCAAAATAAACACTTGAGTGCGAAACAAGATCAACCATTTCAATTAACGGTACAATCTGTTTTTCTACATAAGTTGCATAGTCATAGCTATGAAAGCCTTGATATAGTTCAACTCCAGCAGTTGTGTAAACAAATGTAACAAATTCACCCCTATTGACCGTAAATTCGCTATTTTTTTTCTGGTGTTTCTTAACTGCCTGAATATGAGGAGGAATATTCTTTTTATAATCGATTAAGTTTTGACCTAATCTCTTTTTAAATATGAGTAAATCATCAAACTCACCTTTAAATAGCTTTGTTGTATAGTCTTTTACAAGGTCATTTATGTTTAAATTTCCATCAAAAAGACTAGTAAATAGGTCGAACTGAAATTGTTGAGCAAGTTTTGTCCAATCACTTCTTACTGTTTCTAATCCTTTAAATACTAGTTTTGATTCGTTTGGTTTAATTAATTTACCGACATAGCGCTTTTTAGAGCCAACTAGCTTCCCCCTTATGGTTGGCAAAAAGAAAGGGCTATAAAGAGATTCAAATTCTATTTCTAAATGACTTGTTAAGTTGTGCGTTTGTTTAATCTCGTTAATCCAATCTGTAGTTATCTTTTTAGCTAAAAACACGCCAATTTCATTACACTCGTCGTGGCTTAAATCATCATCCAACTTAATAAATGTAGAATCGGTATCACCATAAATAACGCTATAACCAAGTTCCTCTATCCACCTTTTAGTTTGTAGCATTATTTCGTGCCCTCTTAACGTAATAGAGCTCGATAACCTAGGATCGTAAAACCGACATCCTTTTGAGCCTAGAACGCCATATAAACTATTCATTATTATTTTGATTGCTTGAGAGAGCATTTGGTCTTGGTTGTCTTTGGCAAGCTGCCTTTGAGACGCTAAGCTTTTAACGAGTAGAGGGAGATGGTGTTTGTCTCGCGAGAATACGGCTTCATTAAATCCCTGCACACTATGTTCAGGATTTTGCAGGCCTTCTATTAGTCCGAGAGGATCAATGTAAAAAGTTTGCATAATACTGGGGTATAGGCTTTTAAAGTCTAAAACAATGACATTTTTATAAAGGCCAGGAATAGACTCCATTACATAACCGCCTGGGCTTTCAAATGTAAGTCCATGATCGCCCATATTAGGGGCAACATAACCGCTGCGATGCAGTAGTGGTAAATACATATTAATAAAAGCAGCGACAGAGCCGCCCTTTTTTTCAAGCTCTAACCCCGTAAGCTTTGTTCTTACAATAGAAAAATCGAGTAGCTTTAATTTATCAAAAATTTTATTTACCAAAATACAATCTTGTCGATTATATTTTGCTAAAGAAAGTTTATCTTCGTTAAATTGCCTAATAATTTCCTGCAGACTATTACCCGAATCGATTAATTTAGACTCACCCAACACTTGATTTGAAACATTAGCTAAAGAAAAACTCTCAAAGCTATATGTACCATTTTTTAAAGTGTCTATTCCATCAACCACACATCGCCCAGGGATCGATACCCGAGTAAAGTGCCCTTTTCGAACATACAAAGGCTGACTTCCTCTACCCAGTAATAACTTAATCCCGAGTGCTTCAGCTCTTTCATGAATAACAGCAAAGTCGAACTCAATTACATTCCAGCCAATTATTACATCAGGATCGCTAAGCTTAATAAAATGCTCTAACCCCTTTAACAGCTCAGCCTCATCTACACACCAAATAATATCAAACTCGAGGTTGGTAGCTTCTCTATCTGGCTCGCCAATCATTAAAACACAGTCTAAATTACAACCTACGAGCCCAACAGAAAACAAAACCCCACTTTCGTTACATTCAATGTCTAACGAGAGTTTATTAAGGGTTGGGGAATATTCTTCATTCGCTTTTAATTTAGCGTCGGTTATTAATGTATAGCCATCTTGTTTAAATACATTACCCGTTATCCAAGCTCCACCTTTTATAAAGCGTTCCATTAAATAGCGCTCTATTGGTCGAATATCTTCTTCAAATAATACAACTCCACGTTGCTTTAAAGCTTTAGTAGCAGAATAAAAGTGTTTAAGTGATTTGAAGTAACAGGCCGACATATCTTCTTGCTGAAAGTTTTTTAGCTCAAGACTTTTAATACTAAAGTTAAGTGATTCAGCTACTAATATTTCATTCGCTATTTCAGCATCTTTGCTTTTGATAAAAAACAGTGCACTTTCGTTAGCCGACACCGTTTTTATAGGTCCTTTATCACTACAAAACCACGCTTCGTAGCATATGCCGTTTGCAGTATCATAAGCATGAGAAGAAACAATAAAACCGGCTGTTAAGTACACTATTACTAAACCTTATACATATATATGTAAGTTTTTACTTAATTCAAAATGCTTTAAAGCCATAAACTCAACCTAAATAAACACTCAGACACTTTATTTTGCTAAATTAATTTCATCACTTCTTGTAGTTACACTCTTATAACTCTAAAATCCATAGCACTGTAATTATATACATACTTTAGGTAAATCATCCCATGCTTTCTGACTCACTAAAAAAAACAATTAGGCAAGTACACCAGCATGTGGCTAGCAACCTAAACGATTATCGCCCTCGTAGCAGTCAAAATTACCTTGTAGCCGAAATAGCAAAAACGCTTGCTGGCGAATACCATAAAAAGCAGCGCATTTGCGTAATTGAAGCAGGCACCGGTACAGGTAAGTCTCTTGCCTATTGTTTAGGCGCATTACCGCTTGCCTTAGCGCAAAAAAAGAAGCTAGTTATTTCTACCGCAACGGTTGCACTGCAAGAACAATTAATAGCAAAAGAACTCCCATTTTTTAAAAAGCATTCAGGCCTCGACTTTAAATTTGATTTAGTAAAAGGTCGCCATCGTTATATTTGTGCCCACAAATTACATAATGCTGTAAACGGCGATAGCCAAACACAAATGGACTTTATGCCAACGCTTACTTCACCATTGAGCGCAATGGAAACCAAGTGTTTGAATGAGCTATATAACGCCTATGTGAATAAAAAATGGCAAGGCGATAGAGACAGTTGGGCCGATACTGTACCCGATAGAGTGTGGAACTTAATAGCGTGCGATAAACATTCATGCCAACGCCAAATGAAGGCCCATCAAACGTGTCCGTTTCAGCTTGCTCGTAATCAATTAATGCAAATGGATGTACTGGTAATTAATCACTCTTTATTACTTGCCGATTTAGACCTAGGCGGTGGTAAAATTTTACCAGAGCCCGACAACACCATTTACGTTATTGATGAAGCACATCATTTAGCGCACATCACACGCGACTTTTCATCAGCTGCTGCCACAATTAAAGGCACAATAGAATGGCTTGATAAGCTCACCAAGTTTAGCGGAAAAATGGCGAAGGTTTTAGTGGGGCAAAGGGCTATTGGGCAAAATTTTAAACTTTGCGACAGCATTAACGATGCTAATAAAGATTTAAAAGTAGTGCGTGATATTCTCGACAATGCCGATTTTGAGTACTCAAAAGATGATACTTACCGCTTTGAACACGGTGAAATTCCAAAATCATTGCACAGTAAAGCAAAAGACATAAGCGAAGCCACGCAAGATGCGCTGCGCTGTTTAAACAAAATGCACGACACCCTTACCCAAGATGTAAGTGATGGCGACATAAAACCTTACGTTGCCGACCCAATACTAGGCGAAAGCGGTCAATACATAAACCGGTTAGAGCAACTAAACAAACTATGGTTTAGTTACGCAAAAAAAGGCGAAGGTGCTCCTCATGCACGGTGGATAAAACGCCTTGAATACAAAAGCCATCACGACCACTTATTAAGCGACTGCCCTATCGAGGTCGGTTATTACTTAAAAGATAAATTGTGGCGAGAATGCGCGGGCGCTGTTTTGTGCTCTGCTACATTAAGTGCACTGGGCTCGTTCGATCACTTTGCTTACGAAACAGGGCTTGCTAAAGAAGAAGGCGTTAAATTTATTAAAGTACCTTCTCCTTTTGATTACCCAAAACAAGCCACTTTACGTATTCCGGTATCTAAAGTAGAACCAACCGATAAAGACTTTAGTGATCACCTAGCTAAAACATTACCAGAGTACCTAAATGATAAAAAAGCGAACCTTGTACTATTCGCTTCTTATTGGCAAATGGACCACGTAACAAAGTTTCTTAGAACAAAAGGTTTTAACTTATTAGTACAAGGTGAAATGTCGCGAGAAGCGTTGCTTAAATTACACACCAAAAATGTAGACGAAGGCAAAGGCAGTATTTTATTTGGAACACAAAGCCTTTCGGAAGGCCTTGATTTACCTGGTAAATATTTAGAGAACTTAATAATTACTAAAATTCCGTTTGCTGTACCTACTTCGCCGATAGAAGAAGCGCAAGCAGAATTTGTACAAAGCAAAGGCGGTAACCCGTTTTTAACGATTACCGTACCAGACGCCGCAAAGAAATTGGTACAAAGCTGTGGTAGACTGCTGCGAAAAGAGAGTGATGAAGGCTGTATTACTATTCTCGATAGACGCTTAGTTACTAAGCGATACGGTAAAGCCATGCTCGACACCCTACCACCTTTTAAAAGACAAATAGATTATTAATGTTTGAACTCGCACTCGATCCAACAACCTGGGCTGTTTTATGTGCTGTTGCACTTGCCGCAGGTTTTATAGACGCTATCGCCGGTGGCGGTGGTATGTTAACTGTGCCCGCTTTATTAACTGCAGGCTTACCTCCACATTTAACATTAGGCACCAATAAACTAGCAGCAAGTTTTGGCTCCTTAACAGCAAGCTATACCTATTATAAAAAGAACTTATTTAGTCCTAAGTTTTGGGCTGCCTCCGTAATTGCTACTGCAATAGGTGCATTGATAGGTACTGTTATTGTTGATCATTTAAGTATCGACTTTTTAAACAAACTACTCCCAATTATTATTATTTTAGTTGCCGCCTATAGCTTATTTGGTAATTTAAGCACCACAGAAGGCGATGAACTGCCTAAACTCAACAAAGCGATGAAAATAAAACAATGGCTACAGGGTTTAGCATTAGGCTTTTTTGATGGTTTAGCAGGCCCAGGTACAGGTACTTTTTGGACCGCTTCTAATGGCATGCTTTATAAAATGAACTTGCTACTCAATTGTGGTTTAGCGCGTTCAATGAACTTTGTTTCTAACTTTATATCGCTCATCACCTTTGTAGCACTCGGCCATGTAAACTTTTTACTTGGCATAACAATGGGCTTTTTTATTATGCTAGGCGCATGGTTTGGAGCACATTCAGCAATACGTTTTGGTAGTAAATTTATTCGCCCTGTATTTAATACTATGGTTATACTTTTAGCTTTAAAACTAATTTACGAGGCTTACTTTTAATATGCATTCAATGGCTTTAGATAAACTACGCCAACAAGTTGCAACGCTAAAACAACAAGCTGAGCAATTTGATAAAGCTAAACTGTTTTCTAAAAACCGTTATATGCAGGCGCAACCGAGCTTGTTTGACCGCGCCGTTTTTAGTACAAAAAGCATGAACCTAGTCGATTACGTAATAGAAATTGAAGACGAAGTGTCAAGATTACCGCCAAGTGAGCATCGCCATGCTTATACCTACGCGCTTGAACGTATAGCAGCTCAAGTACAAGCTGTATTCAACGTTATTAAATCAACGCCTATTTGGGTTAAAGAAAACAAAAGCCATTATAAACCACGCCCTAAGCAAACCGTTTATAAGCAAGCGGTACAAAAAATAATGCAATCATCGCACGAGCTTTACGACGAATTAAAACAAAACCATGAGTTTGAACGCCGTTTAGTGCTCATGATTGAAGAGCGTAAAATGCAAATGGATAAAGCCTCGCCAGCTAAAGCACAAAAGCTTAACCTTGAAATATTAAGCACACATGCTCGATTGGGTCGCTGCAGAAAAGCAATTTCTGCCACTGAGGACAAAATACAACAAGTAGAAAAACAACAACTGCGTTAAGGCGCACTTTACTATGCAGCTTTATTATCATCCATTGTATTCAGACCTTATCCTTGCAGAACGTCATCGATTCCCTATTCAAAAGTATAAGTTACTTAAAACCGAAATAGAAAATCTAGGTGTTTCGGCGATTCACTTTCAAGAGCCTAAAAAAGTAACCGTATCTCAACTTGCGCTATGTCATAGCCAACGTTATATAGATGACTTTTTAAATGGAACACTAAGCGATAAAGCAATTAAAAAGATGGGATTTCCCTATTCGCAACAACTTGTAGAGCGTATTCTTTTATCTATTGGCGCGAGTATTCAAGCTGCTGAAGCGGCATTTAGGCACGATCTAACCTTCAACTTGAGCGGTGGTTATCATCATGCCTATAGCGATTTTGGCAGTGGCTTTTGTATTTTTAATGATTTAGCTATTGCAGCAGCACATTTAATAAATACAGAGCAAGCCGACACTGTTTTAATTTTTGATTGCGACGTACACCAAGGCGATGGCACAGCACAAATCACTCAAAACCATAACCAAATTATTACCTGCTCAATTCATTGTGAACAAAATTTTCCTCTTAATAAACAAGAGTCCACTTACGATTTTGCATTGCCCGCTAAAACAGCCGACGATGAGTACCTTGCTACATTAGAGCAAGCACTCGATTTTTGCGTGCGCATACATAACCCTGATATTATTTTGTATAATGCAGGCGCTGATATTTACACTAAAGACGAGTTAGGCTTGTTTAATATATCGCTCAATGGCGTATATGAGCGCGACTTGTTTGTTCTCAACTTCTGTAAGCAACATCAAATCCCACTAATGTGCGCTTTAGGTGGCGGTTATCAGCGTAATTTGAGTTCACTAATTAATGTTCATAAACAACTATTTAAAGCCGCTATCGATTTATAGTAAGCCTTAGTATAGACTCAGTTAAACGGATTATTTTAAAGCGGTGGGAATATGCGATTACACGAAGACATACACAACTATTACGAAAAGATTGTAGTTGAAGAAATCATCAAACTTAAACTTGATGAAAAATATGATGAAGATGTAATGGCTGACTTTTGTTGTACGGTACTAAATCAGCTCCCGCCACGATATATTCGCTACGATGTAGATATGGCGTTTTATTTACCGCAATCAGAACGCATACATATGGAACAACGTGTGCAAACAGCAATAAATGTCGCCATTAGCCAAATATCAAAAAAGAAAGAATTAAATGACAAGCCCACTTGATCAAGCCCCTACACATATTAAACTTGCAGTAGATTTAATTATGATACTAGAGCAGCACGATGTTGCTCCAGAAGAGGTCTTAAAAGCACTCGATATTGTAAAAAGCGACTTTGAAAAAAAGCTAGAAAAGCCATAACTCTATTCTATTATTTGTATGTCGTGCTCGGTAACGCTACCTTCGTGCTTAGTGCAATCAATTTTAACTTCACCAAATGTACGTCTAGGTGAAGTTGAACGACGACAGGTCATATTTTGTGCTTTAACGCCAAATTGCGTTATATACAACGCAACTGTTTCGTCTATTTGTTGTTTTTGCTGCGTAGTCGCTGCACTGTAAAATACATCGTATTGCGCAGACCAATTTTCAACCCCCGCTTCTCTTGCAACACCTAGCCAGCCCATCCCTAGTTTAGTAGATTGCTCCAAGTATTGGCCTTTCAAAAACATAAACGCCAACGTGTATTGTGCGCTTTTATAGCCTAGCCCAGCAGGCTCTTTTAAATAATTGAAAGCGGCCTCAAACTGTCCTTTTCGATACGCTTTAATACCATTGTATTCATTCTTTTTCATGGTGGTATCACTGTAAAGGTTGATTGAGCTTGAATTACATCCACCCAAAAAAGTGATAAATACCATAGAAACTACTGAGAACGTTTTCATTCTTATCCTTAATTTATTATTTTTATATGCCGGTTCCGAATATGGCTTACAGTGTTTATAAACCCTGCTATTCTAAAATCCAATATGCATAATTAAAATACTATCATGACCTTAGCAAGCTTACTGCGATTATTTTTTCTGGCCGCTATATGGGGCGCTTCTTTTTTATTTATGCGAATGGCAGCTAACAGCTTGGGGCCAGCGGTATTAATTGAGTTTAGAGTAGGCTTTGCTGCAGTTACTTTATTTATTGTTGCCTTGTATTTAAAGCGCCGTTTAGCGTTTACTGAACACAAAAAACACTTTTTTATTATAGACGCGTTTAATTCGGCTCTGCCGTTTTTATTTTTTGCCTATGCAGCACAAACTATAAGCGCTTCTACTTTATCAATTTTAAATTCAACAACCCCTATTTGGGGCGTAGTAGTTGGTATTTTATGGACAAAAACAAAGCCTACCAAAAGTATAGTGCTTGGTTTATTGCTTGGCTTGATAGGTGTTGCAATACTCGTTGGCCAAAATCACTTTGTATTAAATAGCCAATCAATCATAGCTATAATAGCGGCATTAAGCGCTTCACTTCACTTTGCTATGCCATTGCATCGCATTACACTAAAAACGCGCCTAAACTGGCCCCATTCGATAATGCCCATGGCTCAATGTGGGCGTCGAGCTTTATGGTATTACCGCTTATCTTATTTATGCCAATACGAGAAATACCAAGCACCAACATTATGCTAGGTGTATTAGTACTGGGCGTAGTATGTACCGCCCTTGCTTATATTTTATTTTTTAAATTAATCGACGATATTGGCCCAACCTCAGCACTCACGGTTACATTTTTAATTCCATTATTTGGCATATTTTGGGGGCATTTATTTTTAGATGAGCAAATAGGGCCAAATACATTACTAGGCGCACTATTTGTAATTGTAGGCACTATGCTGGTTACTGGTTTTTTACCACGAAAAAGGCACTTAGCTAAAACAAGCTAAGTGCCTTAAATTACATATGGCATTAAAGTTTAAATAAATTGCGGATCTTTTGGCGAATCATTCCTGCGAGTAATATACACAATACAATCATTTTTCGCTTCATTACTAAACGCTCGGCTATGCTCAATAGGAACTGAAAATGTATCTCCTTGAGTAAGCGTTAATACTTCATCGCCTAAATCAATGGTTAAGCTACCTTGATGAACAAAAATAACCTCTTCTTCAAAACGAATGTGTTTTGCTATTTTTGCATTTGGTTGGAGTTTTAACGCTGATATATTAAATCCATGTGGCCAATTTAGTTGTGTTTGAATAGGCGTATCGGCATTTAAATTGCCAACTAGTGGTGCTTCGTAAACACCTTCGAATTGGCTTAGGTAAGAGTGCTTGTTCCAATTAAAATCACTTGCTCTGACCACTGTTTGCGCAAGCTCTTCGTCTGTTATTATTCGGTGCTGCGCTATTTGTTCACTGCTAGTAACAGCCATTGGACTAACCCCATCAGGAGCTTTTTCATTGAGCGTTGTATCTACTAAACTGCCATTTTCAAGTAAAATAAGGCCAAACTCTTTTGCCATATCAAATACTTGTGGAGCCCAAAGTACTCTACCCGGATCGTCACTGCCAAGCACTGCATATAAGTAGCCAATACCATTACCTACGTTTTCAAATCCTCTAAAAATATCTAAAGGAATCGAAATAATATCGCCTTCGTTTAAAATTACCTTAGCGTCTTTACCGTCTACACCGGTATAAAATGCCCATGTGCCACTGTGTACAACAAATATCTCTTCGGTTAAGTGGCTATGCTGCGAGTTTAAGCACCCAGCAGGTTGGCGAGCACCACCAATATTAAAGCCATGTGGTATAGAAATATGCACATGCTGATTAGGGTTTTCTGCAACACCTGGACCTATAATAGTAAAATTTTCTTTTTGATCACTACCAGGCGAACGCGTATCAATAAAGGCATTCTTACACGGAATTAAATCATCGTATCGTACTAAGCGTTCTGCAAATAAACTCATTATTCTCTCCTAAATTAATTACTGAGCGGTCCAGCCGCCATCAATTTTTATACTTGTTCCTGTGATCATTGCAGACAACTCACTAAGCAAAAATACACAAGCATTTGCAACATCATCCGTTTGGGCAATTTTTTTCATTGGGATCATGTCATAAACAAATTTTTTGAAGTCGGGATTTTCAAGCATTGGCTTTGTCATTGGCGTTTCAACAAACGTAGGAGCAACGGTATTAACACGTACATTTTGTGTTGCTAGTTCAACAGCAAGTGCCTTGGTGAGCCCCTCTACCGCATGCTTACTCATGCAATACAAAGTACGATTAGGTGAGCCTACAAACCCCATTTGAGATGACATGTTAACCACAGCACCGGCACCAGAGTTAATTAAAGCTGGTAATGCTGCTTGGCTTATTCGATAAACACTACGGATATTCATCGAAATTACATCATCAATATTGTCATCTGTTTGCTCAAGCATTGGCGCAACACGGTTAATACCTGCGTTGTTAAGTAAACCGTCTAACTTAGTAAGTCCACGTAAACGCTCATAAAAAGCATCACTGTTTATATCAAGCGGCCAGATTTCTATTTGCGAAGGAGCATATTCCTTGAGCTGTTCCAAATCGTGTTTTGTACGCGCCACAGCAATTATATTTGCACCCGCATCTACACACTTTTGTACGCACGATTTACCAATGCCTTTACCCGCACCCGTTATCAAAATGGTTTTACCAAGTAAAAGAGTTTTATCAAATCCCATTTGTTCACCTAAATTCTATATTGCATTCGAAGTCATTATTAATTAGAGTACCCACAGATGCAAGACATTATTTAACCAGTACGTCTCATCAACAGTGTATAAAACAACTAGTCACTAAGGATATAAACAATGATAAAGCATTTAAAAAAAGGTCAACCAGTTGACTCAAAACAAAAACAAAATCAATCAGTAAGAGATATTGTAGAAAATATTTTAGCGCGTGTTGAATCTGAAGGTGATGCAGCAATTCGTGAATATTCTGAAAAATTCGACAAATGGACTCCGAAGTCTTTCAGGCTATCTAGTGATGAAATTAAAGCGTGTTATGCACAACTTGATGATCAATTAATCGAAGATATTAAATGGGCGCAAAGCCAAGTCCGTAATTTTGCTCAAATTCAACGTGACTCAATGAAAGACGTTGAAGTAGAAACACTACCTGGCGTTACGCTTGGCCATAAACACATAGCAATGGAGAGCGTAGGTTGTTACGTACCAGGTGGGAAATATCCACTACTAGCCTCTGCACACATGAGTGTATTAACGGCTAAAGTAGCCGGTGTTAAACGTGTTATCGCCATGGCTCCACCTTTTAATGGCAAGCCATCACCAGAAATTGTGGTTGCAATGGATATGGCCGGCGCAGATGAAATTTACTGCCTCGGTGGTGTACAAGCCGTTGCTGCAATGGCTATTGGAACGCAAACTATTGCTCCTGTAGATATGATTGTAGGCCCGGGTAACGCCTTTGTAGCCGAGGCTAAACGACAGTTATTTGGCCGAGTTGGTATCGACTTATTTGCAGGCCCTACCGAAACACTCGTTATTGCTGATGACAGTGTAGATGGCGAATTATGTGCGACCGATTTACTAGGCCAAGCAGAGCACGGTCCTACGTCTCCCGCTATTTTACTGACTAACTCTGAGCAATTAGCTATTGATACAATGGCTGAAGTAGAGAGACAACTTACCATATTACCTACTGCTGATATTGCAGGTGTGGCATGGAAGGATCATGGTGAAGTTATTGTATGTGATACCTATGAGGAGATGATCGAAGTTGCTAACGATCTTGCATTTGAACACGTACAAATTATGACTCGCAATACCGACTACTTCAAAGAAAACATGCAAAACTTTGGAGCCTTGTTTTTAGGTCCGCAAACTAACGTTTCTTATGGCGATAAATGTATTGGTACAAACCATACACTACCCACAGGTAAAGCAGCGCGTTATACTGGTGGGCTATGGGTAGGAAAATTCATAAAAACATGTACTTTCCAACGAGTAACAGAAGAAGCCTCGGTTATTGTTGGTGAGTATTGTTCACGTTTATGTGCTGCAGAAGGGTTCGCTGGCCACAAAGAACAAGCAGACATACGAGTAAGACGATATAGGAAATAAATCATTGTCAAAGCAAAAACGAGTCACCTCATATGATGTAGCCCGCGAAGCGGGTGTATCACAATCGGCGGTATCGCGTGTATTTAGACCCGGATTTAGCGTGTCTAAAAAAACCCGCGAAAAGGTAGTCGCAACAGCCAATGAAATGGGCTATCGCCCTAATGCCATTGCCCGTATGTTGATCACTAAACAGTCTGGTATGGTCGCGGTTATTTTATCATCGCGAGCAAACTTGAACTACCCTGAGGTACTCTCTGAGCTTAACAAAGAGCTAGCACTTAACAATAAACGAGTGCTGCTCTTTACTCTTGATGACGCAGACGAATTAGATGAATTACTCGAAAACATTTGGACCTTTCAGGTTGATGGCGTAATTGCTCTAGCGGCTCACTTTGATAGTAAAAGCCTGGATTTATTTGCTAAACACAGCACACCTATTGTGCTTTATAACCGTAATGTGCCTGAATCGAATGCAAACACAGTTTGCTGCAATCACGATAAAGGCATTAAACAGCTAATTGATTTATTACACCAATCTAACCATAAGTCGTATTTAATTATTGCCGGCCCAGATGACTCCGATGTAGCCAACGAGCGCCGTGAAATAGCTCAAAATTATTTACACACTTTAGGTATCCAAAATACGCCTGTTATTTATGGTGATTATGGCTATAAATCAGCACGAAGTGCATTAGAAGATTGGTTAAAAACAAACACCCTACCCGATGCTATTATTTGCAGTAACGATGTAATGGCCATTGGCGTAATTGATGAAATCAAACAAAACTTAAACTTAAGCGTACCCGACGATGTGTCGGTGGTAGGGTTTGATGGTATTAGTGCTGCGTCTTGGTACAACTATCAAATAACCACAATACAACAACCTATGAAACAGTTAACAAAAGCTGCTGTAGACATACTCATGGAACGTATTGAAAACCCTCAAGCCGCTGCTGAAGCACGAGTTTTTACCGGTTCATTAATTACAGGGAACTCTATTAAAACACGCTAAATTAAGGAATTTTTGTGGCCAAAAATCCTGTTTATATTTTACCTGGTACTATGTGTAACCACCGTATGTTTGAAGCGCAAATAGTTGCCCTTCAAAATGCGGGTTATACCCCTCACGTTATTCCATTTACTGAACAAACAAGCATTGAAAAAATGGCTGAGCTTACTAAAACCATAGCCCTAAAGCCTGCTCCTTTTATTGGTTTTTCAATGGGTGGGATTGTTGCTCTTGCACTTTTAAAATCAAACCCTGAGCTTATACAGTCGCTGTGTTTAATATCAAGTAATAGCCTAGCCGACAAACTCGAACGCCCGGCTATTAGGCAAAAACAAATTGAGCAAGCACACGCTACAGGCGTAGAAAGCGTACTTAAGCTCGACTTTTTACCGCATTATTTCCACCAGCCAAATATAAAGCACAGTGAACTTGCATTAAAAATGGCAAATGAGCTTGGCTTTAACGCTTTTAGTGCACAATTAAATGCCCTTGCAACACGCGAAGACACCCTAAACGTTATTAAGAAAACCAATAAAAAATTACTATTTGTTGGTGGTGAACGTGACGTTTTATGTCCAAGCACTATTCAAAAAACAATGCATAATGCCTGCCCTAATAGCGATCTTATTTTATTAGGCAATTGTGGACATTTCGTCCCGCTTGAAAGAAGTAACACCCTAAACGCACTACTCTTAGATTGGTTGGAGTCTATTAAATGAATTTAAAACAAAAGTTAAATGCTCAACAATTGCTATTAGGCACATTTATAAAAAGTACTCATTATCATAATACCGAAGTACTTTCTCACACTAATCTCGATGTTTTGTGTTTAGATGCAGAGCATGCTCCGTTTGATCGCGGCGATTTAGATAGTTGCATTATGGCAGCCCGTACTAAAAACATGCCGACCCTTATTCGCGTAAGTAATACCGATCACGCCACTATACTTAGCAGTTTAGATATCGGTGCTGACGGCTTAGTACTACCTCACATTAAAACGCCAGAGCAAGCAAAAGCGATTATTAAAAACTGCTTTTATGGCAACAACGGTAGGGGTTACGCAGGTTCAAGCCGCTTTGCAGGCTATACCACACATGCATTAACCGATAACTTAGCAGCCAACAAATCATCTACCTGCATTATTGCTCAAATAGAAGATGCCGATGCGCTTGAGAACATCGATGAATTATGCCAAATAGACGAAATTGACTGTATTTTTATAGGCCGAATGGACTTAACTATTTCCCTCGGTGAAACTAATCCAAGCGCTCCTATTGTTATTGATGCCGTTACTAAGATAGCTAACGCAGCGGCAAAATATAATAAATGCTGTGGCATGTTTGTTGGTAATTTAAGTGAGCTCAGTCATTGGCAATCGTTAGGCGTAAGTTTTTATCTATTAGGCTCTGATCATAGCTTTTTACTAAGTGGTGCTAAGCAATTACGTGCAGACTTTGAATCAGCTACAAGTGAATACAAAATATGAGTATCCATAACAAAAATAAAGAGTTAATTAAAAACTTCAGAAGCGCACTTTATAACTTTGATATAAATTTGCTCAAAAAAGAAGTCACAAACTTATTTACTGATGACGCATTAATACAACTTTGCTACCCGTTTGAAACACTCGCAAATCCTAATGCACTTATTGAGCAAGCCTATTTACCCCTTAGCAAAGCATTTGTTGGCCTTGAACGCCGCGATACCATTGTAATGGCAGGTAGCTCTATAAACGACTCTGATTGGGTTGGCTGCTGTGGATACTATACCGGCTCATTCGAAAAACCATGGCTAGGCATTCCACCCACAGGGCATCAAGTGAGTATGCGTTTTCATGAGTTTTACCGGATTAAAAATAGCAAAGTGGTTGAAGTACAAGCTATTTGGGATATTCCCGAAGTAATGATGCAAGCAAACGTATGGCCACTGTCTCCGAGCTTAGGCAAAGAGTGGCATGTGCCAGGGCCTGCCACACAAGATGGGTTAATCACCCGTCCTTATAATAGCGAACAAGCTGCGCAAAGTTTAAAGCTTGTGGGCAATATGTGTGAGCATCTTGGATTTTATGCTGAAGGTGGCATTAAAGCCATGAAACTAGAGCACTTTTGGCATCCGCATTTTAGCTGGTATGGGCCAAGTACAATAGGCACTGCACGCGGTGTAAAAGGCTTTAGAAATTGGCATCAAATTCCCTTTTTAAATGCCCTACCCAACCGGGTTGGCGATGCAAGTAAAGGCTATTTATTTGCCGATGAAAACTACGTAGGGTTTACTGCATGGCCTGGTATGAGCATGACAATTAGTAACGATGGTTGGTTAGGTATTGCGCCCGCAAATCAGCAAATAACCATGCGTAGTCTCGACTTTTGGCGAGTCGAGAATAACTTAATTCGCGAAAACTGGGTGCTGATAGATATGCTTGATGTGTACAATCAAATTGGAGTTGATGTATTAGCTCGTATGAAAGAACTAACTAAAGCGCACTATTTAAACTTTGCGCCCTAACAATTAAAGCCGTATAAATAAAAAAGCTCTGTAAAACAGAGCTTTTTTATTGCTTAAACAGGCTACGCCCCCGGATTAGCAATACTTTGTGTGCGTTTTAAAATATCTAAGCCTTGTTGTTTTAACCAATACGGTAAGTCAATAATTACCCAGTTTTCAACTAGCTTATCACCTTCACGATGATATACATCAACCACGCGCATATCAGCAGGAGTATTAGCTCCAGGTAAACCTAAAAAGCCACCAATGGCGGTATTTGTTAAGTTTGGCCAACCAAAAAAGCATGCATATTCATCCTCAGCAAACCGGCAAATATGGCCATTAAATACTTTACCCGTTAACCCTTCTCTAAACGGATACATATGTTGTTGCTGATAACGCTCAATTGTATATGTAGCACCAATACCCGCAGGGCCATACCAAACCATGTTTTCATCCCATGTTTTTGCAAGCACTTCGGGTGGGCAGGTATTTATACCGCTTTGATTAAGCGCGGTTAGGTTATCAATCATCTGATTAACCAAGTTCATTGTGCGCGTACTTTGCTCATCGCTCCCTTCACCTAAACGAACTCCATCGTGGGTACGTGGCCCAGGATAAGTAAAGTATTGCCCGGTAGAGAGCGGTAATGGGTTTAAACCTACTTGTAGCATCACCCCAATAATATCGACAAAAAAACCAGTTTGAATAATTTTACCGTCTTTAACACAGTTAAACTCAGCGTAGCGAATTGTCGCCAATTTATGAGAAGGTGCAATACCTAACCAGTCACGATCAAAGAGGCCCATAAAGTGGCCCATACTCATTACCCACTCGCCACCATCGGCTTCACTTTGCCCTGCAATAAAAATATCTTCACGGCGCTGAAGAGCTTTAAAAGAATGAAATAAAGGCTGCCAAACATGTTCAATTACATCATTAGCATTATTTAATTCATTAAACGGATGCACACCTTTAAAGCTGTAATTATCTGCCAAGTATTCTTTAAATACAGCATTTAAATCATTACCTTGTGTTTTTTCTAATGCAGCATGAAACTGACGAACCAACTGCTTATTATTAATTATTTCTGCCATGATGTTCCCTTGTTGTTTGCGCAATCAAATTAACACTCTTAAACCGCAAATAAATATGCATTGCTAAAATGTATTCTATTTAAAGAGTAATTAAAAGCCTGTAAATACTAAGTTATAAATCGATTTAAAATAATACTAATGACAATTGACTTCGAAGTCAAAGTGATTCATGATGATTCAAAATAAAAAGTATAAATAGGCTAATTAGCCCGTAATACCTAATCTAACAGGATTAATTATGAATGATTTTGGATTATTGAATTGGAGTATTCTCATCGGGTACATTATTGCTAACCTCATACTTGGGTTTGTAATAAGTAAAAAGGTGAGCAGTGCTAATGATTTTTATATTGGCCGAAAAAATACACCTTGGTGGGCTATTGGTATATCGGTAGTGGCAACCTATGTTAGTGCGCTTACATTTTTAGGTGCGCCAGCGTGGTCATACAAAGAGGGTTTATCGGTTATTGCCATACACTTAAACTACCCACTCGTTATTGTGGCTGTTGTGTGTTTGTTTTTTCCGTTTTTTTACAATGCAGGTGTCGCCTCGATATACGAATACCAAGAGCGTCGTTTTGGTAAAAAAGCGCGGATTTTAATCTCCACAATTTGGCTTATTTCACAAACAATGGGGTCAGCCGCCGTACTTTATGCAACCTCTTTAGTACTTGCCTTTATTGTAGATATTAACGTTATTACTGCCATATTTTTAGTCACTATTATCGCACTAATATATACCATGCTAGGAGGTATAACTGCCGTAATATGGACCGATGTTATTCAATCAGCAATATTATTTATTGGTGCCGGCATTATTATGTATGCACTTATTACCTCGATGGATGGCTCGTTTAGCTCAACACTTACTGAGTTAAAAGCACAAGGTAAGTTAGACCCTCTTAATTTCTCGTTCGACTTCACGCAAGTAACCACCGTTTGGTCTGGCGTGCTAGCTATGTCGCTTTATCACATCACTGTTTACGGCACTAACCAAATGATGGTGCAGCGTACGCTTGCAGCTAAAAACATTGGTGATGCTAAAAAGTCGTACTTACTAATGGGCTTTATTGCATTCTTTATTTACCTGTTTTTTATATTTATGGGCGTATTGTTTTACAGCTACTACGGCGGCCGTACATTTGAAAACGACAACTTAATTATTTTACAGTTTGCATCCGACTATGGTCTACCAGGATTAATGGGAATAATAGCGGCAGCCGTTATGGCCGCTTCTATGTCGAGCCTCGACTCAGCGCTTAACTCACTCTCTACAATTAGTACTATCGACTTTTATAAAAAGTATTTTGCACCAGATAAAAACGACGCACATTACTTAGGTGCAACACGCTTATTTACCCTTGGCTGGGCAATAATCATCATTGTACCCGCCATTATGTATCACCTTTACAGCGAAGGCTCAATTTTAGAAATACTCACCAAGGTCGGCTCATACTTTGTAGGTGCTCAATTAGGTATGTTTGCACTAGGATTTTTCTCTAAGCACACCACCGAAAAAGGCCTCTTAATTGGCACATTAGTATCGTTTGTAACTGTTGCAATATGTGCCCTTTACACCGATATAGCATGGCCTTGGTACTGTGCAATTGGTGCCCTAACGTGTGTAGTGTTTAGTATTACGTTGAGTATCGCTTTTGATGGTTTTCAAGAGGAATACAACGAGTACACCATTAAAGGTCAGCTAAAAGTGTTTAAAGAACAAAACCGCCCTGAAAAAGAAAATGGTTGGTATTTAGTTCCAGGTAAGTTTGACTCAATAAACTACTGGTTACTCGGCTTTTTTGTAGTGAGCTTCGCGTCTCTCATGTTATTTGAACATTTTGTATAAGGTGAAATAAATGAATATTTTAGAACAACTTTTTGAAAACTTCAGCGCTGCAGAATTACCAAACCAAGCATTGCTTGCTGATACCGTTCAATGGCAGGTAAGCCACCCTTTTGAACCAATTACATCTAAACAAAATGTAATTAATAATTACTTTAAAGTGCTAAAAAACTCATTACCCGATATAGAGCGTAAACCCTTTATTTCTATTGAGGGCGACTACAAAGACGAGCAATGGATATGCGCAACAGGTTACTTTACTGGCACATTCACAAAACCGTTATTGGGTATTCCGGCCAGCGGTAAAAGTATTTTTATTCGCTATAGCGAAATGGCTCAAATAGAAAACAATAAAGTAATTAACGTTTATACCTTTTTAGATTTAATCGATGTAATGAACCAAGTGGGTGTAAATCCACTGCGTCCAAGCTTAGGTTACCCGGGTTTAATAATGCCCCCCACTACACTTGATGGTGTGCCTGCTACAGCTAAAAACGACGAACTAAGTAAAGCCAACGAACAGCTCGTAATTGATATGCTTACTGAGCTTGGCCGCTACGATGGTAAAGACCTGTACAGCATTAATTTAGAAAAATACTGGCACCCAGATTTTATTTGGTATGGCCCAGCCGGTATAGGAACAACCCGAGGCATTAGTGGCTTTAGAGAACACCACCAAGCTCCATTTTTAAAAGGATTCCCTGATCGTGGGATCAATAAAACACTCTGCCTAGTAAGCCACGACAATTTTGTAGCCACCGGTGGCTGGCCGCATATGTACGGTACTCATACTGGGGATGACTGGCTAGGTTTACCTGCATCGGGTAATAAACTGTTTCCGCGTGTTATGGATTTTTGGCGCTGCGAAAACGGAATTTTAAAAGAAAACTGGGTCGCTATCGATATTCCTCATTTATTAGAGGGAATGGGTATTGATATTTTTGAGCAAATGCAAAATAAAATCACTGCAGCAAACTAAGAGGTATTTATGAGCACACAAAACACAATTACCCAACCTTACTGGCTGCCTTTATCGAGCGTATTAAACCCGCAAAGTAAAAAGCAGCAAGCGCTTATAGGGTTTGACGAAGAGTTTGTTGATATTGTTGATTACATTTTACGTATTACGCACCGCATTTGGGAGCAAAAAAACATTGGTTTATGTTATCGCTATTACGCTGATGTATGCCCTGTTTTTACACTTGGCGCTTATGGCGAAAATATTGAAGATGTTATTCAAGGCACACTTAAAACCATTGCCGCATTCCCTGATAGAAGCCTAATTGGCGAAAATGTTATTTTTTCAGAAGACGGCAACGAGCATTACTACTCATCACACTTAATTAGCAGTGTAATGAGTAATACCGGTAACTCAGAATTTGGCCCTGCTACAAATAAAACAGGCCGAGTAACCACCATTGCCGACTGCGTTTGTTTTGAAAATAAAATAGTAAAAGAATGGCTAGTACGCGACAACGGCTTTTTAGTTAAACAACTTGGCCTAAGTATTATTAATGTAGCCAAGCACATGGCCAAAGTACCAAGTAAAGAAAAGCATACCCTATGGCTTGATGAAGAGTTTACTCGAGTACAAACAATTGATCACCGCACGCCAAGCACTCCAATTTTAGACGGTGAACTGGCCGCATTTGCGCATAACTGGCTAGATACATTATTTAACCAAAAGCAATTTGCTAAAATACACGAGTTTTATAGCTTAACGGCCACACAACAATGGCCAAGCGGCAGAATGGCAACCGGCCTTGCACAAATAAATGGCGTATTTATACAATTTTTTGCCAACTGCCCTGATGCCAAGCTAACCGTCGATCACTTAGCAATTACCCCCTTTGATGAGAGCACTACAGATGTAGCAATTCGCTGGTCACTTGCGGGGCATTTTAACCCACAAAGCGATGAACTAAGTGAGCTAAAAAATCTTCCTTATTTTGTGTTAGGCGCCTCGCACTTACGCATCAAAAATCAAAAAATCATTGAAGAAGTCACCGTTTTTGACGAAGTTGCGCTACTCGCAAACTTATTTAGAGCACACGCATTAAATAGCCAAACAGAATTGGAGGTAAATGCATGATCAACGCAATTATCGATTTATACACCAAAGCAGATATTAAAACTATTTCAGGTAAATTGCTGCGCAGTAGCCGTTGGCAACAACATCACTTTACCGCCATGGGTTCATTGCAAGCACAGCCGCTATGGCTTGATTTTTTAGCGCAATATGGTGTATCAGAATTAATATCTAAAACGCACAGTAAAGGCAGCGAACTTGAGACTTTACAGCTGGTATTGCAACCAAAAAAATTGCTAAAACCAGTAAGACTTTCATTTGTTATAAAGCACAATAACACCTTCATAAAATCAGTAAAATGTGTTGTTGATACGCTCTTATTGGCTAACAACGAATTTGCAAATAGTGAGAGCAATAATACGCTGGTGATCCCTAAGTTACCTAAAAGCGACCCTATTATGGTTAGCGATTTAGACAATCAGCTGCACCCTACTACCTTTCATGCAACGCCCAGCGACATTTGTGAATTACCAATGCAAATTGCCGAAACATTAAATAATTGGTGGCAAATTTGGCAGCTTAATAACTTAGCTAATTTTGAAAGTGTTTATACTAAAAGTGCAGACGTTATTCTTGCTGGCAGTAACGACACACAATCAAAAGATGCACTGTTAAATTGCCATTTAGCGTTTTCACAAAGCCTAAGCAGACGCTACGCTCAGCTAGAAACCGTACAGTTTGACAGCGCCTCAAATCAAGCAACAATTTGCTGGACACTCGATGGTACTTTTAATGCCAAAAACGTACGCGTTCGCCAACAAATACTCACCGTTATTACATTTACTAACACTCTAATATCAAGCGAAGTTATGCAATTTGACACCCTCGCGTTAAATCAGCAATTCGCACTGTAAACACTTATTACTTCCCTTCAAGCGCTCACTGAGCGCTTTTTTTGTTTATAATTTCAACTTTTTTAGGTACATTAAACCTTAAATTAAAATAATTAATGACAATAAATGAAGTACCTCAGTATAGGCATCGTTTTACTCTTAACTGGCTGCCAAGCTACCCCTACATTATGTGAAGTAGAACCCAACGCGTTTTTGTGTGACTCAAGTAGTTATAATGTAGCGACGGTAAATGCATTAACCACATTCGAATCAAGAGCTGGCAGAAAAGCATTCGCACTAGGGAAAACCGAAAATGGTGGCGAGTTTTATGGTTTTTCAGAGGGTTACAGCTCACAATCTAAAGCAAATAAAAGAGCCCTAGATGAATGTAAAAAAAGACTCGCTAAATATGATACTAATGCTCAATGCGAGCTAATTCGCTAACTTTTTTAAATAAAAAAGCCAGCTAATAAATTTATTAGCTGGCTAAAAGTTATGGTCATTTGACCATTTTAGGAAACCTTAAAACTGATATTTTAAGCTCGCGCCCCACGTACGCGGGTTGCTCCAGTTTGCTTGTACTGAGTTAGCTGGCAAACCATCAACAATTTGTGAATGCACCACGCCACGCGTTAATATGGCTTTGTCGCCAATATTTTTAACATAAGCCTCAATTTGTACACTGTCGTTTATAAACCAAGTTAGGCGTGCATCAGCCATTAAATGCGCATCTACTCTTACCTCTGGAATATTCGTATCAAACGCGTAGTAATCGTCTAAGTAATTCATTTGAATGTACGGTACTAAGTACGAGTCGCCCCCTAAACTAAATTCATAACGCGCCGAAAGCCCCATGCTGTACTCTGGCGCCATTGCAGGTCGCCAGCCTTCAAAACTAAATTGGCTTGAATTATCGTTTATATCTTGGCGGCCACCTTGGTTACCAAGTGCTAGCAACGGGCGAAGTTGCTCGTTACCCACAGCGTAACCATCAGCAAACTCGCTATCCAATAACGATAACGTACCGGTAAGTGTTAAATTATCAATTGGTACCCATTGAAGGTCGGCTTCAAGGCCTTTTGTTTCTACGTCACCGCCATTTTCGTAATACTCAAATGTTGTGGCTGTACCTGCAGACACACATTCTAAAACGGTATCACCCGTTGTTGTATCGTTACATGACGTTGCAAACAACTGTGCTTTTACGTCTTCGTACTTATTCATAAATACCGACACATTTAAACGCATTGCACCATCTAGCAAATAGCTCTTCATACCCATTTCGTACGAAATAACATCTTCGTTATCATAAAGTGGGTCTGCACCGCGTGCTACCACGCGCGAATCGTTTGCACCACCCGTTCTGTAACCCGTGGCTACGCTTGCATACACCATTATGTCTTTGTTTATGTCGTACTCTGCAGCCGCTTTATATAACATTGCAGAATCATCCCAATCGGGAATGGTATCACCAGTAAACGTTTTATCGTCTTGGTTAACACGCAAGCCACCTACAACACGTAAGTCTTCACTAATTTGATAACGTAACTGCCCATACGCTGCGATAGATTTAGCCGTATGTGGGTCGTAATCTGGATTCCCCCACGAAGGCACAACAACAGAGTCTGAAACACCGTCTCCTGTTGTATCTGCATGCGATAACCAGCTCCAATCTGCTTCTTGGTCAAAGTAATAAAGTCCACCAATCCACGAAAAATCAGAATCATCATTATTTGACGCAAACTGTAACTCAGACGATAGAGTTTTTTGATCGTCCACTCGCCCAAAACCACCTACAAAATCAATACCGCCATCGCTATAGTCGTTGTCGTAGTATTGCTTGCCGTTAAGGGTTGAATAGTTAGTCGTCCACTTAATATCAGCAAAATCGGTATACCACTCAAGTGCTACCGTGGTCGAAAAGCTTTCTTGTTTATCAAGCGAAAAACTATTGCGATAAACATCATATGGGCCAAGATCTTCATGCTGTGCATCACTTGGCTGATAAATATGCCCAGCTGTAATTGTAGGGTTAGGATCAAATATACCGGAGCCTGGTGACGTTTCGCTTATTTGGTAACCCGCAATTTGCTGATAACCCCAAATAGCTTCTGAGTTTGAGTTTTTACGCGAGTAGTCAAAACGTACCGTTGCGTTAAACTTATCGTTTGGTTGCCACTTAGTGACATTACGCATATAAAACTGATTTTTTTCGCGTAAATCATCCGAAGGTCCTGGAATCACTAAATTATTGATATAGCCATCATGGCGATCAGAGGCCACTACAAAACGAGTCGCGATTGTATCGCTTACAGGAATATTTATAATACCCTCGTAAGCACTGCGGTTATAACTCCCTGTTTCAACTTTTATACTCCCCAGTAAATCGTCAAAAACAGGTTGATTAGTAATTATATTAATACTGCCAGCAAAGGTGTTACGCCCGTATAGAGTACCTTGTGGGCCACGCAGCACTTCTATGCGCTGCACATCCACCAATGCTCCTAAACCAGATGAGGTAGTAGGTACGTAAATGCCATCTTGGAATATGCCTACAATTTGCTCGGCAATACCGGTACCTGCTACACCCACTTCATTAGTACGTGCGCCGCGCATGGCAGGACGAACCTCACCACCAGATGACCCCATACGTAAACCCGGTACAACCTGCTCAAGACCCGTAACATCAATAATACCGGCACGGGCAATATCAGCCTCCCCGAGTGCAGTGATTGATGATGATACTTCCTGTAGATCTTGTGAGCGACGGTTTGCAGTAACGGCTATGCGCTCAATGGCTGGTTCTTTAATTTGCTGCTGAGTTTGTGTTGATGTTGCTTCTTCGGCGCTGTGAGCATTCATTGTGGTTGCTGCAATAGCAGTTGTTACAGCAAAATGAACGAGAGTCCGTGTAAATTTAGCTTTCATTATAATTATTCTCCCGAGTTTAAAACGTGTCTACTTCTCCCCAACTCTACATTTTCAATTATTACAGTAAACAAATTGTATCAATTGAAAATGCATTGATACAAAATAGACTTCGAAGTCAAAAAGATCAACAACTTTCTGCCCAATAATTAACCTTAATCATTAAAAACCAGAAATAACAATAACTTAAAATTTAAATATGTATGATTTCGAAATCTAAAAAACAAAAAGGCCAGCAATACAATATTACTGGCCTTTTAAATAATATCCAATTTTATTAATAACTTAACTTCAGGGCGTGTTGATCTTTGTGGATTGAAATTTGTTCAATCTAGGGGCGATTAAATCGCGGCGCGAGGTTTGTAACCTAGTGGGCTAAGTAAAAACCGAACAACAAAGAGTTAATCGTCCCTAGAAAGAATCCAAAGGGCAGCGCATGTTTGGTCTTTATGCTGCGTTATCGCCTATTCATGGGGAATAACCACACTACATAGGCTCCGCCTTGCCTAAAAACCAAACATACTGCTGCAAATTCACCCACCAAAGTTCAATACGCCCTAGCTGAGTATAAAGCAGTTAAAAACGATAACAGGCTTAAAAGTTGTAACCTATTCTTACACCATAAGTGCGAGGATTAGCATAGTCAGCAGCCGCTACGTTACCGCCAAAGCGAACCGTTCTAAGCAAAATAAGCTCATCACCTGCATTTTGAACATATGCGCGTATGGCCCACTCATTATCGGCCGAATACCATGCAATGCTGGCATCGTATTTTTGATAGCTATCTTGCGTACCAAACGAAAAAGGGAGATCGTTGGTCGTATACGAATCCGATAACTGAATACTGGTAGCAGGCACAATGCGGCCTTTATCACCTAAATCAAACTCGTAACTCGCCAATAGAGTAATGTTATATTTTGGGCTTAACTGCACTTCGTTACCGTCAAGTTGCAGTAAGTTATCTACGCCATTAATGGTCTCTCCGCCTTCTTCAAACACATTTGGCGTAACAAAGTCGCCATAAGTCGAGTCTGTAAACGCGGCACGTGCCCCTAGGCGCAATGCATCACTTGCCTGCCAATCAATTTCAAGCTCAAGACCAGCTGCATCAATTTCGCCCGCATTACCAAAAAACGATACCGCCGTACCGCCTACGTTTTGAAAACGAGTAGAAAGTAAGTCCTCGTATTGGTTGTAATATAAAGAAGCGTTAAATCTTAATGAATTATCAAGCAGCATGCTTTTAAAGCCAACCTCGTAAGCCGTTACTGTTTGCTCGTCGTAGCTATTTTCGCCATTAAAAGCGCCCTGTGCATTACCCGCTAAAAAGCCTGTAGAAACCGTAGCATAAAGCAATTGAGAATTTGTTAAGTCATGCTCTACGCCTAACTTCCACGTTATTTTACTCCAATCGCCATCTGCGTCTTTAACTTCTAATTCTGAAAAATCTAGCGTGCTTAAATCATTAGTATTTTGACCGTAAATATCCCACTCACGGCTATCATTTGTATACCTTATGCCGGCTATACCGCGTGTATCATCACTAAATGCGTAGTTACCTTGAAAGTAAGCCGCCGCTGATCGCGTTTCTAACTGAATTTGGTTTAACCAAGGTGCATATTGAAGCGCTTGAGGCTGCGTTGTATCGGGTGCATTATCAACCACGGCTCCATAGCTCGCATTTAAAAAAGCGTTATCTAGGTCCTCTGAAAATAAGTAAATACCAGCCACCCACTCAAAATCACTTTCGTATGTAGAGCTTACTTGTACTTCTAACGAGTTAGTCTTAGATTCAATTGCATTACCATCTACAGTGGCTGCATAAGTCGAAAAATCACCATCGGTAAGGCGCGTTTCTTCGTAATCCATTGAGGCTGCAATTATTTTTAAATCAACCGACTCAAGCGACCAGTTTAACTCGGCGCTAATACTTACATCGCTTACATCGCGTGATGGCTGATAATCAAACTGCTGAGTAAATGGGTCTGACGACACACCTTGTGCAGTATCAAGCCCTGGTGTTGCTGCATTATCTAAGCCTGCACCAAAGCGACCACAATTACTGCCACACACATCATCGCGGCCAATTCGCTCAGTTAATGGTGCCGACAAGCTTGTTTTACCTGTCGCTGGGTTTATAGGTACACCTAAAATATGATAGCCAAATGCACCGCCGCCATTTGATTCGTCCTGCCACGTTTCTACTTTTACATTTAAATTTACATCATCGTTAAACTCAGTAAATATTTGGCCACGTAAAAAATACATATCAGCATCTTTTAAGCCTGCTGATTCATTAAACGAATTCTCTACATATGGGTCGCGTATTTCTCGCACCCCAGTAAAGCGTACTGCGGTATCATCGGTTAAGGCGGCATTAAAAAAGCCTTCACCGCGTAAATGACCATAATTACCAAATGTTGTAGCCATACCGCCTTCAGTAATATCAAGCTCTGGCTTTTTAGCTATTACATCAATTGCACCACCAAATGAATTACGACCAAACAGCGTACCTTGAGGCCCGCGAAGTACTTCTACCCGCTCTAAATCTACAAAACCAGCAAGTGCTTGCCCATGACGAGGGCGGTAAACGCCATTAGAATAAAACGCAATGGCAACATCGTTAGCTTCTACTTGCTCTGTTCTGGCACCGCGCATGGCGGGGCGAGCATCACTGCCCGACACACCCGACTTTAAACCTGGCGCTAGGCTATCAAGGCTTAAAATATCGGTTATGCCATTTTCTAGTAAATCTTTAGCCGACACCGCTGTAACTGCCAAAGGCACCGACTGAATACTTTTAACCCGCTTAGTAGAGGTAACAGAAATAACCTCCAACTCTTTGTTAGGGTTTAACTTTGCTTCTTGTGACAATACAGATGCTGAGCCTAATAACGCCGTATTTACAGCAGCAAAAATAAGTGTTTTACGTAAAATATTCGTCGTCATGAGATAAATTCTCCACCTGTTGAAATGAATTTTATTAAGCATCTGTGGGCGCTATGCCCCACCATCACATTCTTATTATTTATAATTATTAAAAACGCGATATTTAAATGACTATTTTTTCGACTCATAAAAACTACCGCTTTTTGCATTCGAATGCAACAGCGATTAATGCAACTTTTACATGTAACTAACACGCGTTATAAAAACAAGAACATAAAACTCATTTAAGTAACTAATAATAAACAAAATTTAATTTTTACAGCTGATTTAAAGTTACTGGTTTGATCAGTTTAATATAGGGGATTTAAACAACGAAAGGAGGGAGAAATACAAACAAAGCGCACCATTTAGACTTCGAAGTCTAAGCGGTGTTAAAGACCTACTTTAAGTGTCAGCACATAATTAATTTTCAATTAAGTGCTGACTATTCATAGCATAACTAGCTAGTGGCTTTAGTTAATCTGAGGATCTATTCACTACTTTGGGATTGCTGAATAAGTAATAACAGCTCTGCAGTGGCGGTTGCATCGGCAAGTGCTCGGTGATGGCTGGTTAAATTTAAATTAAAGTGCGATGAAAGATTGCCCAGCGAATACGACTTTAAGCCTTTAAACGCTTTGCGCGACTCAACCACTGTGCACATTTTTGGCATTTTAAAAAAGTGCCCTGCCATCTCGCATTCTTTTTTAATAAAGCCGTAGTCAAAATTAACGTTATGGGCTACAAAAATACTGCCTGCAAGTTTATCTAACAATGGCTGTGCTATTTCGGCAAATACAGGGGCATTGCGCACCATGCTGTCGCTAATACCGGTTAATGACGTTATAAATCCGGGTATGTGCCGCTGTGGATTTACAAGTGTCGTCCAGGTGTCTATTACTTTGCCGTGCTGTACTTTTACAAGGCCAATTTCGGTAATGCGATTACCGCCTTTTAAGCCGCCTGTGGTTTCTATATCGACCACACTGTAAATACGGTTTGGATCTACAAACCATTTAACGGCGGCAATATGTACCTCAAAACCCACATTTTTTAAGTTATCAATGGTGGTTAATTGGTTGCGCCTAAGTTTGTCGCCCGGTGCTTTTACTTCTTCAAAATGTACTTTGCCATTATTGATAACCATTAAGTCGGGGTAGCCGTCTTTTAGTTGTAAATAATGCTTACTCATATTGGTTAAATGGGTAATTAATGCATCAAGTGGGCTATTTAAAATGAGTGCTTCTAACGGTTGTAGTAGCTCTTTATGCCATCTAAATAAACCATTAGGTTGCTCAAAGTATTGCGCTGCATTTTTACACACTAAATTAAGTAATACTTGAGGCGTTTGGCACTGCGCTAAGCGCTCATTTATTTGTGCTTGTTGCACTTCATAAAAATTACCAAGCCTTAATACTTGCGGATAAATATCAAACTCATTACATGGCGGGTAAGGCGACTCTACAAATAACTCGTGCCAAAATACTAAACCAAACAAACTTTGCCAAAGCGTGTTTTCGGTATTAAATACAGCCATACCTTGGCGAGTATAATAATCGTTTACGCCCTGCTCTACTTCACCTCGATACAGTTCATCTATTTCTAGCACGCACTGGGTATCGCTAAGCATGGCACTTAAACGCGACCGTGTTTTTTTATTAAACTTACGCATTAAAAAATCGTCAGCAAAATAAAGTAAATCATCAGTAAGCGGATTTTCAATAATCGCTTCTAATCGTGCTTTTACCCACTCTTTATTACCAAGCCTGTATTGCTCTCTTATTTGAATTTCTTGTGCTTCGCTATCATCCACGCACCCTTCAAGTAAGCTAAAAGCAAGTTCGCTATCAACTGCCTTTAGTTGCCTATAAAGCCTTACTAATAATTTGTTTTTTAACGCAACAGCAATGGCACCGTGCGCAGCTTGCATTAAAACCTGCGGCGCTAAAGCAATATAATCGCTCTCATCTGTTATATTTTTAAATGCTAACCGATAACGGTTTAATAAATAGTTCGATTGCGCTTCATCAAGTGTTTCAAAGCGCGACAAACTCTCGCTGTGCTCTTCGCGCGTAGCGGTTAAACCTAAATCTCGCATTACAAAACGATTTTGATGATTCACATCACCACTGCTTAATTTGCCTGCAAATAAAAACTCAAAATACTCGTAGTAATCACTGCGGTTATTAATTACATACTGGCTATAAAGTGGCGCAAGCTCGTGTGGGCATGTTTTAAAAAACTCACGGGCAATATCCACCAGCGCGCCTTTAGCGGCACTTTTTTTAAAGCTTATTTGCTCACTGTAATTACTTAGTAACTCCAGCAAAGCAGGTTTGGTTAAGTGAGCCAAAAGCTGTGAGTAATGCTGCTCGTTTGGCTCAAATAAAATACCGGCTTTTTTTAGCGTATAAATAGCCTGATGCGGCGAGGTTATTTCTTCATAATTAAGTGACTGCGCTTGCACCAAATAAGGCTTTCGCGAATACACACGCGCCAACATGCACTGGCTTTGCTCATCTAGCTGATTAATTTTACTAATAAATTCACTGTGTTTAGGCTCAAGTAAATGCATACATTTACTTGTTACAAACTCAATAAGCTCTCTAAAATGCGCTAAATAGTATTTTGCTGGTAATTCTTTTTTCATAATATCGCCACAACTGTATATAAAAACAGTATCTAGTATTTGCGCTTATTATTCAATCTTAAACTTGTAATCAATAATGGTTATATTAGGCATATATAAATAGTAGGCATTGCATTGGCTACCTTACGCAGAGGTAAAAATGAATGGATATACTGACGATATTCGTGCACTTACTTTTTAAAGTAAATATTTGTGGGATAGGTAGGGTTACCTTTGCGTTATTCATTTTGGGAAGAAGCGTATTATCGGCAGCAAGAAGCCAAAGGAAAATCCCATAACACCATTGGATAAGAATACTATTTAGGTGCTGGAAAACACATACGCCCTACGATGAATCAACTTACTTAACCGCATTGTAAAAGTAAGGGATCACCGCTTTTAAAATTTGCGGTGGAAAGTGAGCTTTAGTGCTTGCTGTCCACCTCAGGGCGTGTTGTTAAATTTCAATAACTACCAATCAGATCCATTTTCTTCAATATCGACTTCAATTCCAGAACTAGCCGCGGGGATATACAGTGAGTTCTGCTCAATATTATTCAATTCACCAGATACAAACTCATAATAAAGTTCTAACTCTACAGTAAATAATAACTCAACATTCTCCGTTCTTGTTGAATGTCCAAAGGTATATACATGCCCCTCTTCTCTGTCATACGTGCCATTATTAAAGTCAGGTCCTGTTACTGTAACCTCGATCTTCAAAGGTATTTCAAAAGTTAATGAACACTCTTCATCGTTAATTGATATTACAGAAGGATCTATTTCGCCAACTTCAAGTACACTGATACCATCTACTTCGGCATCTTCCCATGATGAGGAGTTATAAAAATCGCAGTCATCCATATATTCTGATATTTGCGTTTTCAATGCTTCAGACTGTTCAGCAATATACTCTTTAATCTTCACTGTTCTTACACTTGTATGCTCATTATATAAATCTAATAATTTTTCTAAGTTATCAATAGCAATGAGCCTATTATTACCTTCACAATAGGACTTCAAATCAACATCATCTGAAATAACATATAATTTATCATCTGGTTCGAGACAAGACTCAAGCGATAGTAATGATATTGCATCAGGAAACTCTGCCTTTTTCTTTCCTTCCCCAAACGGTGGCTTCATCTCAAAATAAAGCTCTAATAATTTCTCACTATCTATAGAGTCTGCTTCAACATATTCATAATTACAGGCTTGGTTATATGCATGAAACACATTACTAGCTTTTTCATACACTTCATCTTCAGCAACATCTGCAAATAGAGAGGAAAGTTGTTGATCTTCAATTGTTGAAAGTATGTTTGCTTTTCTCTTGAACTGCTTCAAGGAATTAAGAGAGTCCTTTATTGATAGTTTAATACGGTTATCTACTTCTCTCTCAACTACGCTCGTCAAATAATATTGAATTTCATTAGATTTACATAGCTTTTGTAATGACTTAAAAGATTGAGAGTGGAAATTAAAGTTTGATTTAACAAAATACTGAGTATCAATAAATATTTTTCGAGTTTCGAGCATACTGTGCCTTTTGAAATTTAATAAATTAGTCTACGACATTTGTCGCTTTATAAACCGACAAATGTACCTATATTCAATGTATTTACCTTAACCACCAAATAACCACATGTAAACAATTACTTAACTTCAGAACAGGTTATGTAATTGCAAAAAACACCAAGATGAGTGAGATCAGTAATGTTGGTAAACAGGCTCTGACCATAAAGTGCATATTATTTATTGAATATTCAGTCTGTGTTATTTAAAAGGCGGTTACTTAAATTAAAACCTTTAGAAAGGCTCAATTTATACCCGCTAAATCGTTATACCTGCACAAATGTATTCAGCCATAGCGCTTTACGATATTATGCTCCTTTATATTTAATTTAACTTTCAGGGCATATAATGACAACGCACACATCGCCTACTCACTCAGCCAACACAGCTGAAAACACCTCTCTTTTTTACGTAATATTTATATCGGCCGTGGCTGCTATTGGTGGCTTTTTATTTGGTTTTGACTCGGGCGTTATTAATGGCACGGTGTCGGCACTCGGTAATGCATTTAATTCAAGCAGTGTGGCAACAGGGTTTAACGTAGCGTCTGTGTTACTTGGCTGTGCCTTAGGTGCTCTTGCTGCGGGGCCGCTGGCTGATAAGTTTGGTCGCCGTGCAATTATGATCATCACTGCGATTATTTTTGCCATTAGTGCGTTTGGCTCAGGCATTAGCGAAAGCTCTGCAGAGTTTATTTTTTATCGTTTATTTGGTGGTTTAGGTATTGGTGCTGCATCGGTATTAGCGCCGGCGTACATTGCAGAAGTTGCGCCACCCGCACTACGTGGTCGTTTGGCGACATTACAACAACTCGCTATTGTACTGGGTTTGTTTGCGGCATTTTTAAGTAACTATTTAATTGCTGATGCAGCTGGCAGCGCGCAAAATATTTTAATGCTTGATATAGCCGCTTGGCGCTGGATGTTTTGGGCTGAGCTTGTGCCTGCTGTGTTGTTTTTAGTGGGTGTTTTATTTATACCGGAGTCACCTCGTTATTTAGTGGCGCAAGGTAAAGTAAACGATGCCAAAGCGGTATTTAGTAAAATATCAAACGACAATGCAGATAAGCAAATAAGCGATGTTAAACGCTCCTTGCATAGCGATACAAAACCAAGTATTCGCGATTTATTTATTGATGGCAGTAAAAAAGTACACCCAATTGTTTGGGTAGGTGTGGCGCTGAGTGTATTTCAGCAATTTGTAGGTATTAACGTAGTGTTTTATTACGGCTCTGAGCTTTGGCAAGCCGCTGGGTTTGATGAGTCGCAATCGTTATTTATAAATGTATTAGCGGGCACTACTAATATTGTATCGACCTTTATTGCCATTGCGTTAGTTGACAAAGTTGGCCGTAAACCACTGCTGCTTGTAGGCAGTATTGGTATGTTTATTAGCTTAAGCGCGCTTACTTATATATTTGGCAGCGCAGGCCTTGATGAAGCAGGCAAACTTGCCCTTAGCGATAACATGGGTACGTTTGCACTTATTATGGCTAACTTATTTGTGGTATTTTTTGGCTTAAGTTGGGGCCCAATTGTATGGGTGTTATTAGGCGAAATGTTTAATAACCGTATTCGTGGTGCAGCGCTTGCCGTTGCTGCCAGTGCCCAGTGGATTGCTAACTTTGCAATCACCATGACCTTCCCTATTATGCTTGCCAATATAGGCCTTGCCGGTGCTTATGGCTTTTATGCGTTATCAGCACTTATAAGCATCTTTTTTGTTGTTAAATACATTAAAGAAACACGCGGTAAAACGCTCGAATCTATGTGATTTTTTAAAAGCGGTGATATTAGTCGCCGCTTTGCCTTTTTATAAAGCAGCGTTATCTAGGGTCTTATATGGACTCCCTGTATAAATAACCTAAAAGTTAAATAGCAATCTTTGCTCATTTATTTTAACTTTATAGCCATTGCTCTATTACCTTTTATTATAACTAATCTATTTAAATTCCTTTTTAGAATATCAATAATTAGCTATTGTCCGCCCATTCCAACTTTATGTGTCTACTAAAATGAAAAAACAGTTAATATCAGGCTTAGCTTTAACGTGTGCGTTAGGTTCGTTCAGTGCATTTGCTACTAATGGGTATTTTACACACGGCTACGGCATGACCCACAAAGGCATGGCTGGCGCAGGTGTAGCGCTGTCAGAAGAGTTAATGTCTGGCGCTAATAATCCTGCTACTTTTTTGCCAAACGGAACACAGCTATCTCTGGGCTTAGAGCTTTTTTCACCTGAGCGAAAATACACTGCATCGAAAGTAGATACTTTTTACCCTGACGCTTTTTATCTTGAAGCAAAAACACAAAAAAGCGATAACTCCGTATTCGCAATTCCAGAATTTGCTATTGGCCACCAATTAAATGAAAAAGTAAATATTGGCTTATTAGTGTATGGCAATGGCGGTATGAATTCTGAGTACGGCGCAGAGTCAGCTCCTGAAGGAACCTTTTATGGTGGTACGGCAGGCGTTGATTTAAAGCAGCTCTTTATTAGCCCAACAGTAAGCTATAAGTTGAATGAACAAACACGCCTTGGTGTATCCCCTATTTACGTGGTGCAGCAGTTTGAAGCACAAGGGCTTGAAAACTTTGCTCCTTTTTCGCAATCACCAGAAGCGCTTACAAATAATGGCACCGATACAAGCACAGGCCTAGGCATTCAACTAGGTATTAGCCAAGATATAAATTCGTCATTAAGCTGGGGGGCAAGTTACCGCTCATCAGTGTCTATGCAAGAGTTTGATAGCTATAAAGGTTTGTTTGCAGAGCAAGGCGGATTTGATCTGCCAAGTTCGTTTCAAATTGGTGCAGCTTATAAACTTACACCTAGTAATCAGGTGGTATTTGATTGGCAAAAAATAAATTACAGCGAAGTAAAAAGTATTTCAAACCCAGTCGATAACTTGATGTCAGCGCCTTTAGGAGCTAACGCCGGCGCTGGATTTGGCTGGAACGATATGACTATTTATAAGCTTGGCTATCAGTGGCAGCGTACATCGCAACAAAAAATTCGTTTTGGGGTGTCTTACACCGAGCAACCTATTCCTTCGTCGCAAGTTATATTAAATATTTTAGCGCCGGGCGTTCAAGAGTGGCATTTTACAACGGGCTTTAGCCATTCTTTTACCAACAAGGTACAATTAAACGCTATGGCTTTTTATTCGCCAGCTAAAAAAGTAACGGGCGCTAACTACTTAGCGCCAAATCAACAACTATCAATCGAAATGAAACAAACCGGTTTAGGTGTTTCTATTGTTTGGGAAATTTAAAAAATGGTAACAGAATTCACCCCCGTATCGGCTGCAATAGGCGGTGCATTAATTGGTATAGCGTGTACGTTATTACTGGTTTTATACGGAAAAATTGCAGGCATATCGGGCATTGTTAAGTCTGTATTTGCTAAAGCAAATTCGGGCTCGCGTTGGCAGTTATACTTTATTTTAGGATTGTTGTTGGCAGGTGTAGCTGTAAGAGTATTTGCTCCTTCTTTATTAGAAGGCGAATTACAGTTGCCGCCTTGGCTTATTATTGTTGCGGGGCTTTTAGTTGGCGCTGGTACAACTTTAGCTAATGGGTGCACAAGTGGCCATGGTGTGTGCGGCATGTCGCGCTTTTCTACTCGCTCTTGGGTTGCAACATGCACATTTATGCTTGTCGCCTTCATTACAGCAAACCTTGTAGGATAAATAATGAAAGCAATTATGATGGTTGTTATAGGCTTTATATTTGGCTTAGGACTTATTATTAGCGGGATGACAAACCCCGCTAAAGTGATTAACTTTCTTACCTACGGGAACCAATGGGACGCAAGCTTAATTATAGTGATGGCTGTTGCCATGCTAATAATGATGCTTACATGGTTATGGGTTGCAAAAAAAGAGAAGCCACTTATTTCAGGCACATTTAATTTAAGTGATTTAAAAAAAGTTGATTCGCGCTTAATTATTGGCTCAGTACTTTTTGGTTTAGGATGGGGTTTAAGTGGCATATGCCCAGGCCCGGGCTTGGTTCAATTGGTATCTCTTAAAATGGAGTTTTTATTGTTTTTTGCAGCCGTGCTAGGCGGTATGTGGTTAGCCAAAAAAGTATAATATTTGCTGCCGACTAAACTCGGCAGCTACTTTACCCAAACAAAGGTACATAACTTGCTGCAATATATATAAAACTATATTGAACAGGTTTAAGTTATGCTAAATAAAGCGCTGGAATTTTCTAACAGCACACCTTGGTTAAGCGCAGCGTCCTCCCTTTTACTTATAGCTATACTACTGTTTTTAATTCGTTTTTTTGTAATGTACTGGCTAAAAAAATGGACTTCAAAAACCAAATTTATATTCGATACTTTACTAATAGAGTCAATATCTAAGCCGCTAACACTGTGCACAATTATTGTGCTACTCACCATTTTAGAGCACGACACCTTCATTATTAGTACTTCTATTTCTCAACAGATCCCTTTTAATAGCATTAATATTGTATTAGCGCTGCTTGCACTTATTATGTTTTTAGACCGCTTTATTATTGGCACTATTAATTACTATGGCGAACAATCTGCCGTGGTTTTTAATTCCAAAAGCATAATTAAAGGCGTGATACGCGTTACATTATCGTCAGTAGGATTACTGGTGTTAATGGGCACGTTAGGTATTTCTATTACGCCTATTATTGCCTCGTTAGGAATTACATCACTGGCTGTTGCCCTTGCTTTGCAACCTACCCTCGAAAACTTTTTTTCTGGCGTGCAGCTAGTAATAGATAAACCTATAAGGGTGGGTGATTTTATTGAGCTTGAATCTAAGGAGCAAGGCTTTGTTGATCATATAGGCTGGCGATCTACATGGGTTAAAATGCTACCCAACAATATGATTATTATACCTAATAGCCAATTATCTAAGTCGCGTATTATTAATTACTTTTACCCTGAAAAAGAGCTAAGCGTGCCTGTTGATATAAGCGTGCATTACGATTCAGATTTAGAATTTGTTGAGCAAGTAACACTTGAAGTGGCTCGTGAAATACTTATTTCACACGAATGGGGTGTTGATGATTACAATACCTTTGTGGTTTTTCATACCTTTGACAGATCAAGTATTAACTTTACGGTTATGCTGCGCGCAAAAGAATACTTTAATCGCTTTTGGGTTAAATCTGCTTTTATAAAAGCCCTGCATAAACGCTATAAAAAAGAAGGTATTGTAATCCCCTTCCCTATTACGGCTATTAACACGACTCAAGAAGCAGCTAAATTTAATAGTGATAAAAAGGTGCAAGGCAACACTTAAAAAAAGCGCGAGTAACTCTCGCGCTAATAAGTATTAAAACTTGTAAGTTATTTGCCCAATAATTTCACGAGGGCTGCCAGGAAAGTGGCCGTTCCGCTCACTAAACCCACTTACAGCATATTCTTTATCAAACAGATTATTAATATTTATACTCAATAACACGTTATCAAAGCGACTCGTCCAGCTCATATCAAATACGGTAAATGGTTTTACTTTTTGACCACTTGTACTAAGTTGCTCACTTACGTAATTTGCACCAAAGGCAATTGATGAATCAATCGAATCCAGTGCGTAGCGAGTCCATAAACCTGCCTGGTGGCGTGGTGCATTAGCAAAGCGCGAACCATCTCCAAATGTATTTGAAAGCGTATCACCCGTTACGCCGTCTACCACTTGCGTATCGTTGTACGCGTAGTTAGCCGTTACGGTCCAGTGCTGCGACAAATCGCCAACTAAAGTTGTTTCAAATCCTCGGCTTTCTACTTCACCTATATTTAAAAGTGCAGCAATGCCATCCCCCGCGCCAGTATCGTCAGGGTTGCTCATTACCACGTTTTCTTTATTAATTTGGTAAATTGCAAAGGTGCTCATTATTTTGCCGTCAAGCCATTGGTTTTTCATACCCAGTTCGGTTTGCTTGCCGGTTTCTGGTTCTAAATTACCTTCGCCCTCTACATCTTCTTGGTCGGCTGACGATGTAGGGTTAAAGCTCTCTGAGTAGTTAATATATACCGATGTGTTTTCTACTGGCTGATAAGTAACAGCAACGCGCGGCGTTATGTCGTTATCTGAGTAACTAAAACCAGTTTCTTGATTAAACTCTTTAAAATGGTCATAGCGCAAACCTGCAATAATTGTCCACTGCTCGCCTACGCTAATTACGTCTTGTGCATACACACCAAATCGGTCGGTATCAACGCCATCGCGGTTCATGTCGGTAAGGTTATAAGTGCTTGGGTCGGTTTCACCGTAGTTTAAATTAAAAATATTTAAATTAGCGACGCCATCGGCCTCATATCGGGCACGTAAGTAGTCATATTCGGTATCAACGGTGTGGTAATCACCACCAAATAAAAACTGATGGGTTAATTGTCCTTGTCCAAAGTTATAAACAAAGTCGGTGGTTAAGCTTGCTTCTTTATTGGCACGAAATTGCTTACGGTATTCTCGTTTGATGGTTTCGTCATCAATGTTTGCTTCGCCATCACCATTTACATCTACCCAGCTTTGCGACTCATGGTAGGCTTGGTCTCGCTCGTTATCCATGTAGCGAAACGTAGTACTTAAAGAAAAATCATCATTAAAATAATGGCTAAGTTCTGCTTGAAGCACCAAAGCTTCCATATTTTGATAATCAACCGCTTCATTAGCGTTATAACTTGGGTCAACTAAAAAGTTGCCGTTGTCATCTACCGGTACGCCCCGTAAGCGGTTACCGCCCAGGTCTTGTTTTATGTAGTCAACACTTGTGGTTAAGGTTGTTGAATCACTTAAATCAAATAACAATCCGCCTGTTAGCTCGGTATTAGCTGAGTCTGCATTGTTACGAAAGCTGTCTTGCTCTTCATAATAACCACCCAATCTATAAGCCATTGTATCGTTTAAACCACCCGTCATATCGAGTGATGCACCACGGGTGTTGTAATTACCCAAAGTAAGCTTTAATTCGCGTTTTTGTGTGTAGCTTGGCTTTTTAGTTACGTAATTAATCATCCCACCAGGTTCGCCACCGCCATACAAAGCAGAGGCAGGCCCTTTTAATACTTCAACACGTTCTACATTAAATAACTGCGGTACACCAAAGCCCGAATATGGGTCGCCACGCACACCATCGTAAAATACATTTGCGTCATCTCTAAAACCACGAAAAGTTACGCCTGAGTAGCTATATTCGCTCACTCCCGCAATAGATCGGTACAAATCGGTAATGTCACGCGCTGCTTGGTCAATAATAAGTTGCTCGGTTAATACCTGCGCAGATTGCGGAAGCTTAATAAGATCTAAATTAGTTTTAGTCCCAATTTTACTTTCGGTTTCTAGGTAAAATTGCTGGGCACGGCCAGTTACTTCAATAGTTTCAATGTCGTCGTTTTGTTGTGAAAAAGCTATATTAGAAAAAACAGATAAAGACGCAGCAATACTTAATGCCAAATAATTAGGGTTAAACATGATAATTCCTGGGAGAAGTGTAGATAGCTAACAACCTAAATGATAACTTTTATCATTTTCATAATCAACACAAGGGCGGGTTTAATACATCTAAATATTAGAACTAATATTACTTAAAACAGAGCGCTAGCCCTTTTATTGCAGTTAAAATAAAACCCCTACTGCACTAAATGCGGTAGGGGTTATTAAGTAGTTCTTAAATTAGTTTTAGCGTGTAATTTACCCAGCAATATTGCTAATTTGAATTACTGGAGACACGTTAGTAAAGTTAACTAAATCAGCGGCTATTGCCTCTTGATGAGGTGCAAAGGCTTGCTGAAAAGATTCTACCGATTCAAACACTAAATGCCCCATAGCAATATAAGTTGGCGCTTCGCCCGGTGCGCCACCTGCTAAACCTGCATCTGCACTACTTGATATAAGCGCTTTACCAACTAACTCTGCAACTAGGGGTAAATGTGTTTTACAGTAGTAGTCCATATCGAAAGTAGCACTTTCATTATTTGGGTATAATACGCTTACTTTAATCATTACATTCTCTCTTTTATTTACTAAAAAATTTAAAGCTGTGCTAATAAACAGCTTTACAAACTAGTGTTCAAAGCGTCTTTAAAATAGTATGAATCATACTTAAGTAAAAAGCGCATAAGTGAGCAGTCGCTCAATTATGTAGCATTCATGCTCATAGCGCCAGTAATTTGATTGCAGTGCTTATTTTAATTAAGGTGATACTTCGCTAATTTACTTAAGTGCGGGTCGTTTTTTAAAAGGTTTGGGCGGCAAAGACTCTACAAAGTTAACGCACGTATTTACCCAATATGCTAAATCAGAATCAGACTCAAAACCTTCAGGCAAAATATAAACCAAGCCCTTAACTGGTTTTACTGTAAGGTCGCTCTTCTAATCCTCTGTCAAACGCCATTTAGTGCCTATATTTTTAATAAGCACATTACACACTTAATAACGGTAATAGCACTTAAACCTAAGTGAATAAAATAATAAAAGGTGGTTGGGAAAGGTATACAAAGAGTAGGTATAAAATTATTTTGGACTTACAGTTTATATCAAACCGCACTAATCAAAGCTGATTGAGCTGACACTAGTGCGGTTCAAAAGTAAGTATAAAACTAACTAATTCAATTTTAATAAACCAAAATGCTTATGCAGACAGTTGCACTTGAGCATCTGCTGCAGATACTTTTTTCATGCTGCCTTGTTGTTCAAGACGAATATGCCAGCTAAACGCTTCTTCAAGTAAATGAGGGGTGTGCCCACCACGCTCACAAGCGCGATTGTAGTAATCTAACATATCGTCACGGTAATCTGGGTGCACGCAGTGCTTAATGACTTGTATTGCTCGCTCACGCGGCGCTAAACCGCGTAAATCAGCTAAGCCTTGCTCGGTTACTAAAATATCAACATCGTGTTCGTTATGATCAACATGACTGGCCATAGGCACTACGCTTGAAATAGCGCCATTTTTAGCAATCGATTTAGTCACAAATATTGCTAAATGAGCATTACGAGCAAAATCACCAGAGCCACCAATACCATTCATCATTCGTGTGCCACAAACATGTGTTGAATTTACGTTGCCATACATATCAAACTCAAGCGCGGTGTTTATTGCAATAATTCCCAAACGGCGCACTATTTCAGGATGGTTAGAAATTTCTTGAGGGCGTAACACTAGCTTGTCTTTGTATTGTTCTAAATTATTAAATACTTGCGCATTACAACGCTCCGATAAAACAATTGAGCTGCCCGATGCAAAACTAAGCTTACCTGCATCAATTAGGTCAAACGTCGAATCTTGTAGTACTTCAGAGTACATTGTTAGGTCTTTAAAGTCAGAATCGAGTAGTCCCATCATCACAGCATTTGCAATGTTACCAATGCCTGCTTGTAGCGGTCCTAAATTAGCTGGCAATTTATTTTGAGCCACTTCTTCTTTAAAAAAGTTAACTAAATGGCGCGCAATAGCGGCGGTGTCTTCATCAGGGTCGGTAACGGTAGAAAACGAGTCGCTTTGGTTAGTAAAAACAATACCAACAATTTTTGCAGGATCGATAGGAATTGCAGTGCTGCCAATTCTATCATCTACTTTAACTAACGGCATTGGTTGACGAGTAGGACGATACGAAGGAATATATATGTCATGCAAACCTTCAAGATTCGGGTTATGCAGCATATTAATTTCAATGATGACTTCTTTGGCAAAAATAGCAAAACTCGCTGAATTACCAACCGATGTAGTCGGCACAATATGCCCTTTTTCGGTAATGGCAACGGCTTCAATAACAGCCACATCAGGCATGGTTAATTGATGGTTACGTAAATGCTCAACTGTTTCAGATAAATGCTGATCAATAAACATTACTTCACCGTTATTAATCGCTTTACGTAAAGTGCTGTCTACTTGAAAAGGCATACGACGCGCTAAAATACCCGCTTCTGTTAATAGCTTGTCGAGATCATTACCGAGTGATGCGCCTGTCATTAAATTTATTTTGATTGGATTTTTTTTGACTTGCTCAATTAATGCTCTGGGTACTGCTTTAGCTTCTCCGGCGCGAGTGAAACCACTCATCCCTACAGTCATTCCATCTTTAATAAATTGGCTTGCTTGTTCTGCCGGCATCACCTTGTCGTGCAGGTTACTATTGCGAATACGTTCCAAGTGCATACTGAGCTCCTCTCTAAATTTGACATTATTCTAATCCTAACTTCGTACTACACAATCTAGACTTAAGTCGTATTTACGAACCGAGGATGAGCAACATGTTTAAAAGGGAGGCTAATTTACTTTTAATTAATACTATTATGTAGTTATTAGTAATATTTTTAACAAAAATGACATAACAATCTATAAAGTAATTTATAAAGTAATCTATAAAGTAATCTATAAATAAATAGTATTATTTAATTTGAGGAATTATTTTTGAGGAATCAAGTTTATTAGTTCAAACACCCAAATGAGGAATTTGGGTGGCAGTCTTACCAGCCACATCTCGGCACACACGTCACAAACTGTGGCTGCTCCCTTCCGGGCCTGACCAGGTTCGCCTGCTAGTGTTGCGAGAGGACCAATAAGACTACCATTGAGGGCCTTGGTTGGCGCGGGAGGGATTATCTCTACTTTTGCTCTGTTATTCAAGGGATAATCTAAAAAGAAAGTGCGATTGCATACTTCATATACAATCGCGGCGTATTTAGCTATTTTAGTGCGTATTAATTGTTCTCTAACTGCGCTTTTATATTACGTAATGCTGCTTTTACTTTTTTCATGTTTTCTGGACCCATACGTAAAAGCTGCTTTTGTGCATCTGGTAATTGCTCCCACTCCGAAAACGCATACTGGTAAGTTACTGAATCACGAAGTAACGGCAAGTCACCTTCAGGCTCTGGCGTATCAAGTAATAAATCGATTGCATCGGTTAGCGTTTGATTAAATTCGTCATCGCCGTAACCAATCTCACTGTATGCATTATTAATAAGTGGCTTGTACTCTTCGTACATGCGAACGGCTTGCGCTGCACTCATACTGGTAAATATTTTCACATACGGTGTATAACGCTCGTAGCTGTTAGGGTTAATAGTTAAGATATCACCTTCATTCACGCTAAATTTTTCTTCTGGCTGTACAACAGGCATGTGTTTTTTAGCTATTTTTCCTTTTGCTAAGTTATCTACATATACCACACCACGACGAATAACATCGTCGGTCACCATTAAGCTCATTACTGAGTCGCTTAGGTACTCGTCCATTTTAGCAACAACAACTGCATCACTTTCGTTAAGCGTTGGTAGTGGCTCTACTTCTGGCACAGGCTCACTTGGACTTTGTGCTGGTACTTCAAGCTCTGCTGGCTTTTCTGGATTTACAGACTGCGCATCTACCACGGGGTCGTTCTCGGGTTTAAGCTCCATCATAGGTTGTTCTTTAACTGTGGGCTCTACCTCAGTGCGTGTTGCTTGCTCGTCACTGGGTGTTAGCAATACGAAGGCGGCCGCACATGCTACGACTATTAAAATAATAACGGCGAAAAGAATATTGTTATTAGGTGGACGTTTTTGAACATCTGATGCTTCTGGTTTATCTGACATACGAACTCCATAAAAATTAAAATGCGATATCACTTAGAGTACGCTAAGTGGATTAAATTCATTCTTACACAAATACTATTACATTTTATAATACGGCAATTATAGCAAAGTAAGTTAAGTACTAAATTGGGTGATTAAACAATGTAATAAGTATTAGGGCAGTTATCCTTTGATTCTTCTAGCTTAAAGACTTACAGTTAATAAATAAAGTAAAGACGTAGAACAGTTTAACCACCAATATGAAAATCAAGCAAGTTGATCCACAAAAACCTAAAATTGCCTTATTACTCACAGGTGGTGGCGCACGTGCTGCTTATCAAGTGGGTGTCCTTAAAGCGCTAGCTCATAGTATGCCTCGTACTGCTCCATTGCCATTTAGAGTAATAAATGGCACCTCTGCTGGGGCTATTAACTCAGCTGCGTTAGCATGTTACGCCTCCTGTGCGCATTTGGCTGTACGAAAGCTTGAATCAGTTTGGAAAAACTTTTCAACCTCTATGGTCTATAAAAGTGATTTTTTAAGCGTATTTGGTCATATTGCGCGTAATATTTTAACGAGCTTTCAGTCAGAACATATTAACCATCCACCAGCGAGCTTGCTAAACAACCGCCCTCTGCGTGGTTTATTAAACGAAATTTTAGATTTACACCGCATTGAGCGCAATTTACATCGTAATTATTTAGATGCGCTGTCTATTACGGCCTCAAGTTATACAACGGGCGACTCTGTTGCATTTTTTCAATCAAATACACAAACACCATGGCAACGCGCTAAACGCGAAGGCCAAGCTACGCGCATTAATGTTGAACACTTAATGGCATCGAGTGCCATCCCTATGGTGTTTCCAAGTGTAAATATTTATAACCATTACTTTGGGGATGGCTCTATACATCAACTTTCTCCGCTGAGTCCGTCGATTCATTTAGGCGCTGAAAAAATATTTATTATTGGGGTCGACCAGCCTAAAGAGCTTCACCCACCGGGTTACTCCCCTCATTATCCTGGCTTATCGGCTGTTGCGGGACATTTACTCGATAGCGTATTTACCGACACAATGCAGTCGGATTTGGAGCGTTTGGAACGTGTAAATCGCACTTTAGGACTATTACCTGCACGCGATAAACACCAAGAGCTAAAACAAATAGATACCTTTGTTATTAACCCTTCGCAAAACTTTAATGCTATTGCTGCGCAGTATTACGACGATATGCCGTGGGCGATTAAAGTATTGCTGCGTACAATCGGTGTTAAAAAACATTCGCAATCGAGTTTAACCAGTTACCTATTGTTTGAAAAACGCTACACCCAGCATCTAATGCAAATTGGCTATGAAGATGGCATGGCGCAGTTACCTAAAATGCGTGAGTTTTTAGAGTTAGATTAAGCCCAAACAGGCACGTTATTCTATTCCGTCGAGCAGGTAGTGCTCTACCCGCTCTACTCGCCTTGGTTTACCTTGTAGTACTAAAACGTCGTTAGCTAACAAGGTTGTTTGCGCTGATGGCGTATCTATTTCGGCTCCTTCTCTGCGCAGTGCTTTTACGAGTACTCGACGTTTTTCTAAATTTAGATCTTCAATTGTTTTATTAACCGCATAAGCTTTGCTTGGCAGCGCAACTACATGTAAGTATTCTAATCGTTCACTTGAGGCATCTTCGCTATCTTTAAAATACCCTGCATAAAAGCTTTGCATTAATGGATAACGATTACGACGTTCTTTACTTACTCTACGCACAATACGCGTCATCGGTACGCCCGACATAGACAACACATGCGACACGAGCATTAAGCTCGCCTCTAACGACTCTGGCACTACTTCGGTTACGCCTAGCCCTTTTAAATAATCGAGCTGGCTATCGTCACGAGTTCTAATAAGTATTTTAACGTTAGGCGCTATTTGTTTTATAGCATCAATAACAACTTGTGCGTGATCAAGCTCTGTAAAAGTAATAATAACCAAGCGAGCTCGCTCTACTCCTGCGCACTTTAAAATATCTTTTTGTTTAACATAGCCAAATATAACAGGCTCACCTGCAGCTTTGCCTTCTTGAACAAGTATTGGATTGCTTTCAATGGCAACGTAGTCTATTGCTTCGGGCTTTAAAAAACGCGCTATAGTTTGCCCAACTCGCGAAAAACCACAAATAACAACATGGTCGCTATAAAGTGTACTACTTTGTGGCTCACTCTCCAGCGCTAAACTAGGGAGATCGAGTATACCCAAACGCTTTAAAATAAATGGCGTTTTATCAATCAAAAATGGTGTAAATGCCATTGATAACACACCAAGGGCAATTAAAAATGAAACTTGCTCTGAGTTTAATAACTGATGCTGGCCAGCAAGTGCGATAAGTACAAAACCAAACTCCCCCATTTGCCACAGCATAATGCCACAGGCGAGCGAGTCTTGGTTTCGCTCATGCATTAGCCGCGCACTAAGTGCGACTACTGTAATTTTTAATACGAGTAACCCAAGCAATGCGCCAATAATTATTACTATATGCGCCAGTACAAATAAAATATCCAACTGCATACCCACAGTTACAAAAAACAGCCCCATTAAAATATCGCGAAATGGACGTATATCGGCCTCTAACTGATGCCTGTAATTGCTCTCACCTAACATCATTCCCGCTAAAAAAGCGCCCAATGCCATAGACAAGCCAAACATATACGTTAAAAAGCCCGCAAATAAGGCGACTAATATAGTGGTAAGCACAAACAACTCATCGGTTCGTACTTGCGCTATTTCTTTAAACACAATGGGCAATACCCATTTACCAATTGCCCAAAGAAGCACGCATACAAATGCGCCCTTACTTAGGGCAAACGCTAAAGCCCAGCCAATACTTTGAGAGTCGCTTGATGCAAATAAAGGAAGTATTATTAATAGAGGAACAACAGCAATATCTTGAAAAAGCAGTACACCAACGGCCAATTGCCCACGGCGCTGATTAAGCTCACCCGTTTCTTTTAATAGCTTAACCACTACAGCCGTAGAAGAAAGCGCCATAATTGTACCAATGGTAAAACTGGTGAGCAGGGAAAAGTCTAAACAATATAAAATAATAATGAAGAGTAAGCTGGTTATACCTACTTGTAACGAGCCCAGCCCAAATACTAGGCTTCGCATTGCCATTAGCCGCGAAATAGAAAATTCTAACCCCAAACTAAATAACAAAAACACAATCCCAAGCTCTGCTACAAACTCTATTTCATGAGATTGCGCTAGCCAACCAATACCATGACTACCGGCTAAAACCCCCGTTGCTAGGTACGCCAAAATAGGCGGCAAGCCAATGCGTTTAAAAAACCACACAAAAAGAACTGCTGCCACTAGCAAGCCAAAAATTTGAACGTTAATACTCTGCAAATTCGGCCTCACGCGTCAATTAAACCAAGGGACTTACTTTAAATATAGCAACCTTCTGTTTTTCAGCCAGTTTTAAAATATGGCACAAAAATCGCTTAGTAATTGCAAAGTAACACCCTCGGGGGAGAATTTAATGGAAAACGTCCATATTTTGACGCAGCGTGTGTCTGGTCGCGGTGATTTTTTGCCGTTTTCGGCTGAACATTCGCCAACAAATGAAATAACAGAAACACATAAACTCGTTACAGAGCTACAAACTAGCTTAGTGATTGAGGATGTTTTAGCTATATACGCAAAATTTACAAAACAATTGTTAAATTTCTCTGGTTTACAGTTTCAGTCAACACTGGGAACTACACAAACATCACAGAGTGATACAAATAGTACACCCTATATTTTTGATTTGGCGATTGGTAAAGAACACTTAGGGCAACTAATTTATTTTAGTAAATTCCCGCTTGGTCAAGCCATTGAGAAAAAGCTACATACTTTGCATACTGCGCTGGTTTATCCACTTCGTAATGCGATGATGTATAGCCGAGTATTAAAGCTTGCCACAAAGGATGCATTAACCGGCTTAAATAACCGTAGTCAGTTTAATGACTTTTTACTGCAAAAACTTGAAAACTGCCGTCGTTACCAGCGTCCATTTAGTTTAATGCTGCTTGATTTAGATAACTTTAAACAAGTTAACGACAACTTTGGCCATAAAATTGGTGACGATACACTTAAAGAGTTTTCAAAAGTACTGTGTAGCAGCATACGCGGCACTGATTCGGTATTTAGATTTGGTGGTGATGAGTTTGCTTTACTTATTGAAGACCCTGAGTTTACAACGAATAAAGTGATTGCTGAGCGGATAATGTGCTTAGTAAGAAAATCGCCCCTAATGTCTAAGTATAAAGTAACAACCAGTATTGGTTTTACTTTAGCTAACAGCCAAGACAGCGAAACTGAAATATTTGCTCGCGCCGATAAAGGTTTATACAAAGCAAAAGCATCTGGCAGAAACTGCGCAAAAGCATATTAGTCTTTACTTAACTGCATTAAATAAAAAGCCTAGCTTCCCCCGCTAGGCTTTGCACTTACCAAATTATAAATAAACAACGCGGCACAAAAACCAAAAAAGAATCCGCTAATTAAATTAAGTAATGCAGTAATAGTAGCAAGCGGTGTAAATAATACTAAAAGCAGTGGCAGGCTCACGCCTAAAATAAAAAACAATCCACCTTTACCTAACCAATAAGCTAATAAAAGCACTGCAGATACAATTCCACCCGCAACTGCATAACCTAGCGTAACTATATTTAGCTCAAGTAAAATATTAGCAATAATAGCTATAACGGCCGTTATTAGCATACCCACTGGCGCTTTAGTAACTAACGACAAACCAACATGCGGCTGTTTACTCATTTATTTACACTCCCAAAAAATACCATTTTCATCAATATGCTTAGCACTTATAAAATAACCAACCACTTGAACTAATTCATCATTATAAAAAATAAGCGGCACACTGGCGCGAAGCCAGGGTGCTATTTTTGCATCTTTAAACCAATGTTTTACGGTATTGCTACCCGGCTTTTTAAGTGGTTTTATACGTGCGCTATTACAATTAAAGCGCACTGTTACTTGTTCATTAGCTTTTGGAGGTCTTACTCCGCAACCGGTGTTTTTAATTAATAAGCGCCCGTCTGCAAGTTTTAGCTGTGAATGATTCAGCTCAATATAATTAAGCTCAGCATCTGTTAATTCTGCACTTGGTGTTACAAAGTACAAATAACCTTGATGACGACGTATTTGTCCATCTGTTAAATCAATTAGCATTTGTGCGTCATTTTTTGCATTAACTGCTTGATTAATAATTTGTTCAAGTTGCTTTTGCGATGGCATCACTTGCGTAAATAATGCAAGCCACGCACGTACTATATTTGCAATTCGCGCTGCACTGTATTCGCTTACTTGATTAACGCACAGTGCTCGATACTCGTTAATACACTTATTTAAATCGAGCTGTGTATATTCATCAAGTAGTGTTTGCTGTTGCTGTAGCAACTCAATACTTCGTGCAGTGCATTGCTCAAACCCATTAAAGCGCTCAGCTAACACCGGTACTATTTTTGAGCGTAAAAAATTACGGTCAAAGCTTTCATCTGTATTAGAGTCATCGGTTATGTGGTTAATATTAAACTGCGCTGCAAACGCTTCTATATCGCTGCGCGTTACACTTAACAATGGCCTAAAACATATACGCCCACTTTGCAGCAAGCGCTCTTTATACATAGAACCAAGCCCTTTTAAACCCGAACCTCGCTTTAAGCGCAGTAAAAATGTTTCTACTTGGTCGTTTAAATGTTGGCCCAGTAAAATAATACTGCCTTTTGGACTTAGTTCATCAAGTGCTTTATAACGGGCGTCGCGTGCTTGGGCTTCAAGACTTGTGCGCGACTGCTGCTCAATAACTACTTTCGCGGCTTCAAAGGACACATTAAGCTCTCTGCACAAATTTTGGCAAAAATGCTGCCAGTCATCAGCATACTGGCTCAAACCATGGTGAACATAAATAGCCGATATATTAATTGCAGGGTTATCTTCTTTTAAAGTGCGCATTAAATGCAACAACACCACAGAATCAACGCCACCAGAAAGCGCCACTGTAAAAGCGGTGTTACCTTGCTCAATATAGCTATTTAATGATTTTTTTAATTGCTGATAAATTGCTGATGTATGCATATGGGCGCACTTTTATATAAAAACTCTGAACATTTTAAAGCAAAAAAGCCGCATAAGCGGCTTTTTTTAACATTTAATGTGTTTAGCAATAACCAAACGACATTAAACGTTTATAACGTTGATCAAGCATTTCCTCAAGCGTAAGCGCTTGTAGGTCTGCTAAGTCGCGTTTAAGGCGAACTTTTAAGTTACGTGCCATAGCATCGTAATTGCGGTGCGCGCCACCTAGAGGTTCATCAATTAAGTTACTGATTAAATCTAGTTCTTTAACTCGCTCTGCGGTTACACCCATTGCTTCTGCTGCAAGTGGTGCTTTGTCGGCGCTTTTCCAAAGAATAGACGCACAACCTTCAGGCGAAATTACAGAGTAAGTACTGTATTGCAACATGTTAACTCTGTCGCCAACACCAATCGCTAATGCACCACCTGAACCGCCTTCACCAATAACCGTACATATTGTCGGCACTTTAAGTGTCGCCATTACTTTTAAGTTACGCGCGATTGCTTCAGATTGACCACGTTCTTCAGCGCCAACACCTGGGTATGCACCCGGCGTGTCGATAAAGGTCATGATTGGCATTTTAAAACGCTCAGCCATTTCCATTAAGCGTAATGCTTTACGGTAACCTTCTGGCTTTGGCATACCAAAGTTGCGTTTAATTTTTTCAGCAGTGTCACGGCCTTTTTGTTGGCCAATAACCATTACTGGTTCGCCATCTAAACGCGCAACGCCTCCTAAAATAGCCGGATCGTTAGCAAAAGTACGATCGCCAGCAAACTCGTCAAATTCCGTGAAAATGCGCTCGATATAATCTCGAGTGTAAGGACGCAACGGATGACGTGCTAACTGTGATACTTGCCAAGCGCCTAAATTAGAAAAAATCTCCTGTTTTTGTTTGGCACTTTTTTCTTTTAATTTGCTGACTTCCTCTTCTAACTCAAGGTCTAATTCGCCAGCGCGGCTTATATTTTGTAATTCTTCAATTTTTGCTTCTAATTCTGCAATTGGAAGCTCAAAATCAAGATAATTGAGGCTCATGCTCTAAACTACCTAATTAGTTAAATTCTAGTTCTACATCTTGCGCAGCCATTAGTGATAACTTATGAATTAAGTCGTCGCTCGGCGTAACACACCATTCGATCCCAAGAGTTAATTGCGCCAACGCATCTGGACGTTGGTAATAAACCTTGATCGGACACGTTCCCATTTTATAGGGTTCGAGTACTTTTTGTAATTTATCGAAGAAACCTGCCTCGACTTGCACCATATTCAGCGTCATTTTAATCGCTTTAATGCGTTTTTCACGCGCTTGAGCAATGGTGTTTATTTCTCTGGCGGTCATTGTAATACCACCGGAGAAGTTATCAAAGCTGACCTGTCCAGATATTACCAAGATATTGTTAACTTGGAGCATATCTTGGTACTTTTCAAACTCGTCTGAATACAAGCGTACATCAATCCGTGCACTCTTGTCATCTAAAGTTACTAAGGCCCAACGATTTCCTTTTTTATTAATTAATACCCTAGAGGCAATCACTAAACCAGCAGCGGTTGCAAATACATCACGGTTAGTTGGCTGTAAATCAACTATTTTTCCGCTGGTATAATGCTTAAGTTCACGGCGGTACTGATTTATCGGATGCCCAGTTAAATAAAGGCCTAGCGTTTCTTTTTCGCCTTCTAACCACTCGTTATCGGTGAGTCCTGTGGCTTTAATAAAGGCTTGTTCAACCTCATCAGGCTCGGTGGCTAATAAACCAAACAAATCACTTTGCCCTAACAGCTCCGCTTTATTGTGTTGGTCAGCCGCACGCATTGCATCCTTTAAGCTAGCTAATAATGTAGCACGCCCTGGTTGTGTTTTTTCTGGCCCTAACTTATCAAGTGCACCTGAATAAATTAATTTTTCGGTTACGCGTTTATTTAAGCGCTTTAAGTCAACTCGGGCACAAAAATCGAATAAATCTTTAAACGGACCACCTTTAGCACGCGCTTCTAGTATTGCATCAACCGGTGCTTCACCCACGCCTTTAATTGCGCCAATGCCGTAAACAATTTCGCCTTGCAGGTTTACTGTAAACTTAAACTCGCCTGCATTTACGTCTGGCGGCAATAAGGTGAGCTTCATGTTTTCACATTCATCCACCAAAATAACTATTTTGTCGGTGTTATCCATATCGGCCGACATTACTGCAGCCATAAACTCTGCAGGATGATGCGTTTTCATCCACAGCGTCTGATACGATACTAATGCATATGCCGCTGAGTGAGATTTATTAAAACCATAACCTGCGAACTTTTCTACCAGATCGAAGATTTTTATTGCGAGTTCGCCGTCAATGCCGTTATTTCTTGCGCCATCTTCAAATGTTGAACGCTGCTTTGCCATTTCTTCGGGTTTTTTCTTACCCATTGCACGACGCAGCATGTCGGCGCCACCTAGCGTGTAACCTGCTAGTACTTGCGCAATTTGCATTACTTGTTCTTGGTACAAGATAATGCCGTACGTTGGATCAAGTATTGGTTTTAAGCTTTCGTGCTGATACTGCGCATCTGGGTATGAGATTTCTTCTCGGCCCAATTTTCGGTCGATAAAGTTATCTACCATGCCTGATTGCAGCGGACCCGGGCGAAACAAGGCCACCAATGCAATCATATCTTCAAAACAATCGGGTTTTAAACGGCGTACTAAGTCTTTCATACCGCGCGATTCTAGCTGGAATACAGCGGTTGTTTCGGCGCGAAGTAGTAACTCAATACTTTTTTTATCATTCAGTGGGATGGTGTTTATATCAACGAGGTCTTTACCTTGGCGCTCCATGCGCACGTTGGTCATTTCGACCGCCCACTGCAATATTGTCAGTGTACGTAAACCCAAGAAATCGAACTTAACTAAGCCTGCAGTTTCTACGTCGTTTTTATCAAACTGTGTGACCGGAAACTTACCTTCGTCATCGCAATAAAGCGCGGCAAAGTCGGTAATAGTGGTTGGCGATATTACTACGCCACCCGCATGTTTACCGGCGTTACGTGTACACCCTTCTAGAATGCGACACATATCGATTAAATCTTTTACTTCATTGTCGCCATCGTAGGCTTCTTGCAAGCGCGGTTCTATATCAAACGCTTTAGCAAGTGTCATCCCAGGATCGCCCGGGATCATTTTAGAAATACGATCGACAAACCCGTAAGGATGCCCAAGCACTCGCCCTACATCGCGTATTACCGCTTTTGCAGCCATGGTGCCAAAGGTAATAATTTGCGATACCGCATTACGCCCATACAAAGCCGACACGTGATCAATTACTTCGTCTCGTCTGTCCATACAAAAATCGACGTCGAAATCGGGCATTGATACACGTTCAGGATTCAAAAATCGCTCGAAAAGTAAATCGAATTCTAGCGGATCCAAGTCTGTAATTTTAAGTGCGTAAGCAACCAATGAACCAGCACCTGAACCACGACCAGGTCCAACAGGAATATTGTTATCTTTACTCCACTGAATAAACTCCATTACGATTAAGAAGTAACCCGGGAATCCCATTTGGTTAATTACGCCAAGCTCTATATCGAGTCGCTCATCGTATTCAACACGTTTTACTTTTCGCTCTTCTTCGTCGGGGAATAAAAACTGCAGTCGCTCTTCAAGACCATCTTCTGACACTTTAACTAAAAACTCATCAATCTTGAGTGAGCCAGTTGGGTAATCAGGTAAAAAGTAAGTCCCTAGCTGAACCGTTACATTACAACGTTTAGCTATTTCTACTGTGTTTTGTAGGGCTTCTGGAATGTCGCTAAACAGCTCAGCCATTTGCTCTGATGTTTTTAGGTATTGTTCTTCAGAGAATCGTTTAGGCCTGCGTTTATCGTCAAGCGTGTAACCATCAAAAATAGCAACGCGAATTTCGTGCGCTTCAAAGTTTTCAGGCTTTAAAAACACTACTTCGTTGGTCGCTACAACAGGTAACTGCTCTTTTGTAGCAAGCTCTACCGCCATGTGTAAGTAGTCTTCTTCAAGCGGTCGGTTAGTGCGAACAAGCTCAAGGTAATAGTTATCGCTGAAATGCTGCTTATAAAAGCTAACTACCGACTCAATAACACTTGGATTATTTTTTAGTAACGCCTTACCTAAGTCACCATCTTTAGCGCCAGAGAGAATAATTAAGCCCGTTTTATGCTCCACCAGCCATTCTCGGTCAATCACTGGGCGATGAAACACATGCCCACGTTGATACGCTTTAGATATTAATAAGGTAATGTTTTTATAGCCGTCGTTGTCTTTGGCTAATATAGTTAAGCGGCTTGGCTCGTCAGGAAATTCTGGGCTACGAACCCAAAAGTCAGCACCCACAATAGGCTTAATACCGGCGTTATGTGTTGCGCCATAAAAACGCACTAAGCCACAAAAGTTCATTTGATCGGTAATCGCAATAGCGGGCATTTGCAGCTCTTGCGCTTTAGCAACTATTGGCTTTGTTTTAGCAAGGCCGTCAACCATCGAAAAATCTGAATGAACTCTTAAATGAACAAAATCAGGAGCAGCCATGCTTAACCCTCACCATTGGCTTGCGCCAATACACGCTGCACAGGTTTAAAGCTTTTACGATGCTCATCAATCGCGCCGTACTGCTCAAGCGCTGCAAAATGTGCTTTTGTTGGATACCCTTTGTGCCCTGCAAAGCCATATTCAGGGTGGCGTTTATCAAGCTCAATCATTTCGTCATCGCGTGCTACTTTAGCTAAAATAGACGCTGCTGAAATTTCAGCTACTAAGCTATCGCCTTTAACAACGGCTTGCGCGGGCATTGTTAGTTTAGGTAAGCGGTTACCATCTATAAATACAAATTCTGGTTGTGTGCTTAACGCTTCTACTGCGCGGGTCATGGCAAGCATAGTAGCGTGCAGAATATTTAGTTCATCAATCTCTGTTGGATTGCAGCGACCATACGCGTAACACAATGCTTTTTCTTTTATTTCAATCGCAAGCGCTTGGCGTTTTTTATCTGTTAATTTTTTAGAATCCGCTAAGCCAGCAATTGGTTTAGTGGGATCTAAAATGACGGCGGCAGTAACTACATCACCAACAAGCGGGCCGCGCCCTACTTCATCTACACCGGCAATTAAGGATACATTAGGTCTATCAATTTGCATTTATTAACTCCGCCACAGCATTAGCTGCTTGTTCGCTGGCATTTAATCTAATTTTTTCGTGAATAGCTAAAAAGCGTGCTTTTAGCTCAATGTTATCGGTATTAAGCATTGGGGTAAGCGCATTGATTAAATTAGCCACATTACACTCACTTTGTAAAAACTCAGGCACTAGCTCTTCGTCTGCTAATAAGTTAGGCAACGAAAAATACTTAATATTAAACGTAAATAAAGTTTTAAATATCCAATAGCTCAAAGGCTTTATTTTATAGCCCACTACCATTGGCTTTTTATAAAGCATGCCTTCGAGTGTTGCAGTGCCCGACGCTAATAAAATAGCATCAGCAGCTTGCATCGCTAATTTTGATTGTCCATCAAGCAGGTTAACATTAAGGTTTGGCGCGGTAGCGTTTAATATATCAGTAAACTGCGCTTTGCGTTTTTCGTTAACCAGTGGCACCACAACTTTAAGATTGGGGTTTTTAGCTTGCAGCTCTGCAGCTGTTTTAATGTAAGTTTCGCTTAGTAAACCAACTTCTGAGCCTCGGCTACCAGGAAGTAACGCCAGTACTTTGTCATCAAGGCTTAAGCCGAGTTCTGCACGTGCTTTAGTATCGTCGTGCTCAAGCGCTATATCGTCAGCCAAGGTATGTCCTACAAATGTACATGGCACTTGGTGTTTATCGTAAAACTCTTTTTCAAATGGCAGTAACGCAAGCACTAAGTTAGTGGCTGCACTTATTGTATGTATACGCTTTTCGCGCCACGCCCAAACAGATGGACTTACATACTGTACTGTTTTAATGCCCGCATCTTTAAGTGGCTTTTCAACGCGTAAGTTAAAATCGGGTGCATCTATACCAATAAATACATCAGGTGGGTTATCTACAAAATGCTGCACGAGTTGTTTACGTATTTTAAGCAACCGCGGTAAACGCCCAAGTACCTCAACAAGCCCCATTACTGAAAGCTCATCCATGTCGTAAAGTGTTTTACAGCCTTGCGCTTGCATTTTAGGCCCTGCTATCCCTTCAAAAATAGCATCCGGGAAGTGCTTTTTAAGGGCTTTAATTAAGCCTTCGCCTAAAATATCGCCCGACAGCTCACCTGCCACAATACCAATTCGTAGTTGTTTTTTATCTTTATTCATTTGATTTTATTTCACAAGTAAACCAGGCGTTCATGCTTGTTAGTTTACCGTGTTTTACTGTTTGGTTAAATGCTTTAAATAACTGGTTTTTTATCACTAAATTTAATTTATTGTATTGTTTGTTTTTAATACTGATGTAGCATATAAAATATATATTAAGTTTTACTAATATACATATTGACAAAAATTGCACAAACGTAAATAATATTACAAACTTTCAGTAATTACTGAAAGTTCATTAAAACTTAACTTTGCCAATTAAATGTTGCCCTGTTAATCCGTCACTCTCAAGGAGCCAATAATGATAGATGAAACCTTTGTGGATCTATCGCGATTACAGTTTGCTGTTACCGCTCTCTTTCATTTCTTATTCGTACCGTTAACGATAGGTATGACCTGGATTTTAGTTATTATGGAATCGGTTTATGTAATGACCGGTCGCGAAATTTATCGTGATATGACTAAGTTTTGGGGAAAATTGTTTGGTATTAACTTTGCAATTGGTGTGGCCACAGGCCTTACCATGGAGTTTGAGTTTGGTACTAACTGGTCTTATTATTCCCATTACGTAGGTGATGTTTTTGGGGCTCCCCTGGCAATTGAAGGTTTAATGGCATTCTTTTTAGAATCGACCTTTGTTGGTATGTTCTTTTTAGGTTGGGACAGACTCTCTAAACGCCAACATTTAGGTGCAACCTTTTTAATGGCGATCGGTACTAACATGTCGGCGCTTTGGATTTTAATAGCCAATGGCTGGATGCAAAACCCGGTAGGTGCTGAGTTTAATTATCAAACCATGCGCATGGAAATGACTAGCTTTGCAGAGCTTGTGTTTAACCCTGTAGCACAAGTTAAGTTTATTCATACGGTATCGGCAGGTTATGTAGCTGCATCAATGTTTGTATTGGGTATAAGTAGTTGGTACATATTAAAAGGCCGCGACCTTGCATTTGCTAAGCGTTCGTTTTCAGTCGCTTCTGGTTTTGGTTTAGCGTCAATTTTATGTGTAATTTTACTTGGTGACGAATCAGGCTACGAAGTAGGCGAAGTTCAAAAAGTAAAACTGGCAACAATTGAAGCCGAATGGCACACAGAAGAAGCTCCGGCTGCGTTTACCGCATTTGGTTTCCCTGATTCAGAAGAGCAAGTAACACATGCTGCGGTTAAAATACCTTACGCACTTGGATTAATTGCAACTCGCTCGCTCGATGAGCAAGTTACCGGTATTAACGACCTAGAAAAACAACACGAAGTACGAATCCGTAACGGTATGATAGCTTATAAATACCTTATGATGCTCAGAAATGGTGAAGACACGCCTGAAAATATAGCAACATTTAATACCCTGAAAGATGATTTAGGTTATGGCTTGCTGCTTAAGCGCTACACACCTGATGTTGTAGATGCTACCGAGGAGCAAATTCAAAAAGCTGTTAAAGACTCTTTCCCTAAAGTGGGCCCTATGTTCTGGTCATTTAGGATTATGGTTGCCTGTGGTGTGGCGATGCTTGGTGTATTTATATTAGCATTTTACTACAACGCACACCGTGTTATTGAGCAAAAGCGCTGGTTGTTATGGGCTGCTGTATTGAGCATTCCACTACCTTGGATAGCTATTGAATTTGGCTGGATAGTTGCTGAATATGGTCGCCAACCTTGGGCTATATCTGAAATACTACCGACCTTTTTAGCCACGTCGTCACTAACAATAAACGACATTCTAATTAGCTTAACTGGATTTATTGTTTTCTACACTGGTTTAGCCATTGTTGAAGGCTGGCTGATGATCCGTTTTGTTAAGCAAGGGCCAAGCTCGCTGCATACCGGTAAATACCATTTTGAGTTACCAAACAAAGCTGAGCAAACTAAAGGAGAGCAATCATGATTTTTGATTATGAAACATTAAAAATGCTTTGGTGGTTGATCATTGGTGTGCTGCTTATTGGCTTTGCTATTACCGATGGTATGGATATGGGCGTGGCTATGTTGCTTCGCCTAGTAGGTAAAACAGATTCAGAGCGCCGTACAGTAATAAACACGATTGGTCCGCATTGGGACGGTAACCAAGTATGGTTTATAACTGCAGGCGGCGCATTGTTTGCAGCATGGCCTATGGTTTATGCCGCTGCATTTTCGGGCTTTTACTTTGCCATGATGCTAGTACTCTTTGCCTTGTTTTTTAGACCACTTGGGTTTGATTACCGCAGTAAAGTAGATTCAAAACGCTGGCGCAACAATTGGGATTGGGGCTTGCTTGCAGGCAGCGCAATTCCGGCATTAGTTTTTGGTGTTGCATTTGGTAACTTATTTTTAGGCGTACCGTTTAATATTGATAACCTAATGCGTGTTAGCTACCAAGGCTCATTTTTTGGCTTGCTTAACCCATTTGGATTACTTGCTGGTTTGATTAGTATTACCATGTTAGTTGCTCATGCTGGTATGTGGTTACAACTTCGTACAGCAAGTGCAGTAGCAGAGCGTTCGGGTCAATATGGTCGCTACTCTCTAATTGCATTTATTGTATTATTTGCAGCTGCTGGTTTTTGGGTTGCTAATTTAACGGGTTACCAAATTGTATCTATGCCCGATACGCAAAGCCACGCAGATCCTTTAGCTAAAGTAGTAACAACAGCGCAAGGTGCTTGGTTAAGTAATTACAGCGATCGCCCGTGGACAATGACCTTCCCTATATTAGCGTTTGCAATGGCATTAAGTGCTCTTATATTTTCTAAATTGAATAAGCCAGCACTTGGGCTTATTTCAACAAGCTTAATGTTAGTAGGCGTAATTATGACGGCAGGTGTTTCACTGTTCCCATTTATTATGCCATCAAGCAATAATCCTAATATTAGCTTAACAATTTGGGATGCGGTATCGAGCCATAGAACGCTAAATGTAATGTTTGTTGCAGTATCTATTTTTGTACCACTTATTTTAACCTACACCACCTGGTGTTACGTAAAAATGTGGCGCAGAGTGACAGTTGAAGAAATTGAAAATAACACTCACGGTAGCTATTAAGGAGACTAAACTATGTGGTATTTCGCTTGGATTTTAGGTGTACTTTTGGCCTGTACCTTAGGTGTGATAAATGTAATGTGGTACGAGTTTCATCAAAATAAAAACAGCATTGCTGATGATGAACAACCTATGCATGATTTATTAAACGAGGCTAACTCGACTAAAGATGACGACTAACCCTCGACCAGATCGCGCGCAGCAGCAGTCACTGCGCGCTTTTTTAAAGCGTCAAAGTAAACCCGCTGCAGTGTGGTTAAAGTTAAGCATTGCACTGGGTACTTTTAACGCATTACTGATGATTGCAGGTGCTTATTTACTGGCTCAAGCTATTCATAATGTAATGTTTGAAGGCAGCAGCTTAAGCGGCGTTACACACTTACTGTGGCCCTTAGCAGGTATTACTTTACTGCGTGCAATATTTTTAGCATTAAGCGAACGCTTGAGTGCATATGCTGCACTTAAAATAAAATCGGCAATGCGCCAAACACTTCTAAATAAGCTCAGCTTACTTGGGCCAAGCTATATAGAACAACACGGCCAAGGCGCTACATTAAATACCCTACATAATGGCGTAGAAGCACTCCACGACTATTATGCTAAATACCTACCTGGTGCTGCTTACAGCGCGCTTATTCCGCTGGCAATATTGGTTGTTATTTTTCCGACAGATTATAAAGCTGGGTTGATATTTTTATTAACCGCCCCGCTCATTCCTTTTTTCATGATTTTAGTAGGCTCAAAAGCCGAAGCTTTAAACCAAAAACGCTGGAAGCAACTTGCTGTACTGGGCAATTACTTTTTTGACCGCGTACAAGGTTTAACTCAACTCAAGCTATTTAATGCAACACGTACCGAGCTTAAACAAATAGCTAAAATTTCAGATGATTTTAGACACGCTACACTCGATGTTTTAAAAATCGCGTTTTTATCATCATTTGCACTTGAGTTTTTAGCCACCATTAGCGTGGCATTAGTCGCAGTCATTATTGGTTTTAGACTGTTTTTTGGCACTCTTGATTTTGCTACTGGCTTTGTGGTGCTACTTTTAGCGCCTGAATTTTATTTACCACTGCGCCAGCTAGGTAGCCATTACCATGCACGCTTACAAGGCATTAGTGCCGCTGCCGATATGGTTGCGATTTTAAATGCACCACTGCCAAGTGACGAAAATGCGTCAGTGACTACAAGCACGCCTGAAAACAATTTAACTTTAAATACAATTAACTCAATAAGTATTACCGACCTTAATTTTATATACCCAGATAGTAACGAAGGGATTAAAAATATAAATTTAACACTGCTAAATAAAGGCTTAATTGCAGTTGTGGGCAGTAGTGGCTCAGGTAAAAGTACGTTGTTTGATTGCTTATTAGGGTTTCACCCTGAGGTGATAAACCACCTATCTATTAATGATCAGAGTTTAAGCACAACCGATATTACTTACCTGCAAAATAACATTGCATGGATACCACAAAAAGCGACGCTGTTTTACGACACCATTGCTGCCAACATTAAATTGGCCAAACCAACTGCCACACAGCAAGAGCTTGAACATGCAGCAAAGCAAGCTGGTGTGCTTGAATTTATAAATACCCTACCCGATGGTTTTAACACACTGATAGGTGAGCAAGGCGAAGGGCTTTCTGGCGGACAAAAGCAACGCATCGCACTCGCACGTGCATTCATAAAACAAGCACCAGTTTTAGTGCTTGATGAGCCTACAGCGCACCTTGATAGCCAAACAGAGCAGCTTATTCAAGATGCTATTAATGAATATGCTAAAAATAACTTAGTGTTAGTCATTGCTCATCGATTAAATACCGTTAAACATGCCAGTAATATCATTGTTATGCACGATGGGAAAATAGCTGAGCAAGGTCACTTTGAAACACTTGCAGCGCAAAATGGTGCATTTTCAAATTTACTCAAAACAGCTGAGCAAGGAGTAATGCATGACTAACTTTATTCGCTTATTAAAGCTTTGCGCTCCTCATTACAAAGCAATGCTACTAGGCACATTTTTAGCGACGATTACGGTATTAGCTAATGTGGGTTTATTGGCTATATCTGGCTGGTTTTTAGCATCAATGGCCGCTGCAGGTATTGCCGGCGTGCAAATGAACTACTTTACTCCAGCAGGAACGATTCGATTTTTAGCAATTGTACGAACCGCGTCGCGCTATGGCGAGCGTTTGGTTACTCATAACGCCACGTTTTTATTACTAAGTGAAATACGCACGAATGTATTTGCAACGTTAAGTAAGCTTAACAATGTTGATTTAGCAATGAGCCGCAGCGCTGATTTAGTTAACCGATTACAAAACGATGTAGACGCACTCGACAAGTTTTATTTAAACGTTTTACTGCCTATGCTGGTTGCTCTTTTAAGTGTGCCAATCATCATGCTGTTTATGTCGGCCTATAATGGCAACGTCGCCCTTATTTGCTTTACAGGCATTGTACTTATTGGTGTTGTAATACCTGCTTTACTAAGTGCTAAGCTCACTAAAAACAGCCATAAAGAAACACAGCTTAGTGCGCAACTTCGCTCTGAGCTTTCAGATACACTTACAGGCCTTAGAGAGCTTAGTATTTATCAAGCCCGTTCGCAGCAGCTTAATAAGTGCGACGAATTAAGCGAGCAGTACAATAAGCAATTATTTATTCGCCACAAAGCACTAGCAAACTCAGATGGGTTAAGCTTGTTGGTTGTTCAATTAGCCATGCTTGCTAGCATAGTCACCATAGTCCCGTTGGTTTACGCCAATACTATGGTAAATGTAGAACTTGCTATGTTAAGCCTGTTTGTACTGGCAAGTTTTGAGAGTGTATTACTACTTCCTAATGCGTTTATTGAGCTACCTAACGTATTAAAAGCAGCAGAGCGGTTGTTTACACTTGAAGATAAAGCAGCTAGCTCACAAGATAAAAATACAATTATAGAAGCAGATGAAAGCTTTAGTGCGCAAAATAACACATTGGCACTTAACAATATTAGCTATCAATATGGTGAACAAACAGCACTAACTGATGTTAGCTTTGAGCTAATGCCTCAGCAAAAAGTAGCGATTGTTGGTAGAAGCGGCAGCGGTAAAACGACGCTTGTAAATTTACTGACTGGTTTATGGCCTTTACAACAAGGCAGCATAACGCTAAATAATCAAAATAGCGTTGTTGACTTACATTCGTTAAATAATGATATACGCGCAAGTGTGATAAATATACTCGCTCAGCAGCACCATATTTTTGATGGCACACTGAGTGAAAATTTACGTTATGCCGCGCCAAATGCAACTAAAGAGCAAATGATTGAAGCGCTCTCATTAGCGCAATTAAGCCCATGGTTTAATGAGCTAAAAGAAGGTTTAAAAACACGACTAGGCACTGGCGGGCGTAACGTATCGCAAGGTCAGTCTAGACGTATAGCTATTGCACAAGCTTTGCTTAAAAGTCCGGCTATTTTGGTTCTTGATGAACCAACAGAAGGTCTTGATAATCAGTCTAAGCAAGGGGTAATGCAAGCAATAATGCATGTTATGAATAACGCGAGCGTGCTGACAATTACGCACGATCCCGCTCTACTTGCTCAAATGGATAATGTTGTATGGTTGGAAGACGGTCAAATAGTCGCACAAGGCTCTCATAAAGAGCTCAGTGTGGCTTATCCTGGTTATGTTTCGCTAACTACCCGGTTTTAAAACCTTTACTGATACATCAATAACGCCGACCTTAGGGTCGGCTATTTTTTTAAACATACTTTTTGATAAATCAATAATACGACCTCGCACATACGGGCCTCTATCGTTGATTCTTACCGTGACTGATTTGTTATTAGCGAGGTTGGTAACAACCACCGTAGTACCAAAATCAAATTCTAAATGGGCTGCCGTGGCGGCTTGTTGGCTAAAGCGCTCTCCGTTGGCGGTTGTTCTTCCGTGGTATTTATCAGCATAAAAAGATGCTTTCCCAACTTGAGTGATTTCTCCAGCAGATGATTTAACAATAGGCTGGCTACTACAAGCGGCTAAAACTGAAGTAATAAAAAGAGTGACTACTAACTTAGGTAAACGCATAGGACGGCTTTTATTATATAAATTACCCGCATACTAACTCAATTACCCTGAGTATTAACTGAATTAGCTTAAAGCAGGGCAATAAAAAACCACCTTCGATTTATCATCTAGGGTGGTTTTTTTAATGCTTAAAGCAAACCCGCGAATTATCTTACGATGCCGCGCTCTGAGTTTTTAACAAAGTCGACCATCAATTTCACAGCAGGATACTTTGCGGCATCTTCACTAAGCGACTCAATAGCTTCTTCAGCACCTAAGCTTTTACGATAAAATGCTTTGTATGCACGGCGTACAGCCATAATTTCATCACTTTCGAAACCACGACGTTTCATGCCTTCTTTATTGATAGCTGCAGGGCCTGCTGGCATACCAATGGTAGTAACAAATGGTGGTACATCTTTGTTAACACCTGAATACATACCAATAAAGGCATGTGCACCAATTTTACAAAACTGATGAACACCCGAATTACCACCAAGGATAACCCAGTCACCAACATGTACATGGCCGGCCACACTTGCGTTGTTAGCAAAAATTACGTTATCGCCAATTACCGCGTCATGTGCAACGTGTGTATAAGCCATAAACAAATTATTACTACCAATTTTAGTAACACCTTGGTCTTGAATCGTACCACGGTGAATAGTGGCACATTCACGGATAACGTTGTTATCACCCATGATTAAAGTGGTTGGCTCGTTGTTGTATTTTTTGTCTTGGCAGGCTTCGCCCACAGACGCGAACTGAAAAATATGATTGCCAGAGCCAATAGTTGACGGCCCTTTAACAACAACGTGAGACTCAATAATACAGTTATCACCGATAACAACATCATTGCCAATATAACTATACGGACCAACTGAGACATTGTTGCCTAGTTTAGCGCCAGGTTCGATTATTGCTGTAGAATGGATCACTATTAAAACTCTCTTCTCGCACACATAATTTCGGCACTACACACTATTTTGCCGTCGACTCTAGCTTCTGCAGCAAACTTCCAAATGTTGCGACGTTCTTTTAAAAACTCAACATGAAGATGCATTGTATCACCAGGAATTACAGGTTGTTTAAAACGTGCGTTATCAACAGCAGCAAACAAATACAATTCGTTTTCGCTACGGTTTTCTACTGTTTTAAAACCTAATAAACCCGTTGCTTGCGCCATTGATTCTAATATTAGCACACCAGGAAAAATTGGCTGATTTGGAAAGTGCCCAGTAAAAATTGGTTCATTTATAGAAACATTTTTAATAGCATGTAAAGACTTGCCAGGTGTAAAATCAATAACACGATCAATTAATAGCATCGGGTAACGGTGCGGTAATAAACTTAAAATTTCTTGAATATCAAGGCTATTTAATTCGTTTGCCAAAATAGCATCCTTATTAGTGTTCAACGTTATGACTTAGCCAATGCTTCAAGCGCTTTAAGACGAGATTTCATGTCTGAAAGGTTACGCAAGTGAGCTATTGATTTACGCCATTCTTTGTTTGTTGTATGGGGCATACCAGATGAGTAAATACCTGGTTCGGTGATTGATTTTGTCACCATACTCATGCCGGTAATTATAACACCATCACATACAGACATGTGACCATTAATTGCAACCATGCCACCAATTTGACAGTTCTTGCCAATGCTAACGCTTCCTGCAAGTACAGTGCAGCCCGCTATTGCGGTGCCTGAATTAACTTCAACGTTGTGCGCTATTTGACACTGATTATCGATAATAACATTGCTATGAATGATGGTATTGTCCAGTGCACCACGATCAATTGTCGTACTTGCACCAATTTCAACTTTGTTGCCTATGATCACTGAACCAAGTTGAGGTATTTTAACCCACTGCCCGCGCTCATTTGCATAACCAAACCCATCACTACCTACAACACTATTTGCTTGAAACAAACAATCTGAACCAATTTCAACATCGTGATAAATAGTCACACTAGGCCAAAGCTTAGTGCCAGAACCTATTTTAACACGTTCCCCGATAAAACTGTTCGGACCAATTTGCGCGTTGTCACCTATCACTGCATGAGCTTCAATGACTGCGTTAGCACCAATAGCGGCGCTATCACTAACAATCGCTGTTGAATGAACAGTTGCACTTGGATGAATACCCGTCGAGGCTGAGCGTGGTGTTGTATCCATAAATTGCGCTAATTTTGCGTAACTTACATACGGATTAGCAACAATAATTTTGCTACCACTAAAGTACTCTGCATCGGCTTGGCTTACTATTACAGCACTAGCTTGAGTAGTCTCAAGTTGCGATCGATATTTTGAGTTCGCTAAAAATGCAATATGCCCAGAATGGGCATTTGCAAGTGTCGCTATTTTTTTTATTTCTAAAGCGCCATCACCCTGAAGTTCGGCGCCTAGAAGTTCCGCAATTTGCGAAAGCGTATAATTTTGCATAGAGTGATTATTTCTTACTAACAGCGGCTACAACTTTAGATGAAAGATCAGTCACTTCTTTAGGGTTAAAGTAAATAGTAGTGTCTTTTACTTTAACTTCGTCGAAGTCGCCGTCTTTAGCAATCTCTTCAATTGTTTTGATGATTACACCTTGAACTTTAGCAAGCTCTTGGTTTTGACGCGCTTTAATTTCTTGCTCTAAAGGGCGACCTTGTTCAGCAAGATTTTTTTGCATGCCTTGAATTTTTTCACGCAGAGTATCTTTTTGAGCTTGGCTCATCGTTGTACTTTCACGTTTAAATTTTTCAGCTTCAAAACGAATATCGCCTTGTAACTTTTCAAGCTCTTGACGACGTTCAGCAAACTCAGTTTGTAAAGACTGTTCAATTTTAGCCATTTGAGGAATTTGCTTGTAGATTTCCTGCATATCAACAATACCTACTTTGTGTGCAAATGCATTCACAGAAGTACCCATCATTAACGTTGCTAAAACTGCTACAGCTGTTGATTTAAATAATTTTTTCACAAAAAACTCCTTTAGAAAGTGTTACTAATGTTAAAGCTGATGGTTTTCGTATCGTCATCTTCTTCTTTTTGCAATGGATACGCAAAACTGATCAGCATTGGACCCATTGGAGAGATCCATTGTAATGAAAGACCGGTTGAAACCCTAAAACGCATTGGGTCTGAATAGTCATCTAATTTAGCACGTTCATCAACGCCTAAGTTTTGATAGCGGTCTACGTTAAACTCAGTATCCCATACGTTTGCAGCATCAACAAAGAAGCTAGTACGTACAGAGCTGGTATTTTCTTCATCTAAGAATGGTGTAGGAACAATTAGCTCCATACCTGCCACTGCTTTGGCATTACCACCAATACGACCTTGTGGCACTAGAATATCAAATTCTGATGCACCACCAATGCTACCGGTTGTAGTACCGTCTGCACCTGGCGTACCCGGAATAGACTGCGGTATACGCGACACAGCACGTGGTAATATTGTATTACGGTCAAAGCCACGTAGTTCCATTTCCGTTATACGGAAGTACTCTTGGAATGGAAGTGTTTGCTCATACCCGTTTGTAGAACCATAACCATTACCATAACCAAGTGCTGCACGCGTTGAGAATACCCAACGGTGGTCATTTGATATAGGCCAGTAAAAACGCGAATCGTAGTTCAGTTTAAAGTACTGAAGATCTGAGTTAGGCGTTGTTGCTGTTAAGTTTAGAGTTTGACGCGAACCCGCTGTTGGGAATAAACCACGGTTAACGGTGATACGCGACCAGCCAACACTCAGCTCATACTTAGTAAAGTCAAAGCCTGCATCTGGGTTATCTGGATCTAAGAATGTTTCACGAAGTACACGCGTTTGCTCGTACTCTGCAATATCCGAAAGCTCTTCTTTAATCCAACGGGCGCCAAAGTTAACACGATTTACAGCATCAATTGGAAAACCAATATTTGTGCCTAAACCATAACTTTTCGATTTATATTCAACAAGACTGAATTTACTTGCATCGTAGTTTCTGTAAAAGATGCTACTGCCTTGCGATACACCATCTGGCGTAAAGTATGGGTCTGTGTACGATAAGCTTAAGCTTTCAGAACCTGTAGACGTATTAAGGTTTAAACCAATTTGGTTACCTGTGCCTAAAAAGTTAGATTCTGTTACACCAATATTAAACTGCAGACCTAAGTAAGAACCATAAGCAAGACCAGCATTAAAGCTACCTGCAGATTGCTCTTTTACAGTAAAGTCTACATCTACTTGGTCATCCACACCGGGTACAGGCACTACGTTAAAATCAACAGTTTCCATGTAAGGTAGACGTTGAATTTGCAGTTTTGAACGCTCAAGGTTTTGATTAGATAACCATGCGCCTTCAAGTTGTGTCATTTCACGACGAAGTACTTCATCTGCCGTATTTTGGTTACCACCAACAATAATACGACGAACGTATACACGCTTACCTGGATTAACCGATAGTGTTAATTGTACTTCTTGCTTTTCGTCGTCAATTTCTGGAATTGTACGCACTTCAGCATTAGCGTAACCAAAACGTGCTAAGTAGCTTTTAATAAACTCTTCAGATGAAGTAACTACAGAACCGTTATAAAGCTCACCCGCTCTAAGTGGGATAACACTTTTAATTAAGTCTTCACGGCCAAGCAAGTCACCAATAAAGTCAAAACCTTTAACTTTATATTTTACGCCTTCAGTTAAGTTAGCTGTAACGTAAACCGATTCACGTTCAGGGCTCACTGAAACTTGCGTTGAGTCGATATTAAAACGCAGGTAACCACGGTCTAAATAATAACTACGAATTTTTTCTAAATCACCTTCAATGGTTTGCTTTTGGTAACGGTCGCTACCCATAAACTGCCACCAAGGTAAATCTTGCTGCGATTCAGCAAGTTTAAGAAGCTCTTCATTAGAAAAAAGTTCATTACCCACTAAGTTAATTTGGCGGATAGAAGCAGCATCACCTTCATCAAACTCTAACTTAAGTTTAACGCGGTTACGTGGCAGCTTAGTAATACTGATATCTACTTTAGCGTTGTATTTACCAATACTGTGGAAAAACTCAACTAAGCCTTTTTCGATACTATCGATAACGGTTTTATCAAGTGGTTCACCTTGGCGAATATCTTGCTGATCAAGAGACTCATTAAGCTGCTCGTCTTTAATGTCTTTATTGCCTTCAAACTCAATAAAGCTGATGGTAGGACGTTCCGTTACTTTAAAAATAACGTTGTTGCCATCACGAAGTGCTTTTATGTTATCAAAGTGCCCAGAACGATAAAGTGACTTTATTGTTTTTGAAATCGTATAGTCATCAACATTATCGCCTACGTTAATAGGAATATGTGTTAGCGCTGCACCAAGTGCTACGCGCTGCAAACCTTCAACTTTCAGGTCTTCAACAATAAAGGAGTTTTGGCCTAGGGCTGCAAAACTTGCACCCAATAAACTTGTTATTGCCAAATGTTTTTTTATAGCCATTTTATTATCTTTATCCTTTACAACTGTATTACCGCATAACACCTTACTAGTGGTGCTTTACAATCGTGTTCTAATTAGTAATTTGCCACGCTGTAACTACAAACGCGATACATCATTGAACAAAGCGAAACATGTTAGAAAAATGAGCAACAAGGCACCCACTTTAAAACCAAACTCTTGTGTCTTTTCAGAGACCGGCTTTTTACGAAAAAGTTCAATTATGTAATACATTAAGTGTCCGCCATCAAGCACTGGTAAGGGTAATAAATTAAATACACCCAAGTTAACGCTTATTAAGGCTAAAAAGCTTAAAAAGGCCACTAACCCATAGCTTACGCTAGTTCCAGCGCCTACTGCAATGCCCACAGGACCACTTAAATTTTTAACCGAAACCTGGCCTGTAATTAAATTACCAATCATGTCAAAACTGAGTGTAATTAAGCGCCAAGTTTCTTTTGTGCCTCGCACAATACTATCGAGCGGGCCGTAATGCCTTGTCTCTACATAGCCATCAGGCCATTGCTGTACAACAGGAGCAACACCTAAAAAGCCTTGCTCAATACCGTTATTATCAATGCGCCCTTTAGGGGTAACTGTAATGGCTTGTATAGTATCTTGTCTTTTTACACTAAATTGTAAAGATTTGTTAGCTGATTGCGTAATAAGATTAACTAATTGCTGCCAATTGCTTATTGTTTCACCGTTTACAGCCAAAATTGTGTCGTTAACTTGTAAATTAGCGTGTTCTGCGGCTGAGTCTTTAGTTACGGCGGCAATTGTTAAAGTTGCTTGAGGTCTAAATGGCACAATACCTAACGAACTCAGTGGTGGTACGTCTCGCTGGTCAAGCTTCCAACCCTCTAAATTAAGCGTTTTAACGCGTGGTTGAAGGTTTTTATCACGAACAATAACTTCAACGCTTTCTTCGCCTAAGTTAGACATAAGCGCAAATGTGGCATCTTGCCATGTCGTTATGTCATCATCACCAATTTTTATAATATGTTGAGAAGGCATAATGCCCGCCTGCTCTGCGCGACTGCCTTCGGTTATGCTGCCAACAACTGGCTTAACCGATTGCACACCTACCATATACATCACCGCAAGAGCAAAAATGGCAAACAAAAAGTTAGCCATTGGTCCCGCAGCAACAATAGCAATACGCGCTTGTACAGATTTAGAGTTAAACGACAAGTGGCGTTGATTTGCTGGTACGTCATCAACTCGCTCATCAAGCATTTTTACATAACCACCTAATGGAATAGCGGCAATCACGTATTCGGTATTATATTTGTCATGCCATTTTAACAGTGGCTTACCAAAACCAATTGAAAAACGCAGCACTTTAACGCCCATTTTTCGTGCAACCCAAAAATGGCCATATTCATGTATGGCCACTAAAATACCAAGCGCTAAAATAAATGAGCCAAGATTCCAAAAAAAATCAAACATATTAATGCGCCACTTTTGTTATAAATTCTGAAGCGCTAATACGCGCTAATTTATCACACTCTAAAATTTCATCTAGGCTTTGCACATTGGTGTAAGTTGCAGCTTCTAGCGTCTGTGCATTTATTTTGTATATATCGGTAAAACCAATTTTACCGTTTAAGAATGCGCCCACAGCTATTTCATTTGCTGCATTAACCGTTGTTGTCGCGCCCTGCCCTGCACTACACGCATCAATCGCTAATTGTAAATTTGGATAACGAGAAAAATCAGGTTTAGTAAACGAAAAATCACAAATTTCAGAGAAGTTTAACGGTTTAACACCCGCATTAATTCGCTCAGGATACGCAAGTGCATGGGCAATTGGCGTGCGCATATCGGGGTTACCCATTTGCGCTAAAATAGAACCATCGTGGTACTGCACCATTGAATGAATGATACTTTGTGGATGAATAACCACATCAATATCACTCGCATCACAATTGAATAACCACTTAGCTTCAATAAACTCTAAACCTTTGTTCATCATAGTTGCGGAATCTACTGATATTTTTTGACCCATCGACCAGTTAGGGTGTGCAACGGCTTCACTTACGGTTACATCTTTTAACGTATTTATATCACGCGTTAAAAATGGGCCACCAGAGCCGGTAAGCAAAATTTTACTTACGCCATGTTGCTGTAGTTTTTGATCGCCTTTGGCATTTTGTAACGAAGACGGTAGGCATTGAAAAATTGCATTATGTTCGCTATCTATTGGCAGCAAAGTGGCTTTATGTTGTTTAACTTTATCAATAAACAACTGACCTGACATAACTAAAGATTCTTTATTAGCTAGTAGTACTTTTTTACCCGCTTCAACAGCACTTAATGTGGGTAGTAAACCAGCTGCACCTACAATTGCCGACATTACAATGTCAACATCAGGATGAGCACATAAGTCACTCATTGCTTGCTCACCGTGCATAACAAGAGTTTGGCACTGAGTATTAGCTAAATACGCAGATAATTGCTCTGCGGCCTGCTGGTTAGCCATAATCGCATAAAGCGGTTCATGTTCAATACACAACTCCGCCATTTTCTTTGCATTTTGTCCTGCAGCCAAAACAAAAACATCAAATAACTCTTTATTGCGCGACACAACATCAAGTGTACTTAAACCAATTGAGCCCGTTGCGCCTAAAATAACCAGCAATTGCTTTTGGCTCATAAACTAAGAGTCCACGCATAGCACATAACAAACATTGGAGCAGCAGCCGTTAAGCTGTCAATTCTATCTAAAATACCGCCGTGTCCTGGTAAACATCGACCGCTATCTTTTAAACCAGCTTCACGTTTAAACATGCTTTCCAGTAAATCACCTACCGCAGAAAACAACGCAATAAATGCTGTCATTATCGCGTACACAGGCCATACAACTAAATCAACATCGGTAAAGTGACAAAATGCTAATACAAAAATAATAGAAGCGACTACACCGCCTGCTAACCCTTCAATTGTTTTATTAGGGCTTACTTTAGGCATTAACTTATGTTTACCAAAACTTTTACCCGTAAAGTAAGCACCCACATCTGCGCTCCATACAATACCGAGTACCACTAAAATTAGCACCGAACCAAAATGAGTTGATTCAGCATATTGCGCGCTACGTAGTGTATTTAGAGCAAGCCATAGCGGTACAAGCGTGAGTAGCCCTGCAATGCCGCGCATAACTAGGCCTTCATTCCACGCTTTAGCCATTTCTGGGTAGCGCCAAATTAAATAGCTAGCAACAATCCACCAAGCAAACGAAAGCGTAAATACGTAGTTTGCATCACCGACTAGCTTGCCATTTTCCCATAATGATTCAATAGGCCAATGTAAATTAAGCAAGGCAAGTAAAGCGCCAATAAACACAACAAAGGCAGCACGTTTAAGCTTGTCGCAAAGGCCCATAAATGCAGACCATTCCCATGCGCCTAATAATACAATTGCACCAGCAAAGTAACTAAATAACGTAAGCGGTGTATAAAAAACCAAAGCCAATGCTAATGGAGCTAGCACTAGAGAGGTTAAAATTCGTTGTTTTAACAAAATGTGACCCTTATTCTATTTAGGTTTGAGCGAGTAATTGTTTTATTTGTTCGCCCGTACAACCAAAACGTCGCTCTCTGGCAACGTAACACGCAATGGCCTCAGCAAATGCTGCTTCATTAAAATCTGGCCAAAGTGTCTCGGTAAAGTAAAGTTCTGCATAAGCAACTTGCCATAGTAAAAAATTACTAATACGAACATCGCCACCAGTGCGAATAAGTAAATCAGGTTCTGCCTGATCTGCCATGCTCATATGCTGTGCTAAGCGCTCTTCTGTAATATCTTCTGCGTTTAGTGTGCCCTGCGCAACTTGCAAAGCAAGTTGTTTTGCCGCATTGGCAACATCCCAACGACCACCGTAATTAGCTGCAACATTTAAACGCAACCCGGTGTTATTTTCAGTCAGCTTATGCGCAGCGTCTACCTTGCTACGTAATCCTTCAGAAAATCGTGATAAGTCTCCAATAATGGTCAGTTTTACATTGTTTTTATGAAGCTTTTTAACTTCCTTTGTTAAAACAAATAAGAAAAGCTCCATTAAAGTGTTTACTTCGTCTTCAGGGCGGCGCCAGTTTTCACTACTAAAAGCAAATAAGGTTAACGATTGTATCCCTAATTTAGTACAAAACTGAACAGATTGACGAACTGCGTCTACGCCTTTTTTATGCCCATACACACGAGGTCTATTTCTAGCTTGCGCCCAACGTCCGTTCCCATCCATGATGATAGCAACATGTTTGGGTAAACATTGCTGTGAAATTGTGTCAGCATCTAGAACCATAAATATCGAGTATTCCATAAAAAAACGCCGCCTAGTATACCCTAGACGGCGTTTCAAAACTAATAAAATTAGCTGTTTAGATTTCCATCAATTCTGTTTCTTTAGCAGCTAATAAAGTATCCATTTCTTTAATAAACTTATCAGTAAGCTTTTGAATCGCATCATCCGATTGACGCGCTTCATCTTCAGATATGTCTTTATCTTTTAATAAACCCTTTACATCGCCATTAGCATCACGACGAATGTTACGAATAGCAACACGACCGCCTTCAACTTCGCCACGTACAATTTTGATTAGGTCTTTACGACGCTCTTCTGTAAGTGGAGGAAGTGGTACGCGAATAACAGTACCTGCCGACATAGGGTTTAAACCTAAGTCAGATGCCATAATTGCTTTTTCAACAGCTTGCGCTAAAGACTTATCAAATACACCAATAGCAAGTGTACGAGAATCTTCAATTGTTACGTTAGCAACTTGGTTTAAAGGCGTTGGTGCACCGTAGTACGACACCATAATGCCATCTAGGATTGCAGGATGTGCACGGCCAGTACGAATTTTAGATAATTGGCTACCTAGTGCAGTTACACTTTTTTGCATGCGCGCTTGCGCGTCTTTTTGAATATCGTTAATCACGGTTTAATCCTAATTATTTGATTATTTCATCTGAGGCTTGTGAAGAAATAAGTGTACCTTCTTCTTCACCCATAATTACGCGTTTTAGCGCGCCTGATTTATTCATGTTAAATACGCTCAATGGCATATTGTGATCGCGGGCTAGAGTAAATGCCGCTAAATCCATAACTTTTAATTCTTTTTCAATGATTTCATTGTAGCTTAAGTGGGTATAAAGCGTCGCATCTGGGTTTTTAACAGGGTCATCACTGTATACGCCATCAACCTTAGTCGCTTTAATTACTGTATCCGCTTCAATTTCGATACCGCGTAAACATGCTGCAGAATCGGTAGTAAAAAATGGGTTACCAGTACCCGCTGCAAAAATGACTACGCGACCAGTTTTCAATAAACTAATTGCTTCAGCCCAGTTATAAGCGTCACATACACCATTAAGCGGAATAGCCGACATAAGACGACAATTTACAAATGCACGGTGTAGCGCATCACGCATTGCAAGGCCGTTCATAACAGTTGCAAGCATACCCATGTGATCGCCTACTACGCGATTCATACCTGCTTCTGCAAGTGATCCACCGCGTAAAAAGTTACCTCCACCAATAACTAAACCCACTTCTACGTCGAGCTCTACTAGCTCTTTAATTTCTTGTGCCATACGGTCTAAAACTTTAGGATCGATGCCGAAGCCTTCGTCTCCCATTAAAGCTTCACCACTTAATTTGAGAAGAACACGTCTAAAAATAGGTTTGCGATTGATAGTCATAGTATTGGGGCCAACTTTTATTGAATTATGGATAAAAAATAACCGCGCTTATGTTAAACATAAAAGCGCGGTTATTTTAAAGAATTTCTAGCTGCGAAGCAAAACCAAATAGTACTTTAATTGCATCTAATTTCATTATCCTTCACAAATAGTAATCTTACTTAGCTTTAGCAGCAGCAATTTGAGCAGCAACTTCAGCAGCAAAATCTTCTTCTTTCTTCTCGATACCTTCACCAACTTCTACACGTACGAAGCTAGTAACTGTTGCGTTTTTCTCTTTAAGAATATCGCCAACAGTTTTCTTAGGCTCCATGATGAAAGCTTGACCAGTAAGAGAAACCTCACCAGTGAATTTTTTCATGCGGCCAACAACCATCTTCTCAGCGATTTCAGCAGGCTTGCCTTCATTCATCGCGATTTCGATTTGTACTTGCTTTTCTTTAGCAACAACGTCAGCTGGTACATCTGAAGGTGTTAAGTATTCAGGGCTAGATGCAGCAACGTGCATTGCAACGTGCTTAAGTGTTTCTTCATCAGCAACACCCGCAACAACAACACCGATACGATCGCCATGACGGTACTCAACTAGGTTTTCACCCGTTACGTACTGTAAACGACGTACATTGATGTTTTCGCCAATTTTAGTAACTAGCTCAACACGGTCTTCTTCAAACTTAGCTTGTAAGTCTTCGATAGAGATAGTGTCAGCAATTGCAGCGTCAGCAACTTTGTTAGCAAATGCTAAGAAGCTTACGTCTTTTGCAACGAAATCTGTTTGACAGTTAACTTCTACTAGTACTGCAACACCCGCGTTTTGCTTGATGATGATAGTACCTTCAGCAGCAATGTTACCTGCTTTTTTAGCAGCTTTAGCAGCGCCACTTTTACGCATGTTTTCAATCGCTAACTCGATGTCGCCATCAGTCTCAGTTAACGCTTTTTTACAATCCATCATGCCAGCGCCTGTGCGCTCGCGTAATTCTTTAACTAGGGCAGTAGTTACAGCCATTAGTAAATCCTCAAATCTGAAATCAGGTTAGATAAGCGGGTTACCCGCTCGACAAGAATAGCAAGTCTTCACCTTAAAAAGATGAAGACTTGATGACAGCTAATTACTCAGCTTCAACGAAATCGTCTTTCTCAGCTTGAGCAACGATGTTATTCTCGCGACCTTCAGTAATAGCAGCTGCAACAGCGCTAGTGTAAAGGCTTACAGCACGGATAGCATCATCGTTACCAGGTACGATGTAATCAACACCGTCTGGGTTAGAGTTAGTATCTACGATTGCAACAACTGGAATACCTAGGTTGTTTGCTTCACGGATAGCAATGTGCTCGTGGTCAGCATCGATAACGAAAAGCGCGTCTGGAAGACCGCCCATGTTTTTGATACCACCAAGGCTCTTTTCAAGCTTTTCCATTTCGCGGTTAAGCGTTAACGTTTCTTTCTTAGTTAATTTCTCGAAAGTTCCGTCTTGGCTTTGTGCTTCAAGGTCTTTAAGACGCTTGATTGATTGACGTACAGTTTTCCAGTTAGTCAACATACCACCTAACCAACGGTGATTTACGAAGAACTGGTCGCTTTCTAAAGCAGCTGATTTAACTGCGTCGCTTGCTGCGCGCTTAGTACCAACGAAAAGAACTTTACCTTTGTTTGCTGCAGCACTTGATAAAAACTTAAGTGCGTCGTTGAACATTGGTACAGTTTGCTCAAGGTTGATGATATGTACACGGTTACGTGTGCCGAAGATGAAAGGCTTCATCTTAGGGTTCCAGTAACGTGCTTGGTGACCAAAGTGAACACCAGCTTGAAGCATATCGCGCATTGAAACGTTTGCCATTTTATAGATCCTCTATAGTTGTTTAGGGTTAGGCCTCCACATATCCCATAGCACCAACACCGAAGTAATTAAACTTCAAATGCACCCAAGTGTATGTGACGATACGTGTGTGTGTTAAAATAAAATTGTGTTTGCCTTAAATACAAAAAATCATTTAAGAATTTATTTGTAAAAAGACGGCGCGCTTTATACCATATTAAAATTAAATACTCAACGTCGCGTGCAAAATTTGTTCGGCGATAAATGTTAAAAACTCAACTTTGGAGCCTCAATGAGCGCTATTATCAAGACCCCTGAAGAAATAGAGAAAATGCGCGTAGCTGGGCGCTTAGCGGCCGATGTACTTGAAATGATCGGCCCTCATGTAGTGCCAGGTGTTACCACCGATGAGCTAAATACACTTTGTCATGATTATATTGTTAATGTGCAACAAGCAATCCCTGCTCCGTTAAATTATCATGGCTTTCCAAAATCAGTTTGTACGTCAGTTAATCATGTTATTTGTCACGGAATTCCAAATGACAAAGCATTAAAAGAAGGCGACAGTGTAAATATCGACGTAACTGTCATTAAAGATGGTTACCACGGCGACACATCTAAAATGTTCCACGTTGGTACACCAAACATTCAAGCTAAGCGTCTTGCAGAAGTAACACAAGAAAGCTTATACCTTGCTATTAAAATGGTAAAACCAGGTGTGCGCTTGGGTGATATTGGCTCAGCAATTCAAAAATATGCAGAGAGCTTTAACTACTCAATTGTACGTGAATATTGCGGCCACGGTATCGGCGCAGGATTTCATGAAGAACCACAAATAATGCATTACGGTAAAGCCGGTACTGGCGAAGCCTTAAAAGCAGGTATGTGTTTAACTATTGAACCTATGGTTAATGCGGGTAAACGCCAATGTAAGCTTCTTAAAGATGATTGGACAGTAGTAACACGCGACCGTAGTTTGTCTGCACAGTGGGAACATACTTTATTAGTGACTGAAAATGGTGTTGAAATTTTAACGCTACGATCAGATGATACTATCGACAGGATTATCGAACACTAATAAAAACCGAACCATTTGATAAAAATACTTATCAAAATAAAGGTTCAACAAGGAGCCAGCCCACGTGGCATTACCCAACAAAGTAAAAAAGTTGCTTAGCGATGCTGAGCAACTTAATGATTATCGCGATTGTTCTAGCTATTTTTATAAATGGCTACATAACGAGTTTTCTAAACAACCGGTTGGGAATTTAATTAATGCCCGGGCTGAGTTTATTGACCGCCTACTCATAAAGCTGTTTCATGTTTACGACTTAGCGCATGAGCCTGATTTAGCGCTAATTGCTGTAGGCGGATACGGACGTGGCGAGCTACATCCCTACTCCGATATCGACTTTTTATTGCTTGTAACTAAACCGCCAAGTGAAGAAATATGCGAAAAAATAGGCCAGTTTGTCACCATGCTATGGGATCTCAACTTAGAGATTGGCCACAGCGTGCGCACCATAGAACAAGCCATTGAGCAAAAACGTGAAGACGTTACTTTTGCCACCAGCTTGCTCGAAAGCCGCCTTATTTTTGGTAACCACATTGAGTTTGAAAAACTCAAGATGCATATTCTTGAAACACCCGTATGGCGCTCTGGTGAATTTTTTACTGCTAAAGTTCAAGAGCAAAACTTACGCCACAGAAAGTGCCACGGCACCGCGTATAACCTTGAGCCAAACATTAAAGAAAACCCCGGTGGTCTGCGCGATTTACAAACCATTATTTGGGTTGCAAAAAAGCACTTTAGAACAGAAACCCTGCAAGAATTAATAAGCCACGGATATTTAACTCACGAAGAGTTTCAAGAGCTTTCAGAGTGCCTAGAAAACCTATGGAATATTCGCTTTGCGCTGCATTTAGCAGCAGGTCGAGCCGAAAACCGTTTATTGTTTGATCATCAACCGCAAGCCGCCGAAATTTTAGGTTTTGGTAGCGACGGTAAAGCGTCTGTTGAGCGTATGATGAAACGCTTATTTAGAATAATGAGCCGCGTGCGCGAGCTTAACCAAATGCTACTTTCATACTTTGAACAAAGTATAATGCCCGAAAGTAGTGAAAAAACGGTGATAGAACTCGACAGAAACTTTGAACAAGTGGGCCATCAAATACGCGTAAAAGATCCGTCGGTATTTTTTAGGCGCGACCAACTCTTTGTATTGTTTGAGCACATAGCCGATAACCCAGCAATAACCCATATTTACCCAAGTACTATTCGTACTATTCGCCAGGTGCGCCGTCGTTTATTGGGCGATTTGCAAGATTACGCAGCCTGTCGCGAAGCCTTTTTACGCTTAGTTAAACACCCTAATGGCATGGGACGCGCATTTACGCTTATGCACAAGCACGGCATGCTTGCCGCCTACTTACCACAGTGGCGTAATATATTTGGGCAAATGCAGTTTGATTTATTTCATGCCTATACCGTAGATGAGCACACCCATAAGTTAATCAAAAATATTTACGAATACTTTGATAAAACAGGTATTAGCGAGTTTCCTATTTGTAGTGAAATAGTCACTCGAATGGATAAACCAGAGCTACTTTATTTAGCGGGTATATTTCATGATATTGCTAAAGGCCGAGGTGGCGACCATTCAGAACTTGGCGCTGTTGATGCCATAGCTTTTGCTAAATTGCATGGTTTTTCATCGGCTGATGCTAAACTAGTAGCATGGCTTGTAAGTAATCATTTACTTATGTCGGTTACCGCACAGCGTAAAGATATTAACGACCCAGCTGTAATAAAAGACTTTGCAACACGTATTAAAACAGAGCGCCAACTCGACTATTTATATTGTTTAACGGTTGCCGACATACGTGCAACCAACGACAACTTATGGAACGATTGGAAAAACACCCTACTGCGTGAGCTTTATTTACACACGCAACGCGCACTGCGCTTAGGGCTCGAAAACCCAATGGATCAACGCGACCAAATTCGCGACAAAAAGCATCAAGCTAAACAGCGTCTTCTTAATTTAGGTTATCAAGAGGAACAAATTGATTTAATTTGGAGCCGCTTTAAAGCCAACTATTATACCGCTTTTAGCGAACAGCAAATATCATGGCAAACCGAGCATTTATTAAATAGCCCCGATTTAAGCCAACCCAGTGTTATTGTGTCTAACAAAGCGATGCATGGCGGTACGCAAGTATTTGTGTACAGCCCTTACTCTGGCGCACTATTTGCCCGATTAGTGAGTGTGATTGGCTCTAAAAAAGCACAAATACAACACGCCCAAGTACTAACCACAAAAGACGGTTATATACTGTTTAGCTTTGTAATACTTGAAGTGAGCGGCGACCCTATAGCCAGTGGTAGAGCGCAATCAATTAAACGTGGGCTTGAGCAAGCACTAAGCGATCCGCGTAAAAAAATTCGCTTTAAAAAGAGCCGAACTCAACGCTTTAAAGATTTTAATATTAAACCTAAAATTGTACTGCGCCCACATGCACGCAAAGACCGTAGCTTAATAGAAATTCAAGCCGTCGATATACAAGGTTTACTAACCAAAATAGCCGAAGTTTTCCAAGCGCATTTACTACACATTCACGCAGCCCGTATTACAACGGTAGGTGAACGTGCCGAGGATTTCTTTGTTGTATCTAATAACGAATACCAAGCGCTGACTGATGAAGAGCAAGCAAAAATTCATCAGGCATTACGTAAAAAATTCAACGCCGAAACAGAATAGAGGACACACATGTCAGATTTAAAAACGATGATCGAAAACGCATGGGACAACCGCGATAGCATTAGCCCAAGCACAGTATCAAGCGACGTAAAACAAGCCATTATTGACGCACTTGATTTACTTGATAGCGGCGCTGCACGCGTTGCTGAAAAAATATCAGGTGAATGGGTTGTACACCAGTGGCTTAAAAAAGCAGTGTTACTGTCGTTTCGTATTCGCGACAACCAACCAATGAACGATGGCGTAAACCAGTTTTACGACAAAGTACCGCTTAAATTTAGCGACTACACCCCAGAGCAGTTTCAGCAAGGCGGTATGCGCGTAGTACCAAACGCTGTAGCACGTAAAGGCAGTTTTGTAGGTAAAAACGTCGTACTTATGCCATCGTACGTAAACATTGGCGCATACGTTGACGACGGCACCATGGTTGATACATGGGCGACTGTAGGCTCGTGTGCACAAATTGGTAAGAACGTACATTTATCAGGTGGCGTTGGCATAGGCGGCGTTTTAGAGCCTCTACAAGCTAACCCAACTATCATTGAAGACAACTGCTTTATTGGCGCACGCTCTGAAATTGTGGAAGGCGTAATCGTTGAAGAAGGCGCTGTAATTTCAATGGGCGTTTACATCAGCCAAAGCACTCGTATTTATGACCGCGAAACTGGCGAAATTCACTACGGCCGCGTACCAGCCGGTGCAGTAGTTGTACCAGGCGCACTACCGTCAAAAGATGGCACCCACAGCCTTTACGCTGCAATCATCGTGAAAAAAGTAGACAAGCAAACACGCGAAAAAGTAGGCATAAACGCCCTACTCCGCTCAATTGATGAGTAATCGTAGGTTGGGTTGAGTGAAACGAAACCCAACGATACTTTAAAGTTAAGTGTTTTAGCTAAACTTTAATTGTATATAGAAAAGCTCTAAGCCTTTGGTTTAGAGCTTTTTTAAATTCTTCTAAATGAAGTTCGAGTGCTGGACACTTCTACATCAAAATTTAATGAACTCAAAAGGGACTTTAAGCCCTTAACAGCCAACTCATTATTTTCTGATGGTCCTATTATAATTTCTTCAATTGAATTTTGAGGAAAAGGTACCGTTCTATATGGGGCTATAATGCCAGATTTAAGAATGCGATAGCATAAAGGGAAGAACTCTTTCACTCCATTTTCAAGTTCTATAAAATCAATATTAGAGGAGTCTATAAAATCAAAATAACCCTTTTCAGTATTTTCATTTAATGAGACTGTAGTGGTCAATAAAATTTGGCCACAGTTTTAGAATCTTGATATCTAACCTCAGATTCATTTGGCGCTAAACCGGC
>NZ_JADYXO010000016.1:61961-114460 GCF_015864295.1 Pseudoalteromonas sp. NZS127_1 | reverse complement strand
TGGGTGATTAGCTCAGTTGGGAGAGCATCGCCCTTACAAGGCGAGGGTCACTGGTTCAAGTCCAGTATCACCCACCAAATTACATCAAGCGGTTTATTGATAATAAAGAATTAAATAACAAGCATACCTATTATATGTGGGTGATTAGCTCAGTTGGGAGAGCATCGCCCTTACAAGGCGAGGGTCACTGGTTCAAGTCCAGTATCACCCACCAAATTACATCAAGCGGTTTATTGATAATAAAGAATTAAATAACAAGCATACCTATTATATGTGGGTGATTAGCTCAGTTGGGAGAGCATCGCCCTTACAAGGCGAGGGTCACTGGTTCAAGTCCAGTATCACCCACCACATATAAATACCATCAGACAACCTCTCTAGTAATAACTCTTTCTTCGCATATTAAATACATTTAAGAACTTCATAAGAACTCAATATATAATACCAATCTGCTTATATATGGGGTCTATTTAACGTTAAGAAAATTACGCTAGAACTAGGCAAAAGTTTTTGTATCTAGTTGTTCTAAATAAAAAATTTTTAACGACGTTATAGTGCAATTTAATTCGTTAAATTGATCAAAGATTTATGCAGGTTGGTATAAGTCGTATGTAATTAAGTCACTGGTATCAAGCCAAGTAATCACCCACCACATATAAATACCATCAGATAACTCTTTAAATGACAACTTCTCTAGTAATAACTTTTTTCCCATATTGAATACGTTTAACTCCTCTTTTTACCTTAAATACATTTCATATTTTTATTAAAATCTAAATTTCCATATCAAAGCACTCATCAAATATAGCGTTATCAATTTTACTTATTTAGTTTTTAATTATGTTATTCGGCTCAGTACCTTCGTAGTTAGATAAACGTATTAGGCAAAGTTAACTACCTAATAAATACAGCTATCATTTAAATTCCCTTGTAAGGAGTTAAACTGTTGATTATAGTCTGTGTTAAATACAATCACGCTTAAGCCAATGCCAACTAAGATCTATTCAAAAGCCAAAATACTTATAGTAGAGGAGCAGCCACTTGCTCAAAGCTATATGAAACAATCGTTAGAAAGGCTTGGCTTTCGGCAGTTGCGCTTTGCTGATCATGCAAATTCTGCAAAAGAGCAGTGTTTAAGTGAAGAATTTGATCTAATCGTTTGCTCATTCAACTTAAATAAACACCAAGATGGCTACCAGCTTTATGAAGAGCTACGTGTAAAGCAACTCATAAAAAGCTCGACTGGCTTTATTTTTATCTCAGCAGAAACAAGTGGCTCACTCGTTCATAGTGTTCTTGAGCTGCAACCTGATGACTTTTTAGTTAAACCTTTTACAGTACAAGAGCTTAAAATACGCATTGAACGAATCCTAAAGCGTAAACACGACTTACAAACAGTGTATTCATTAATTGATGATGGTAACGATTCAAAAGCTATTAAGTTTATTGATACCGCTCTGGATAAAAAAAATAATAATTACAGCCCTATCCTACTTCGCTTAAAAGGTGATGCCTTACTTCGCTTAAAGCGCGCTCAAGATGCGAAAGACTTTTTTAAGTCTGTTCTCGACATTCAAAAATTTGCTTGGGCAAAAGTAGGCTTAGTAGAAGCACTTATAGCGAATAACGAACATATTTTGGCGCAGCGAATGCTCAAAACAATGTTAGAGCGCCAAGAAACTCGTTTAGTAGCCCTTGATTTGTTGGGCAGATTAGAAATAAAGCTAAATCAATTTGAGCTAGCACAAAGCTTTTTAAGCCAAGCTGCAGAAATTGCACCGCGAAATATCACACGCCAAAAATCGCTAAGTAATGTGTCGCTAATTAATCACGACTACGAAAAAAGCTATTTAACTCAAAAAGATATAGCCACCTTTGCAAAACACTCAATACACGACCACCCCGATGTATATTTGAATGCAGCACGTGCAGGTATCGACTTTGCGCTAACGACGGATCAAACCGATCAAATACAGCGAATTTCAAGGCAAACTAATCAGTACATTAATGATTTAAAAAAACAGTTTCCTAATAATGCGAATCAAGCTCAAATTGATGTACTTAATGCACGACTCCATTACTTAAAAGACGAGCATCAAAAAGCGAAAAAGCTAATTGAACAACTTGATGATGACGATACTCATATCCGATCGGTTGATGGCGCACTTGATAAAGCAAAAGCATTTCATGAACTGGGGTTTCATCAAAAGGCGCAAACCTTATTCACACAAATAATTAGCCACTGTGAAAGACATCCCGCAGTTAGCGACACAACTTACTTACGTTATATTCAGCAGCAACAAAGTGAGCGACGCGATATTAAAATGGGTCCAAAAGAGCTTAACAACCATGCCGTTAGTCAATTTAATAAAGGCCAATTAAATACTGCGTTGGAAGCTTTTACACAAGCGTTTAGAGTCATGCCTCGTAATCAAAGTATCGCACTTAATTTATTACAGTGCCTATTTGATTCAACTAAGCAATCTGGCAGCTCATTTAATATGGATCTTGCTAGAAGGTGCTACGCCCTTCTTGATAAAACTAAATTACAAGCAGATCAGACGCAGCGTTTAGATAAGATTTTGCACATAGCAAAAGAAATTAATTTAGATATTCAAAGCGCTAGTAAATAAAATATTAGAGCTTTTTCATTGATGCGGCATTAACGCAATAACGTAAACCCGTTGGTAATGGACCATCTGGAAAAATATGACCTAAGTGCGAATCGCACACGTTACAAACCACCTCTATGCGCTCCATACCATGACTTGTATCGCTTACATAGCCAATCGCTTCAATTGTCGCAGGTTGCGTAAATGACGGCCAACCAGTACCACTATCAAACTTCTCATCAGCATCAAACAATAGATTATCACAACAAATACACACATACTTGCCAGGTTCGAGTAATGTACAACTACCCGAGCTACCTGGGCGCTCTGTTCCCTTTTTACGTGTTACGTAATATTCATCTTCTGATAGTTGCATCCGCCACTGCTCGTCAGTTTTGACTACTTTTTTACTTGGGGTAGGATTGCCATTGGTGGCAAAGTTAATAACATCATTCCACTTCAACATAATAGCCTCATTGAATAGTTGATTAGCTATACTTTATAAAGTCATAAAAAGTACGGCTAATTATTACGTTATTTAATACACTAAAGATCAGCTAAGGAGTGTTGACAGTTTAAGACTAAAACTCGTTCAATCTTAAAGGTAATTTTCTTAGCTAAAGGTAATATTTTGTTTTTCTGAGTCGGTAAGTATTCGTTTAATAAAACTATCTAGCTCTGCTTTTTTTACAGGTAAACTAACACTCATTTGGCGCTCGTTATTACTGTAAATTATTAGCTCATCATCCTTTGTCGTTATACGTTCAATACTCTCAATAACTAACCAATCTGGACCATGCTTTTTATCAAAAAATCCCATCAAACTAAAAAGTAATAAGTGCTGGGCGTCTCGCTGAATAAAATCCTCTAACCTGTTTCTTGATTTAAATAAAGGCGTTAACCTATAAACGCTTGAGCAAAAAACAAATACCCATAACCCAAATAACGCTTTAAACCACATAAACTCTAAAAGCTCAGTGCTAATCATTAAAATAATAAGCACAAAGCCTATTATCGATATAGCTATCGCTATTTTTTTATTTACGGCGTCCACAACTAATCCCTTTTAAGTCGCTTTTTTTCTTCTGATGCCTTTTCTGTCGGCTCAGGCCAATCATTAAAGAAAACAGTTAAATAGCGGCTTTTCACCAAATACCATAATACCCATAAAACAATCATCATTTGTACTGCTAAAAATGATGAAAATCGATAATGGCTATGCGCTGCTTGAACACTTAACCATGTTAAATCAACAACTGCACATAAAATAAGAGGCCAGCGCATATGTCGCCATATTCTTGCTAACCTGTTGCTTGCACTGTGTGAATCTCGTGGTCTGCGTAAACAAAATAAAATAGTCGGTATTATTGCAATACTTCCAATCGTTATTGCGATAAAAAAATCATTTTTATTTTTAAAAAATAACGACATTAAATCTAGTTCAGGCCTGCGGCTTAAAGCCGCAATAACCCAAATAAAATAACTGCGTAATAGCACAAGCACACTTAAATGAAATGCAATAGGCGTACGGTAACTTCCGTACTTATCCCAGTATTCTGGCCCATATCGGCTCATTGTCATTTTCCTAACCGTTATGCTTTATAAGCAACTCAATTAATTCATCTTCAGTTAGTATGTCTATGCCTAGGTCTTGTGCTTTTGTTAGTTTTGAACCTGCTTTTTCACCCGCCACTAACGCATCTGTTTTAGCCGATACGCTACCAGACACCTTGGCACCAAGTTGTTGTAATCGTGCTTTTGCATCATTGCGATTAAGTGTATTAAGCGTACCTGTAAGTACATATGTAAGCCCAGCGAGCGGCTGTTCTTCCTCAGAAGGTGCGCTCAACGCTGGCCAGTTTACACCTTGATCTATCAGCGCATTAACAACTGCTAAATTATGCTCTTCATCAAAAAAGCCACGAACATGAGCAGCGACTATTTCGCCTACATCACTTACTTGCGTTAAACTATCAATGCTGGCATTTATTACATTTTCAAGGGTTAGAAAGTGATTAGCTAAATTTTGTGCTGTCGCCTCCCCGGCTTCTCGAATACCTAATGAATATAAAAACTTAGCAAGCGTAGTGCCTTTAGCCTCTTCAAGTGCTGTTACTAAGTTTTTAGCTGACTTAGGTCCCATACGTTCAAGTGACTCAAAATGCCCCTGTTTTAAAATAAACAAATCAGCAGGCGTTTTTATAAGTTCTCTATCGACTAACTGATCAACAATCTTATCGCCAAGACCATCTATATCCAGCGCTTTGCGCGAAGCAAAGTGCTTAATAGCTTGCTTACGCTGTGCAGGACATACAAGTCCACCCGTACAACGGGCTACAGCTTCGCCTTCAACCTTTTCAACATGAGAATCACAGATTGGGCAAGTCGTCGGGAATTCGATATCTCTGGCATCATCAGGTCTGCGTTCAAGTACAACTTGAGTTATTTGTGGGATTACGTCTCCAGCACGGCGAATAATAACTGTATCGCCTACTTTTACGCCTAAACGTGCAACTTCATCACTGTTATGAAGCGTTGCATTTGATACGGTAACGCCACCCACAAAAACAGGCTTTAAACGTGCAACAGGTGTAATGGCGCCAGTACGACCGACTTGAAAATCAACATCAAGTAGTTGGGTTATTTCCTCTTGCGCCGGAAACTTATACGCAATAGCCCAACGAGGAGCACGTGCCACAAAGCCTAAACGCTCTTGTAAGGTCTTTTTATTTATTTTTATTACTACGCCATCAATTTCATATTTAAGCTCACCACGGCGCGTTAAAATATCGCTGTAGTACTCGAGCGCGGCTTTTGGACCTTCAACTAATTTTGTTTCTGGGCACAAAGGTAGCCCCCAATCAGTCAGCTTTTCTAATTGCTGATAGTGATCCTCAGGAATGCTGCCATCAGCAACAAGCCCGGTGCTGTACGCATAAAACATGAGTGGGCGTTTAGCGGTAATTTTAGAGTCGAGTTGACGCAAACTCCCCGCGGCTGCATTACGCGGGTTAACAAATACTTTTTCACCGCGTTTTTGCGCTTCAGTATTCAATTTATCAAAGCCAGCGCTGTCCATAAATACTTCGCCGCGAACTTCAAGCTCTTTTGGGTAATCACCACGGAGCTTGAGCGGTACATTACGAATGGTTTTAACATTTTGAGTAATGTTTTCACCGGTAAAACCATCACCTCGAGTAGCCGCTTGTACAAGCACACCATCGCGATAAATAATTGATACAGCTAAACCATCAAGTTTTGGTTCACAACAAAAAGTAAGCTCATCAGTACTCATTAAACGCTCTTTTATACGGCGATTAAACGCAGTGAATTCTTCTTCACTAAAGGCATTATCAAGTGAGAGCATGGGTACTTGGTGCGCTACTTGTTCAAATTTACTAAGTGCTGCACCGCCTACTTTTTGTGTAGGTGAGTCGGCGGTTAAAAATTCAGGATGCTCGGTTTCAAGTGCGCTTAGTTCGCGTAATAACCTATCGTATTCAGAATCAGGAATACTGGGGGTGTCGAGCACATAATAATTATAATTGTGTTGCTCTAATGTAGTACGAAGATGATTAACTTGCTCACTAATGCTGCTAGACATTTAAACCTCAATAAACATAAAAAAAGCCACTTTGACGATTCACCGTCCAGTGGCTTATAAAAATATAATGTATGCGTTATTTACGCTGAAAAAGAACGAACCTGCTCAACATATTGTCTTACGCGATCTACGGTCATTTCATTTCGCTCAGCATCTAAAATTTGCGCACCAAATTCATCCGCTAACTTTTTAGCTGCGCTGTGCAACATATTAAATGCAGCTAGACCATCGCCGTCGCACGGTAACGTCATAAATAAGCTTACCCCTGCGGTACTAAACTGTTCCATATTATCAATATCAAACGTACCTGGGTTGTACATATTTACTAATCTAAATAAAACAGGGCCTTGACCAGCCGGATCTAAGTGGCGATTAAAAAAGCCTTCCTCAGAATATTTAAAACCTAAAGTGTTAACTGCTGGCAATAATTTACTGCCCTGCATACTAAGCTCTTCCGGCATTTGAATATGTACAATAACAAAGTCAGACATTTGGGCAGGTGCTTCTTCCGCGCTTTGCTCTTTTGCTTCTAGGTCATCAACTATTTCTAGGTCATCTTCAATCGGCACTTCTGGCACGCTTGTATCCATTTGCGGCTCATTTGCATCAAAGTTAAGCTCGCCAAACTGTGGCTCATCACGTTCGTTTTGCATTGGCTCTTTTGGTTCAGCCTCAGTTCGGAACGGTTTAGATGAAGCTGATGCGCTTTCTTGTAATGGTTCAACCCGCTCGTTATCAGATACTTCTGGGCGGTCTTTTTTTCTCACAGACCACAATCCATGTATTAATAAACCACCAATGACAACTACACTGATAATGATTAAAACCCATCTTAATTGTTCGGCCATCCCCTCACCTTTTATTATTTGATATGCCTAAAACCTGTATATTAATTAAAAAATAATACACTTGTTATAAAAATTTATGCATGTGCAAGTTGCACAGCCTGCTCTATATCTACAGCAACCATACGCGATACGCCAGGTTCTGCCATAGTAACACCTGTTAATCTACCAGCCATTTCCATCGCAATTTTATTATGACTAATATAAATAAACTGCACTGATTGTGACATTTCTTCAACCAAACGGCAAAAACGCACAACGTTGGCATCATCTAATGGTGCATCTACTTCGTCCAGCATACAGAAAGGAGCTGGATTGAGCCTGAATATAGAAAACACTAATGATAATGCGGTCAGCGCTTTTTCTCCACCACTTAACAAATGAATTGTTGAATTTTTCTTACCCGGTGGTCGTGCCATTATACTAACACCACTTTCGAGTAAATCGTCACTGGTTAATTCTAAATACGCACTACCACCCCCAAAAACTTTAGGAAATAGCTCTGCAAAGTCTTCGTTAACTTGATCGAACGTCGCTTTAAAGCGTGTTTTGGTCTCACTATCAATTTTACGAATTGCACCTTCAAGGGTACTTAACGCTTTTGTTAAATCATCTAATTGATTATCAAGATAATCACTACGAGCTTTAGCTAAATCAAACTCTTCTATTGCCGCTAAGTTTACTGCACCTAATTTATCTAACTGATTAGTAAATCCGGTTAACTGATTTTGCGCTGCACTTAAATTCAATGAATCAGGTAATTCATCAAGTATTGCTTTTAAGCTTTGCTTTAGCTCTTCTAATGGTTCGAGCGCAACTTGCGCTTTTATTAGTAAGCTTTGCTCTTCAATTGTTAGCTTTTGATGCTGCTCTTGCAAGCCCACCAGCTCACCTTGTGAGTTTTTAAGACTTGCTTGCTTGGTGTTTAAACTTTCTTTAGCGTGAGATAATTCTTTTTGTAGCACTACCAGTGCCTGCTCGCCTTTTTGATGCTGCGATAAAAACTGCGTTATTTTATCGCTAAGCTCTTGCTCTGGTATAAGCAGCTCTTCTATTTCATTGAGTAGTTCTTGCGCACCTTCAGATGCACTAACGTGCTCCTGCTCTGCATGGCTCAATTTGGTTTGGCTTAACTGCCATTCACTGCGTGCCTTTTGCTCTGAGAGCGTTGCCTTATGCGCTTGCGTTTTATATTGCTCAAGCATGCTTAATGCTTCGCTATAACTTTTATCACTTTGTGAGCGCAGGCTATTTGCAACGTCTACCTCATCCGCTAAGTTAAGTTGCTGCTCATTTAACACTTCCAATTGCTCTGTTTGCTCATCAAGCACGTTATTTAATTGCAAAAGCGCAGTGGTTAATTGCTGTTTTTGTTGCTGTAGCTTTTCTAGTTGCAGCTTAAAGTGCGCTACTTGCTGTTTGAGCATATCGCTGCGTGTACCGGCTACTGCTATATTTTGCGCAAGCTCATGTATGGCTTCTTTTAGCTCGCTTTGCTCATTAATTAACTTTATTTGATCAGCTGTATGTTCATCACGAGTGTGTGTTACTTGTTTTAGCTCATCCTCGGCATTGGTTAACTGCTGAGCTTTATCCTGCAATTGCTTATGCTTTAAAAGTAATGAGTTTTCGGCATTGCGATCAGCACTTACATGCCAGTTACGACCATATAAAGCACCGTTTTTATCCATAACGGCTGTATAAAAAGCATCGTTTAACAGCGTTAGATCACCGCTCTCGCTATAAGCAATACGCGATAAATGATCTGGGTACACGCCGCTTGTTATGAATGCCGCTAAGCTATTTTCAGCAATGTGCTTAGTACTAATTGGCCACACACTATTATCAGCTTGCTGCTCACTTACATTTAAGTGCTCTAGCGATTTAAGTGCTTGCTCTATTAAGGGCTCAAAGCCTTCTTTAACACTTAGCTGATTAAACAAACCATTAGTACTTTCACTTTTTTCATCAAGCCCTAATGTACTTTTAAGCCCCGTTATACTGGCTTTTAACTCATTTATTGTTTGAGTAAGCGTCGAATATTGCTTTTGTGAGTTATTAACACGCTCATTTTGCACTTCAAGCTTAGCACTGCACTGCGTGTGCGCTGTTTGTTTAGCAGCAAGTTCTTGGGTTAATGTTTGTGTTTGCTGTGTTTGCTGCGTTAATTGTTGTTCTACATCGCTACTTTGTAAGTCAGTAAGCTGCGCATTTAACTGATCAATTTGCTCGTTAACGTGGCTTATTTGCTGCTGAGTTTGTTTAATGTGACTGCTATGCAGTTGCGCATTATTATTAAGTTGTTGCTGTTGCTCACACAAAGTTTGCCAGTGTGTATTGTGGCGCTGCTTCAGTGCTAATAATTCCTCAAGCTCATGCGTTAACTTCCTAACTTGCTCTTCGCACATTAACGCGTTTTCACTTGCCTCTTGCAGGGCTTCATTTAGTTCCTCGCACACAATTTGCTGCTGCGTTTTAACTTCAGTGCTATGGGTTTGGCGTTGCTGTAATTTAATTAAATTTTGTTTAAGCGTTTGAGTTTGTTGCTTTACATTTATTTGCTGTTGCTCAGCGCGGGTAAGCTCGGTGTGTATTACATGTTGCTGATGCTGTGCATCGCTTAGTTTATCTTGCTTGGCTTGTACTTGCCCTTCTAAGCTTGCAAGTACATCGTCATGCCCTGAGTTAGCAGTTTTAAAAAAAGAAATTTGATCGTTCAGTTTTTTAATTAGAGTACTTTTTTCAAGTTGTTGCTGATGTAACTTTTGCCATTTTAAAACCGCAATTTGCCCTTTTAGCGTTCGCTCTTGCGCTTTTAACTCTCGGTATTTTTTTGCATCAACCGACTGCACAGCCAATTTATCTAACTGGCTTTGCAGCTCTTTACGCACATCTAACAAACGTTCAAGGTTTTCGCGGGTGCTTTTAATGCGTGTTTGTGTTTCGCGGCGGCGCTCTTTGTATTTAGAAACACCAGCGGCTTCTTCTAAAAATACACGTAATTCTTGTGGTTTACTTTCTATTAAGCGCGAGATCATCCCTTGCTCAATAATCGCGTAACTACGCGGACCAAGACCTGTACCTAAAAATATATCGGTAATATCACGCTTACGGCATTTACTGCCATTTAAAAAGTACAGCGATAGCCCGTCGCGCGTTACTAAGCGTTTAATTGCAATTTGGTTTCTGTCGGCAAATGTATTAGAAGGACTACCTTTATCGTTATCAAAAACAAGCTCTACAGAAGCTTGTGATATGGCTTTACGATTAGTTGAGCCATTAAAAATAACGTCGGTCATGGCATCGCCACGCAGGTTTTTAGCAGAGCTTTCACCTAGCACCCATCGTACTGCATCAATAACGTTAGATTTGCCACAGCCATTAGGGCCTACAACACACGTCATTTGATCAGGAAATGGAATTTTAGTGGGCTCTACAAACGATTTAAAGCCCGCTAATTTAATAGTGCTTAAGCGCATCTTATTGTTATTACCAATTTATTATTGTTATTTGTCATAAACAATTTAACCCATAATTTACTAATAGATTAAGCTTGTCGTTTAAAGTTATCTAAAATAATACCGGTCGCCATTGCAACATTAAGTGACTCTGCTCCACCAAAAGCGGGAATGGTGATTTTATTGGTCACTAACTTTGCACATGTCTCGCGTATACCATGCGACTCACTGCCCATTAGCAAAACGCCTGAGCCCGTAAATTGGGTTTTATGTACACTTTGTCCATCTAAAAAAGCACCGTAAACAGGTAAATTTAAAGACTGTAAGTAATCAGGTAAATCTACTTGGCTTACCGATACCCTTACAAATGAGCCCATTGTGGCGCTAATTGTTTTAGGGTTGTAAGCGTCTGCGCTGTCGGTGCTAGTTACTATATGTTTAATACCGTACCAATCAGCTACTCTAATTATTGTGCCTAAGTTACCAGGGTCTGATACGCCATCAAGCGCGAGTATTAAGCCATTTGCTTGTGGTAAAGCTGCCTTTGGCATATCAACAATAGCAATGGCTGCATTATTGCTAACTAGCGTGCTCGCTTTAGTGAGGGTCTCTTCATCCGCTTCAATAAAATTAGCGTGCTGATACTCACCTTGGTACGCATTTATAAATTCGTTTGTAGCAAAAATATTAACCGCATTTAATGGGCTGTTTAATAACTCAAGTACGTTTTTTTCACCCTGTACAAGGTATTGATTATATTGCTTTCGGTACTTTTTTTGGCCAAGTTGGCGAATAAGTTTGAGTTGGTTTTTTGAAATCATAACAGCCCCATAAAATTATCCACTCAGTATAACAGATTTCGTTATAACATCTGAACTCGAAAAGCAGCGAATAGGGCTAATTTATCTTACTCGCACTTCTTTCAAAGGTCAGATTAATGCGAATAAACATCCCTTTTATTGCCTCTAATTGGTTTGAATCACCAACAGATGCGGCTAATTCGTTATAAAGATTATCAGACGCTTGCTTAAAGTTTTCATCAAACTTACCTTTGGTAGCCAGCATAAATGCATCAGCCAACGTGCGTTGCCACTCATTTAAATATTTTAGCTTTGTGTCACCAGCAAGATTTTCGCAAATTGAGTTTAATCGCACTGAGGCATGTCCTAAGTTTAAACCGGTTAGGGCAAGGTCAGTAATGGCGCGTGAGTGTGAGCCCTGATCGTAATTAGTTAAGCGTATTAACCTATCTGCCATGCGGCGGTTGTACCAAATACTCGGAGTTTGATGGGTATTTATTTCGAGTAAATCTTTATAGGTAGCCTTAAAAACACGATGAACAAGTAACTGAACACTTGGTCCTGTAAATAACTGAAAAATCCAAAATAAAATACTCACGCCAGCAAAAATCGCGATTGCAGAGCTGAGTGTATAATCAATTGAAAAAGCTAGGCTCATATCCGTGCTGGGTCTAACCAAAATAGTAAATGGAATACAAAACCCTAAGCCGTATGGCAGCGTTTGTTGATCAGCGAGTAACAGCAAACCCAAAAAATACGGACCAGCTAATACAAGCAACAATATTTCTAATTGCCCACCACTTTGCGACAGTAAATTTAACGCATAAAAAATAGTTACAAAAGTAGCAACAATTATACCTGCCAATAAACGTTTAATTACAACCTGTAAAATAGCCAAGGGTATTCTCGACAGCATTATCGAAAATATGACCGGTAATATCATAATTAATAATGCAGCTGAAGAACCTGTATTAATCCAAATAAATGCGCCGATAGAAAACACCAAAGCAGTTCTAAATCCAACAATAATGCCAGCTAATGGGTCGCGATATGTAAGCATACTGGGTGCATTTAATAATGTTTTATCGCGTTGTTCTAAAGCTCTGTATGCCCGTAGTAAAATTGTTAAGTCCGCTGCCACTTCTAAGCTCACATTGAGCATGTGAGATTCAAATGGCGAATCACACACCGTATTTGCTCTATAGTCGGTTAGCTCTTTACGCAGCGTTTTAACTTGTTCGGCGCAGTAATCAAAATCGTCAGATTCTTTAATTTGCGCGAATACGTGTTTAAGTTTACTTATTAATTTGTCTAATGTGGGAGTAATAAGGTCTGCGTGGTTTCGTTGCAGGCGACCAATTATTTGAATTGAAGCCAGTAAAGAAAGTACTTTTTGCGACAATTGATTTGCAGCACGTGAGCGCCCTGGACCTTTTGGCCCTTCGTACCTTACTGCGCTGGAGTCTTCGTTTATTGATCCTAATGTTGCCATAATGCCATCTATTTGCTGATGGCGATTTTCGTGCGAGCCTTTAGAATCAAGCTCAGTTACTAAATAATCTAACGTTTGGTTTATAACCGACCGCGCTTGTACTTGCAGTAAGTGTTTAACTTTTACAGGCCAAAACAAATGGCTCACAAGGCCTGCACATATTGAGCCTATTACTATTTCACTCACGCGCGCTTGTGCAATATCAAATATGCTTTGGCTGCTCACCATTGCCGGAGTAACCATGACTAAAAGTACAATAATAGCGGCTGTTACACCTGCCATAGCAAACGCATAAACAAAGTTTGCTTGGCGTACCATTGCCGATAACGCAGAGTTTACCCCCAACCATAATGCCAATGCACCGAGCGCTAAATAAGGGTAGAGAATTAACTGAGTTAAAAGCAATATGCCAAATAAACCACCCACTATGGTGCCTATTATTTGGCAAATTGCTTTTTCAATAACCAATCCGCTTTGCGGGCGTAATTGCAAAAATATAGCCGAGACTAACGCCCAATAAGGTCTTTCAAGATTAAGCCACATAGCAATAGTAAGCGCCATTACCATGGCTATAACGCCCTTAGTCGCAAAAATAATTGCCTGTTTTTTAGGAAAAAACAAATTTTGTAATACAACGCCCACTGTCTTCCCCTTAACGTGTAGCGAGATGTATTGTGGCGGTCATTCCTGCGCTTAACTGTGTATCTTCGGGCAATGAATCTAACTTAATATCAACAGGAATACGTTGCGATAAACGTACCCAATTAAATGTTTGTTGTACTTGTGGTAAAAGCTGCCCGTTACTTTGTGTATTCGTATTTGCAATTGCTTTACCTACACTCACTACATGCCCCGTTAATTGCTTACCACCGCTTAGAAGCGCTATTTTAGCTTTTTGATCAGGATAAATAAGCGGTATTTTACTCTCTTCAAAGTAACCCGTTACGTAAAATGAATCTGACTGCACGATAGCAAACACAGGTGTGCCTTGAGCTACATAGTTACCTTGGCGTAAATTCAGATTAATTATTTGCCCCGATGCAGGCGCAACAATTTTAGTTCTATCAACATTTAATTGCGCAATTGTTTGCTCTGTTTTAGCTAGGTTATAATTTGCCTCAGCAATTTTAGTATTGATACGTGTTGATTCTAGCGTTTCTTCACTTATTGCCTGTTGAGTGTTTAGCTCAACACGTCTTTCGTATTTATGTTTAGCAAGCTCCCATGTATATAGCGTATTTTCTGTATTGGCTTTACTTTTATCAAGCGCTGCTTGGTAACGCTTTTGATCAACATTAAAAAGTACTTCGCCTTTTTGTACGTTTTGACCATCTTTAATGTTTAAAGCAGTCACCCAACCCGACACGTCTGGAGCAACTGTAACTATGTCTGCTCGAATGCGACCGTCGCGCGTCCAAGGAGTATGCATGTAGTCAGTCCATACCCAACGCCCAGCAAAAACCGCAGCTATAACAACCAAGATAGTAAAAGTAATACGCAGATATTTAATCATTCAATTTATCTTCCACTTAGTAAATAGACGGCCAGTGCCAAGTAACAAACAAATAGTGACACTTCAAACCAAGCCACTTTCCAAATACGGTCATGCCAATCTAGTCGATGCAAAGCAAAACGAGTCAGCGCTGTTAAAATAAACGCAATTGGGAAGTAAACAATCAGCGGGCTAAACTCTAATCCCCCTAACACGACTGCTTGAAACATAATAAATATCCTAATGTTATTTAAAGCGGTGATAAAAGCTGTAAAACCTAAATAAATTTACATCCTCACTACTCTTACAATCTATTATTTTGGCATATAAATCAATTAGCTTAATTGTACGTAGGTGTGCTTAATACATAATTAATGCCATTACATTTAAGCAGCATTAACTATGTATAGTAGCTAAATCGCATATTAAAAAGCTAAAGATCCCAGTTACCAGCCAAATAAATAAAACCAGCGAGGTTTATTTATAAAAAAGTATTAGAGTATTTAACTCAATACTTAAAACGCCTATTTATGGCTGTTTACAGAAGGGTGAGATAATTATAAACATTGAATTTTGCACTAAAAATGGGTAAATTAACAAAAAAACAACATGGATATAATTTTAATGGAATCAATACACCCTACCCCATCTGAAACAACCCCACCAATAAATGAGCCTGCTGAACCAATTTTTAGCGGAAAAGTGCAGTTTAGTGGTAAAGGCGGTGAGTTTTTTGGAATTTGGATTGTAAATATATTACTTAGCGTTATTACGCTTGGCATATACTCAGCGTGGGCTAAAGTACGTACGCATCGCTATTTTTACGGCCACACCCGTATAGATGGTCATAGCTTTGACTACCTAGCAACGCCAATACAAATTTTAAAAGGTCGGATTTTAGCGGTTATTGTATTTTTTATTTATACATTTTCTATTAGCTTTATGCCTATTTTAGGCCTGTTTATTGCTCTTGGTTTTATCTTTTTAATGCCATGGATTATTAACCAAGGTTTACGTTTTAATCTGCGTATGACCCGCCATCGTAATGTTCGCTTTGCTTTTAAAGGCAGCTATGGCGAAGCCTTTGTTAACTTTATACTTTTACCTATTGCCAGCATATTTACGCTTTATTTATTAATGCCTTACGTTATAAAACGTATTGATAGCTATATCCATAGCAATATTAGTTATGGCGACAAACCGCTTACTGTAAATCTAAAAGGCGAAACCTATTACTTAACAGCGCTTATTTGCTTTGTAGTGAGCTCTATCACCATGGTGGTATTTATGGGGATTTTAGGATTATTTGGCCTCAACTTAGTAGATATTGAAAATCAACAAAATTTAGAAAACTCTGCAGCTATGGTTATGCTTCCTATCTTTATGATGATTGCCTATGTGCTAATGATTGCCATTGTTTCTGCTGTATGGCACGCCGCTATTAGAAATCACATTTTTGATAACAGCTATTTTGAAGGCGTTGCTACATTTAAATCAGAGCTAAAACCAATTCCTTTCGCTGTTTTACTATTAACTAATATGTTGGCTATTGTATTTTCTTTAGGCCTTGCATACCCATGGACAAAAGTACGTACATCAAAAATGCTCGCTGATGTAACTAACGTCACTATTTATCCTGGTGCATTAAACCTAATTGATACCGCGCAAGAACAGCAATCATCATTTGCTGAGGAAGCTGCAAACGTATTTGATATTGACCTTTCTCTAACTTAAGAGCTCACTATGCATGTAAAGGGACATTTTTTCCCCATCGCATCGAGTAACTATCAAGTGTGTGTTGCAACTATTAGCGACACACACATTGAAGTTATCAACGATGAACACGTTATAGCTCGCCACGCAATCTCAAGTCTAAAATTAAGTTCGGGGATGGCAGGACTTGCCGACGAACTAAACTTTGAAGATGGCAGTCGTTTTATTCCTCAAGATGTAAGTTACAGATGGCCATTTAAAGAAAATAACCATCACATAATGGAGCGCCTTGAAAAAAGTAAATGGGCAATTTTAGCTGCAGTCATATTTACACCGCTTTTTATGTGGTTAGTACTTTATAAAGCGGTACCGGCCATTGCTGTTTACAGTGTTGATACCTTGCCACGAAATGTTGTGGAACAAATGGGGGAGCAAAGCTTTACACTAATTAAAAAGATTGCGCTTGACCCAAGCGAGCTGCCCGCAGAGCAACAAGCTAAAGTACAAGCGCATTTTACAAGTATGCTTAATGCGTTATCGCTTGATCAATCGGTTTATAGATTATCGTTTTATAAATCAGACAGCTTTGGTGCTAACGCGTTTGCACTACCCCATGGTCGTATCGTGGTCACAGATGATTTAGCAAATTTACTTGCCGATAAACCCAATGCACTAAAAGCGGTATTGCTACACGAGATGGGCCATGTAGTCCACCAGCATAGCGTACGTATTACAGCACAATCTGCCGCAAGTACGATTGTGCTAGCGGTTGTATTTGGTGATTTAGAAGGGGTTGCAGAGGTTGCATTAGGTACGGGTGCATCGTTTGCTCAGCAAGGGTTTTCACGAGATATGGAACGCGAGGCAGATACCTTTGCACTCATTCAATTAGAGTCGCTTGGGTATTCGAGTAATGATTTTGCTGATGCAATAGAAGCGCTGCAAGAAAGCCATACCAGCGAAAACGAGCACCTCGAAAAAGTAAATGACTTTTTAGAGTATTTATCTAGCCACCCAAGTGCACAAGAGCGTATTAATAATGCTAGGAAATAATCGCGGTTATATTCAACTTGCTCGTTACATAGTGAGTTTAAGTTGGATATATCATGGCTTTTTTCCAAAGCTTTATCATATTGCACCACTTGAAAAATTAATGACTGGCAGTGCTGGTTTTTCAGCAGAAGTGTCTGACTTAATTACACGTTCGGCGGGTTTTGGCGAAATTATATTTGGATTGTGTTTATTTGTGTTTTATAAAAATAAACACTTAGTAATTTTAAATATTTTAGCATTAATTGGCCTTCTACTCGCTGTAGTTGCAGTGCAGCAACAATTGCTTATTGAAGCATTTAACCCTGTAACTACTAACCTGCCTCTTATTGGGCTAAGCGTTATTTGGTTAAAGGAAATTAAGCTGCTGAATAATCGATACCTCTAAGTAAAAAAAGGGTATGCAAGCGCATACCCTTTTTTGTAGTATTTAATTTGTAAAATTAGTACTTATTTTTATGCGTCCACAAATGCAGTAATTCGCTCGCAATGGTTGCTGCGGCAATTGCGGTAAGCTCACTTTGGTCGTACGAAGGTGATACTTCTACCACATCCATACCTACCATGTTTATGCCTTTTAGCGCACGCAGTACTTTAAGTACTTTATCTGACGTTAAACCACCGCACACAGGAGTGCCTGTACCAGGCGCAAACGCAGGGTCTAAACAATCTATATCAAACGTTAAGTAAACAGGTAGGTCACCTACTCGTTCAAGTATTTGCGCTGCAATATCATTTGCATGTAAATCGTTGGCTTGCATTGCATCAATCACAGCAAACTCATGTTTACTTTGATCAAAGTCGGTACGAATACCTATTTGTATACTGTGCTCAACATCAATCAGCCCTTCCATTGGTGCATGATAAAACATAGTGCCGTGATCAAAACGCGAGCCATTGCTATAGGTATCGGTGTGCGCATCAAAGTGCACTAACGCCATTTTGCCATGTATTTTTGCATGAGCGCGTAATAGCGGAAGCGTCACAAAGTGATCGCCCCCTAAACCTAATAGCGTTTTACCTTGGCGAAGTATTTGCTCAGCAGCCATTTCTAGTTGCGCAGTAAAATACTCAGGATCGCCAACAGGGTAAGTAAAGTCCCCTGCGTCTGCCACTTTTAAACGCTCAAATAACGGGAACGTCCACGGGTACTTAGTGTCTTCCCATGCTAAATGAACCGACGCACGACGAATCGCATCCGGACCTAAACGTGCACCAGGGCGACCCGATGTCGCTAAATCAAACGGTAAGCCTAAAACGACTACGTCTGCATCAATTGCATTAATATTTTGCACCATAGGACGACGCAAAAACGTCATCCCATTTGAGTACAATGAGTGATCTGCGTGACCAAACAAAGTCGACATTACTTATAACTCTTCTAAATAAGTGTAGCCATCAAGGCCGCTTTGCAACTCGTCTAAAACGCTTTGCTGTTCGTGTTTTTCAATTTTAGTGCTTACTAACTGCTCGTATGATTGCTGAAAACTTTCAACATCTAAATGTACATAGCGCATCATATCGGCAACAGTGTCGCCTTGGTTTATCTCGGTAATACTTGCAACGCCTTGCTCATCCATATTAACAATTGCGCTGTGCGTATCGCCAAACAAGTTATGCATGTCACCTAGAATTTCTTGATAAGCACCCACCAAGAAAAAGCCCATTAAATAAGGTTTATCAGCGCTAAACTCTGGTACAGGTAGTGTGCTTTCAATGCCTTGTCCATCTACGTAATGCTCAAGTGCACCGTCTGAATCACAGGTTATATCAAGTAATACAGCACGTTTTTTTGGTGCTTCAGTTAAGCCACTTAATGGCAATACCGGAAACACTTGATCAATGCCCCATGCATCTGGAAGCGATTGAAATAACGAAAAGTTTACAAAAAACTTATCGGCTAAACGTACGTTTAACTCGTCAATAATAGGACGATGAAAACGGTTTTTGTTATCCATGTGCTTGTTAAGTTCATAACAAATACGAATATTAATTTGTTCAGCCCACGCACGCTGCGCTAAGTCTAATAAACCGAGTGCAAATTGGTTATGCGCTTCAGCTAAATCACCTTGGCTGTCGTGATAAATTTCAATTAATGCACGGTCATCCGTTAAATCAGTTAATTGCACAAACGATGCCCACATGTTTTTTAATAAAAGTGGTGCATCTGCCGCTGGCGCTACTAACTCTTCTGGCGTGTAACTTTCAGTACCAATAACATTAGAAATAAGCACAGCATGATGCGCTGTAAGCGCACGACCCGACTCAGAAATAATAGTCGGCATTGGTTGCTCATATTGCTTACATGTATCACCAATGGTGTACACAATGTTATTTGCATATTCAGCTAAGCTGTAATTCATAGAGTTATGCGATTGGCTACGTGTGCCGTCGTAATCAACAGCTAATCCACCACCTACATCAAGGCAATCAATTTCTGCGCCTAACTTACGTAGCTCACAGTAAAAACGCGCCGCTTCGCTTACACCTAAACGTACGTCACGAATGTTCGCCATTTGTGACCCTAAGTGAAAATGTACTAGCTGAAGTAAATCAAGCTGGTTTGCGTCTTTTAAACGATTAACTACATGCAAAACTTGCGATGCAGATAGACCAAATTTTGATTTTTCGCCGCCACTCGCTTGCCATTTACCTTTACCTTGCGATGCTAAACGTACACGAATACCAATGCGTGGTTTTACGTTAAGCTCTTTTGCTTGGCTAAGTACCATGTCTAGCTCAGAAAGCTTTTCAAGTACGATATACACTTTATGACCTAGCTTTTCGCCAATAAGTGCTAAACGTACGTATTCTTTATCTTTGTAGCCGTTACATACAATAACCGCGCTGGTTTTTTCAGCCAGTGCTAGTACCGTAAGTAGTTCAGGCTTGCTGCCTGCTTCTAAACCAAGTTGCTTTTTTTCTACTTGTGCTTGGCTTGCTACTATTTCTTCAACCACTTCACGTTGTTGGTTTACTTTTATTGGGTAAACTAATAGGTAGTCTTTAGGGTAACCATAGTTTTCAATCGCAGTATTAAATGCGCCGCATAAGCTGTGTACACGATGGTGTAAAATTTGCGGAAAACGAACTAAAGCAGGTAAGCTTAAACCTTTCTCTTGTAGTTGCTTTGCGATATCTGTTAATGCAATGGTTTGCTCTGGTGCATGAGCCTTGGGTGCAACATACACATCACCTTGATCATTAATACCAAAAAAACCTTGGCTCCAATGACGAACATTGTAGCTCGTACGAGCTTGTTCTAGTGATGTTGTTTCTTTCATTTATCTTTCTCTTTTATTTAATTAATGCCGACTCGGCTAGTGCCGCGCATTAAAAGAAAAATAGACATTCAAGTCCAACAAGTATTTTTACTCGTAACGAGTGATTTTTAATATTGATAAAACGACCAATCACGTATTGCTCTCTAGCGTATATAAAATATGGCGTTGATGACTATTAAAGATAAGGAAAGTTGTAAAAGTGACAATTTTAAAATCACTTATTATAAATTTTATTAGCAAAAATGAGCTGCCCGAGTAAATTAAGGACGTGCAACCTCTTCGCCCGATATTTCTGGCTGTTCAGCCAGTTTATTGTGGTTAAGTAATACATATATATTTTTTTTAATATATGGGTAAATTTGTCCCCCTAAAACGTTCAACGTCAATCTAAAAAAACATAACCGTTCATCAATACTTATAGTGAGTATTCATATCAATAAAAATAAATACAATTTCACCTTCAATACATTTTTGCTGCTGGGGTTTTGGTAGCCTATAAATAAAAAACGCAAAAAAAAGATAGCTAGCTGCTATACATGCAAAAATAATCACAAGACATGAAATGTTCATCTTTTTCCTTATTTGAAAAAAGCGCTAGTTAGGTATTCAAATTAAAACTTTAGAGCATCTTATTACAGTAAATAGATAATTAGCGTGCGGGATTTTGTGACGTTTTAATAAGGGTAAGGTAACCATTCTTGCCAATTAAAGCTTTCGTTATACATCTCATCAACTATATCCATATACTCTGACTTTGTTAGCTAAGAGGTACGCTTGCCTCTCTTTTGGGCTCATATAGGCAAGCCAATAAGGGAGATAACCTGGGTAGTCTACCCCAAACATATCTTCAAAAAATCGGCTTTCAGGAAGCTCAAGGGTGATTTCATTATGAGTAAGCTTTGGCATGTCTTTGAATCAAATAGACTTTGGGGCGAACATAATTATCGCCATACCTAGCAGTGCTACTAAACCACCGATAATATCCCACATAGTAAGCTTTACGCCATCAACAACCCATAACCATAATAGCGCAACACAAATATATACGCCGCCATAAGCTGCATACACGCGCCCTGCTGCAGTAGGATGTAAAGATAGCAACCATGCAAATAGTGCCAAACTTAAAGCCGCTGGAATTAAAAGTAAAATACTTTTATCTTGCTTAAGCCAAAGGTAAGGCAAATAACAACCCACTATTTCTGCTAAGGCTGTAATAGTAAAAAGTGCGATTGTTTTTAGTTCAAACATAATGCTCCACGCTAAGATAACAAGCATAACAATCTATATAAATTGTTATGCTTAGTATTCGTTATGAATCTGCGTTGTTATTCGCTAAGCGCCATGGTGGCAAGTTTCATTGTGCTTTCAAACGACTTGGTACCCGCTATAAATAAACCGTTGTGACAGAACACGGCATCGGCAATACCTGTTTCATCTACAAACGCTTGATCAGATAAACCAGACCACGCTTTAGGCAACGATTTTCTATCTTCAAACGAGCCAGGCTCAACGGGTACTGTTTGTAATATCCATTGCCCAGAATGCGATGGGTAAACCATGTATAGTGCGTCACTTGATAAAATATGCACTGTTTTTTTCCACGGTGTGTATTTTTCAAGCACAATTACTCGGGCATCTTCTGCATTTTCAATTGCTTTAGCAACAATCGCTTTTGCATTTACACTACCGTGAGCTGAAGCGATAAAACGCGTTAGCATACGCGCTGCAAATTCAACGGCTTCATCAAAACAGGCATCAAAGTTACTTTCTTCTTCCCATGTAGGGTTAAACATTGAAATTGTTTGACTCAGCGTTATGCCCTCAACCACACCTTTTACGTAACCGCAGTCAATGGCATCAATAGTCGATACCAGGCCAGAGTCAACTCTATCTGCTACTGCTTGATTATCATTACAAAGCGTTAAACCGTACTTTTTCCAAATTAAACCAAATGATGAATAAGGAGTGCCATTTTCACGCTCACCCGCACCACCGCGTTGATGATGATCAAATCGACCTGTATCTGGGTTATATTCGCCGCCTACATCAACAACAATATCAGCACTTTCTATAAACGCTTTATCGCGAGTACGAACAAGCTTAAACGCTGGCAAAATATGTTTAAGTACCGCAATACTAAAAACGTCGTCTGCATGAAAATTACCATTGTGGGTTACTACTGTTATTTCGCTCATTGGTTTATCGCTACTATTAGAAAAGATAAAAATTCTCGCTTTGTAAGTTAATTACTAATTATCGAGACAGATTTTATACGAAGACAGGTGTTAAAAACAGTGAAGTATTTTTTGCTTATCTATAAAAGGAGTTTTCATAGTGATTAGTTTTAAGAATAGCGTTTATTGCAAGGTAATAATGGGTGATTGTAGGGAAGGATATTTACGACACATTAAACTTTAACATGCCGCAGAGCTAGTTAACTTATTGGCTAAGCCCTAACTCCATAAATACACTTTGTGGATTATCGACATATGAGCCAAAGCTGCCACAACGTTTAAAGCCTAAATTTTCATATAAACTGATCGATTTTATTTGCTTTGGGCCTGTCTCTAAACGTATTAACGGGATTTGCTTTTCACCAGCTTGATGCAATAAAATTTGCATAATACGTCTCGATAGCCCTTTACCACGATGGCTTGGTTTAACGTATAAACGTCTTATTTCGCCATAAGGTTGAGTATCAAATTTCTCGACAATCGCACCGCAGGCAATAATTCCCTCTTCGGTTTTTAAACCAATAGCATATACATTAGGTGAGGTTAATTCGTCTAACTCAAGAGACTGAGCTGTTGCAACAGGGTACAACGAATTTATAAGTCGGTCTATATCGTCAAATACGTTAACTACATCGGGATCACTTGGATTCAAATCAACTAACTGCATAAAGCTTCCATTCATTGTTATAAGTTTATTAAGCTTTAAATAATATATTTAAGCGGACGTAGCTTAGCACTGTTTAACAAAAAAATCTTTAGGGGAGCCCGCATTGTGAAATTTCATCACTAAGAGCAATAAATAATCCAGTACCAAAATGAGTAGTTAGATTATTGCTATTAAATTGCGTTGAGCTTTAAGTAATGAGATCGTGAGGCTTATTTTTAGCGTTATGCCATTTTAAATAGCGCTCCTTATCCATTGGTTTTGCGATTAAATAACCTTGCATCGAATCAATGTTCATTTTTTTAAGTAAATCATATTGCTCAGCGGTTTCTACACCTTCTGCAACAACGGCCAAATTTAAGCTTTTCCCTAAGCTAATAATTGTTTGCGCGATATTAAAACCAATATCATTGTCTAAAATTTTATCTATAAAACTTTTATCTATTTTTAATTCTTTAACGGGAAACGCACTTAAGTAAGCTAAGCAAGAATACCCAGTTCCAAAATCATCAATAGAAAATATAAAACCCGCAGCAATAAGCTCTTTCATTTGTTTAATTGTATACTCTACATCACTTGAGAGCATTGACTCGGTTATTTCTAACTTAATTTGTGAAGCTCGAATATCAAACTCGCTTATAGTACTAAACAGCTCCTTTTTTAAATTTGATGAATTAAACTGACTTTGGCTAATATTAATTGAAACACAGAACGAATCGTCAATAGCGCTGGCTTCTTTAAGTTCATTAATTAAAATACATATATCGCGTAATACTACATTTTGTAGTTTTTGTATAAGTCCGTACTGCTCAGCTATAGGTATAAATTCATTTGGCGCTATAAGGCCTCTTTGCGGATGGTTCCATCTAATTAGCGCTTCAGCTCCAATAATATCTCCGCAAGTATTAACTTGTGGCTGAAAATAAGCACAAAACTCATCAGAAGCAATAGCTCTAACAATGTCGGTTTCAAGCTCGGTTTGCTTTTCAAGCAGTGTTTGCGACGCTGGATCGTAAAAGCTACTGCTGTTTCCGCCTTTCTTTTTAGAGCGATACATAGCAGTGTCGGCAAACTTTAATATATTGTCAGTTTGTGCGTTTACGCTGTCAATTAGGCAAATACCTATGCTGCAACTTACTTGAAAGGCAAGTTCGCCGACTTCAAAATTATCATGAAACACGCTCTGGATTTTTTTTGCCACGGATTCGCATTCATAAATTGCCTGCTTTGTATTTTCACCTATGTCTTCAAGTAAAATAATAAACTCATCGCCACCGGCTCTAGCTAACGTGTCTGAGCTTTTGATTATGGCGTTTAATCTTTTTGATAGCTCTACAAGCACTTCGTCTCCAGCACTGTGCCCCAACGAATCATTAATACGCTTAAAGTTATCTAGGTCTAAAAATAATAAAGCTCCAATATTTTTTATACTTTTGATGCTCTCTACGCACGTATTTAACCTATCGCTAAGCATTCTTCTATTTGGCAAATTGGTGAGTGGGTCATAAAATGCAAGCTTATGAACTTCTTGCTCTGCTTTTTTCCTTATTGAAATATCCCTGGCCATCCATACAATATGCCGTTTTGTCGGGTTCTCAGGATGGTAATGATCTAAAGCAGCGGCTCGTCCTTCAAAAACTATACTCCCCTTCGGGACATTTAATTCATATTCAAATATTTGCATATCGTTAGTCGACAACGTTTTTGCAATGACTGCCATTATCATTTGCGCATCTTTTTGAGGAAGTAAGTCTTTAACATTTTGACCAATAATATCCATGGTCGAATCAAGCAGTAACTCATTAGAAGTACCATAAACATCGGTATATATGCCGTCTTCACTTAAAATGAGGATGAGATCGGGCATTACTTTGGTAAAGGCTTTAAATTTTTCATTACTGTGCTGTAAATTAGCGACAAGCTGTTTTGCCTTCTCAAATTCGTTACTTTTCTCAAGAGCAATACTTGAAAAGTGTACAAAAAAATCTATTAATTCTAACTCTTGCTCTGATGGGGCTTTAGGGCTGCTGTGATAGATAGCAAAGGTGCCTAACAAATCAGCTTGAGTTGACATAATAGGCGTTGACCAACATGACTTAAGATCAAACTTTAACGCTAAGTCTTTAAAATCCACCCACAGTGGTGAAGTTTCAATATTTTCTACAATTATGCGCGATTTCGAAAATGCAGCAGTACCACATGAACCCACTTTTGGCCCTATGTAAACTCCATTAAGCAAACCACAGTACTCTGGATGAATATTAGGGGCTGCACAATGAAAAAGCTGCTCGCCTTTAGCTGATAAAATGGAACACCTAGCAGATTCATCATCCATAATTTTTTCTATCGATAAACAAATTTCAGTAAGCACCTCATTTAAAGGTGCCCCTAATGCAATTTTAGATAAAATGCCTTGCTGGTGAGATAATAACTTTTTTAACCTGTCCGTACCCATTTTCACTTGCTCGCATTATTTATACATATTGATACAACAAAAGCCTCAAGCAGATGCTTTTTTACTATGTAGTAAAGTTCAGTATAGTCATGATTAGTAGGTTATTATTTTACTAATAAAAAACTAATCTGGCCTATTTTGATCAATCATAATTGCATATTACTAAACATCTGTAGTTACCATATAACCAAAATAGCAACATTAAAGCTAACACTTTGTTACCTAAAAATACTGTTTAAAATTACTCAGCTATTTATACAAGTGCAAATGGAAAATATTTTTTGAGGTAGCTGTGCAGATCATACAAGGTATGGAATATTTTTTCGGGATTTAAATTAATTAGCCAAAAAGGGTTAAAGCGTTTTGTACTCATCCCGCTTTTAGTTAATGTTTTAGTATTTGGTAGCTCGTTGTTTTTTATTTTTCTGGTTAAGCGACTGTTTTAGATGCATAAATAATATACTACCCGAGTGGTTAAGCTGGCTTGAGTGGTTAATGTGGCCAATCGCAGTTTGGTCGTATTATTTGGCTACAGCATGCTATTTACTATAATCACTAATTTTATTATACCAATCTGCTTATATATGGGGTCTATTTAACGTTAAAAAAATTACGCTAGAACTAGGCAAAAATTTTTGTATCTAGTTGTTCTAAATAAAAAATTTTTAACGACGTTGTAGTGCAATTTGATTCGTTAAATTGATCAAAGATTTATGCAGGTTGGTATTACAGCCCCATTCAATGCTTTATTAAGCGAAAAAGTTGAGCTTTATTTAACGGGCCAAAAAATTAGCGATATGGCTTTTCTGAATTAGTTAAAGATGTACCTGGAATGCTTGCCCGTGAGTGTACAAAGCTGTGCTACTACCCTCTATGCACTATTGGATTTTTTATATTACTTTGGGTTTTATTAGTCAAGTATTATGGGGTTTATTTACGTGTTGGATGTGTGCGGTGCAATACGAAGACTATGCGTTTGATAACCATAAAATTGACTTTAAGCAGATGAAAGACGATTTAAAAGCTAAGCAAGGTGTATCGTACGGATTTGGTTTTGCTGTTATGTTATTAACCGCTATACCATTTATAAACTTAATCGTTATGCCTATTTGCTGTGTGATTATGCTCACCGAGCCTTTAATTTTAATCCTTGCTTTAACCCTTATTGCTGGTGCTGCTGCACTGCAAAGTTTACTTGGTTTTGGCTTAGGGGTTATTGCTACGCCAATTTTAGTATTGATTAATCCTGCTTTTATACCCGCCCCTATTTTGCTTCTAGGGCTAGGCTTATCGCTATTAAGTACACTAAATAATAAAAAGAACATACAGATTAGTCGTATTAGCATTACTTTATACGGGCGTTTTAGGTAGACGTTACCCTAGCTATAGCCGCGGTGTAACCAACTTAATAACCTCTGATGACAAGCAAGCGTTAACCATTATTTGTAGTTCAAGGGTCGATTTAATACCAATCTGCTTATATACGGGGTCTATTTAACGTTAAGAAAATTACGCTAGGACTAGGCAAAAATTTTTGTATCTAGTTATTCTAAATAAAAATTTTTTAACAACGTTATAGTGCAATTTAATTCGTTAAATTGATCAAATATTTATGCAGGTTGGTATAACTACCTCACTTAAAAGTGATAACAGTTATATGATTAGCGCTGAAAAATTGAAAAAAACAAAAATTACTCAGTTAATCATGGGATCGGAATTGACGAAGATATTTGGCTAAAAATAAATTATCTCGGTATGGGGGTCTTGGTAGAAAACCCCGACCACTCTAGACTCGATGCAGGGGGCGCTAATCTATAAATAAGATTGATTACCTCACGTTGGGCAATCAATCCTTTATTTAGCTTTAATACCTATTGCTTATAAACCTTGCTCAGTAGCCATTTTTTTCGCAATTTGTGGGGCAATCCAAAGTGATGGTAACAACACAAATGATACAGGTACGGCGGTTACTACAATAAACGACTGCAGTGCAGAAATACCACCTGAACCTATCGAAATTAATATTGCTGCCATAACCCCCATCATAATGCCCCAAAACACTCTAACGGGTGTTTGCGGATGATCGTTACCCGTCATTACCATAGATACCGAGTAGGTCATGGAGTCACCTGTGGTTGCTACAAATATTGTGGTTAAAATTAAAAACAACACCGATATAACAAAGCCCATAGGCAGCTGCTCAGTAATAGCCAACAGTGCAGCGGGTAAATTTAAGCCCGCAAAGGGTTCTGAAATAACACCCGGGTTTGCTAACTCAAAAAATATACCTGAACCACCCACTATCGTAAACCAAAAACAAGTAATAACAGGAGCAATTATTGAGATAAGCGTGATCATTTCGCGAATAGTACGACCGCGTGAAATTCGTGCAACAAACATAGCCATTAAAGGTCCATAACCTAAAAACCAGCCCCAAAAGAATACCGTCCACCAGTCTAACCAGGCGGTATCGGCACGAAAAGTGGCCATAGGAATAAAGTTATTAATATAAAGCCCAAACGAATGAATATAGCTATCAAAAATAAAAGCTGTAGGCCCCATCAGCAAAATAAACAGCATTAACGCTACGGCTAAAATTACATTAAAGCGACTGAGTAATTGAATTCCTTTAGTGACGCCACTTACAGCAGATAGAGTATAAATTGCAATTAAACCAAATAAAATAGCCACTTGAGTGGTGTAAGTATCTGGAATACCAAATAGCTTTTCTAAACCAAAACTTACTTGCAACCCTAAAAAACCAATAGGGCCTACCGTGCCTGCTACTACAGCTATAACACAACACGAATCGACAATAGCACCAAATGCGCCTTTCATTACGCGCTCACCAAATACCGGATACAACAAAGTACGTGGCTTAAGCGGTAAACCTTTTTCGTAATGTAAATGCATATAAACTATGCCTGTAAGGCTGCCTAAAATAGCCCAGGCTAAAAACCCCCAATGCATAAAGCTTTGCGCTAAAGCATTAAATGCAGCCTCTTTAATCCCTGACTCACCACCAAAAATTGGCGGCGGCGAAATAAAATGCGCCATGGGCTCAGCAGCAGCCCAAAACACCCCACCACCAGCAAGGAGTGTACACATAATAATGCTGATCCACTTAAAGGTGTTAATCTCTGGCTTTTTTAAACCACCTAATACCACTTTTCCGGTACGTCCAAAGGCTAAAAACAACCCAATTATAAAGGTCGAAAGCAATAATATTTGCCAAAAGGCACCAAACGTCTTAGTAGAAAAAGCAAAGGCGGTATTGATCCAACTCGACATCAAATCAATATCATAAAGTGCTAGCACAGCAAATAGCACAAGAATGCCACCACTGATTAAAAATACCGGTATATCTACCCCTACCAAATACTTTATTGTAGATGAATGCTCATCCTCATGTTGTTTTGTTACTCCAGTAGTGCTCATTTATCGTCTCTTGATGGATTTTTAGTTACCGACATAGCGACATACCACAACACCCACCCTAAATACGAAATGAAGCGACGCGAATCAAAAGGTTAAATTATCTTTCGATCTTACTTTATTCCGAGTTTAGAAAATGCCATAACAAATATCTTAACTGCCAACTTGTAAATATTTTACCCTTTTCAGCCACCTAATCCAACGGTACTCTAATTATTAATAGTGAATTTACACAATAGTAAAGCCTTGCTTACAGCTATTTTTAATAATAAACAAATATAAAACAACAATTTTGAAGGGGTTAGGAAAACAGAAATAGCAATATAAATAAAGAGATGGAAAATACAGCGATAGAACAAGATACATAAGGCTAAGTATATTAATAGTCAAATGCATAATTAATCTCGCAATATATTTAATATGTATTGATAGTATTTTTGTAAAAATAACTAAGATAATATTTTGGGTAAATTTATTGATAGTTTTTAAATTATTAGCAACGCGTATAACACACATAAAAAAGCGCTTAATAAGCGCCTATTACTTTAATAAATACGATACTTACACTAATACTTGACGCGTGTTTGCTATAAAGTGATGTACTTCGCGCTCAATTTTAGGGTCAACAGGCTCATCTGGTCGACGATCATTCGGGCAAGGCATTCTTGGCGTAGTACCAAATAAGCGACAAATTAATGGGCGCTCATCATATACAGTGCAGCCATTGGGGCCAAGATGCACACAATTGAACTCGTTTAACGCCGCTTCATGCTCCGCATCTGTTTTTACCGGTAAGCGCGACATTTCCTCTGAAGACGTTGTTACTGGCCCGCAGCAGTCGTGGCATCCTTTTACGCATTCAAACGCTGGAATATTAGCGCGCAATCGTAAAATTACTTCCTGATTTTTGTACATCACTATTTATACCCTTTATTTTTGCAACGCACTGACGCAGCAACTTTACTAATTTCTCCACAATGCATCAAAACGATGCCTAAGCCTAGAGTGGCTAGATCAGCTATAGTACGCTTTGCACTACCAAAAAATCAAGGTAAGTTAGCGCCTGGTTACGCCATAGAGCCAATGTATAAAGCTTGTAAACTAATTGTCGCTTATTAAGCTGGGAGAAAAAAATAGTAAACTGGCCGTTGTTATTACTTAACTTAAACACTTTGTTACCTAAAAATACTGTTTAAAATTATTAAGCTATTTATACTGTCACTAATGGTGAATATTTTTTGAGGTTACAGTGCAGATCACACAAGGTATGGAATATTTTTTTTCAGGATTTAAATTAATTAGCCAAAAGGGGTTAAAGCGTTTTGTACTTATCCCGCTTTTAATTAATATTTTGCTGTTTGGTAGTTCGTTGTTTTTCTTGTTTGGATGGTTAAGTGATAGCTTTAGCTACATTAACAACATGCTACCAGAATGGTTAAGCTGGCTTGAATGGCTAATGTGGCCAATTGCAGTATTAGTCGTGCTATTTAGCTATAGTATGCTCTTTACAGTCATCACTAATTTTATTGCAGCCCCCTTTAATGCTTTATTAAGCGAAAAAGTTGAGCTTTATTTAACGGGTCAAAAAATTAATGATGACGGCTTTGCCGATTTATTAAAAGATGTGCCTAGAATGCTTGGCCGTGAGTGGAAAAAATTATGTTATTACCTTCCTCGCGCTATTGGTTTTTTCATACTACTTTGGGTTTTACCTGTCATTGGCCAAATACTATGGGTTTTGTTTACCTGTTGGATGTACGCGGTGCAGTATGAAGACTATGCGTTTGATAACCATAAAATTGGCTTTAAGCAGATGAAAGACGATTTAAAATCTAAGCAAGGTTTATCATACGGGTTTGGTTTTGCTGTTATGTTATTAACGGCTATACCCTTTGTAAACTTAATAGTTATGCCTGTAGCTGTGTGTGGTGCAACACGTTTGTGGGTCGATAATTATCGACCAAAATACCGTAGTTAATTAAGAGGTTGCTGACTTTTCAATATTCAAAGGACACCGCACCCGAGATAAAAAAGCACCTAAGGTGCTTTTTTAATCTATTTTTAAAACAATAAACTCAAGCGATGCACGCCTTGGTAATGCGACGCTTTGTTTATCTACTTCTTCAAATTTTTTAATCAAAATACTAAAGCGCTGATTGTTAAAATTAACGGCTGTAACTTCACCAATTTTTATACTGTAGTTTTGCTGCTGATCAAACAGCTTTAGTGTTCGCCCTTTTATACGCTCTACGAATAAGTAAGGTGTTTGGTCTGGCATCTTTAAACGGATAACATTGATTTTACTTAACTCATGTACCGCCACCCAATTTTGACTCTGCATTAACGTATTATAACTACTAATGCCTTCAGGCTGATAAACAACATCTTGGCTTACAACGCATGCCTTACAGCCCTTTACTGATTCAACTCGCCAGTCAATAGCTGTATTTTTGTAATATAAATTGTCATTTTTTAGTAACCATTCACGTGCATTGTTAGTATCGCTACACGCTATTAGTAAGCTTAAAAAACTACTACCAACAATAAACTTAATACTTAACCCTAGTTTCATATTAATGCTCTTTAATTGCTTTTAACTCAGCAATAATTGCACTACTTGGCTGCGCTTCTTTTATATAACTGGGCAGCGTTTCAATATTAGTAGGTGAGCTTTGTAAATTATACACCTTACTATTATTAGTATTTGGCACGCCAAACCGATTACCTGCACTTTGCATATAAAACTGCAAATTAAGCATGCTCCACTCATTTACATCACTAAGCATTGATATTGTATTATCTTGATTAGTATCAAAGCTGGTTAAGCTTTCGGTGTTAATTGCATTACAGTTAAAATCAACAGGTAGTGAGGCATTTCGATTTAACCCCTGTGCTTCAAGTATTGTACTCTCATTTAAATCTGCTGAACTACCACTTGAATAATCAATAATAAAATCATCTGTAGAGCCTAAATGACTATTAGTATTTGGTGTAATATCGCAGCTAGCATTGCCTGGATAAAAACGCACATAATAACGATCGCCTTCGTTATTACCTATTGTTGATAAACCCGCTAATTGATATAAATAATTCATAGAGCTTAAATGATTAGGCTTAAAGTTAACCTCTTCATCGCCACCATGGTATAAGCCTAAGTTATGGCCTAGCTCATGAAAGATAGTTGATGCTTGATAATTATAAGTTACATTGGTTGCTATTTGCGTATCGAGCGTTAAGCCCCAGCCCCCCATGGTTACCATTAAATCATTACCGCTGATCTCAGCAATACCCGACCCACTAATACTGCCATCTTCATTTCCACTACTTGCCATTAATAAGTAATGAAAAATGGGTCTGCGGGTTATATCGGTATATTCCATTTTATAAGCAAATAAATTAGGGCTACTTAAATCGTACTCAAACGGAGTATAACTATTAAAAGGGACAACATTTCCGCCACCTAAATCAAAGTTTTGCAGCGCAATATCGCTATTTTGATCAAATAAGTCACCTACATCAAAATGAACGGTATAGCCTTTACTTGCAAATACACTAACAATTTTTTCAAGTGCTGTTCGATGAGGCGTTATTCCAACATCACTACTATCCATATAATCTATTTCAATAAATATATCTTTTTGTGAAGTACGCGCTCCCCATTCATATAAAGGCAGTCCACCAAATGTTGCCCCCTCTACCTCTGCGCAATCTGGAATACCGTCTTCATCATCATCTATTGAGCAAGTTATATCATTAGGCCCTGCCGGAGTATTGAATACTGAGTAGTTCCAGTCTGTATTTTGGTTAGTATCGGTTGCGCCGAGCGTACGCTTTAAGCTGGCGCCCTGCTCTGGCGGTATTTGTGCAGCATTTTCGCCTTGCCACTGCGAGGCTGTTACAGGCTCTTGGGTTGAATTTCCAAACTTAACAAAGTCGATAGTTTGTGTACCCGCACTATTAAGTAATTCTGCAAAACCATTTATGTACCAATAAGGCCTAATTTGATCATTCGCGCTACCAACAAGCACAAGCTTAGTGTTATTTAATGACGCACTTGCTAAAAAGTCATCGCCAAAGCGGCTTTGTAAAATAATATAGGCGCCATTTAAAAGCTCTTTATTAGGCAGCGTAAATATTTGCTCACCACTCAACGTACTATCAGACATATTAATACTGCGAGCTTTAAGAGAGTAGTCTTGTAAATTTACTGTCGCACCGGTGCCGTTATAAAGTTCAATCCAAGGTAAGTCATTACTAAATTGCACAGATGAAAGCTCTGTTATTTTTATATCTTGGCTAGAAGTTGTAAACGAGGTGGCAGTTTGCGCCAAAATAGTTGTGCTATCAAAATTAGCTAAATCAGCTGTAACACGAACAATATATTGAGTGTCTTCATCAAAGCTTGCGCTTAAATTTACAGTATGAAAATAAGTACTTGTGTCGCTGGTAGTACCCGACAAACTTTCAATAGTTAAGGCCAAGCAAGTAGTAAAATTATCTGCTGACACTTGTACGCTTCCAGTACAAGTACCACTGCTAGAGTTAACGGCTAAAGTACTCACGAGCATAATATCTGAAAATGTAATGCTAACAGGGCTATCTACAAATACTGGTTCATTACTATTTTGGGGCGTTACATTACTAATTGTAGCGGGCGTTGAATCAACAACGGTAACATTCAATACAAATTCAGTTGTGTCTTTTGTATCAGTCGCCGTTAACGTATAGCTTTGTGGAGTGATACTGTTTGCAGGAGGTGTGTAACTAAAACGTAAGGCTTGGTCATCAATAACACTGATTTGCGCTCCATTTAAATCATCACCAAAGTCAATCTGTACGCTATCGTTATCTGCGTCGCTAACCACTAAGCTAAATTCTGTGGCTTGGTTATATTGCACATTTATATTTACATCATCGGCAGTCGGTGGGTTATTTGGGGCTAATATTACAACTATTTTCTGGGCGTTATTTGTAGCGTTATCGTCATCGGTAACAGTTACTACAAACGTAACATTGGTATTTTGTGCAACAGTAGGCGCATTAAAACTAATACTTGTTTCTGTTTGGGTAAGTTCAACTACAGGGCCACTTGTTTGCTGCCAGGTTATGCTATTAATACTACCATCGCTGTCTTGTGCATCTGCAACTAGGGTTACACTGTCATCTTTTTCAGCTTCTTCTGGGCCTGTAACAATGACTGTTGGCGCGCTATTTACTTGATTAATTAAAACCGTTTTACTCGCTTGAGCGCTTTTACCGGCATTGTCAGTTACGGTTACGCTAAAGCCTAGCGTTGTATTTTCAGATACATTGGGGGCAGTAAAACTAAGTACACCATCTGATTGGCTAAAATCAACATTATCTCCCGCAGACTGAATCCAACTAATAGTGCTTATGGTTCCATCTGTATCTTGAGCGTTAGCAACTAAGCTTACTTGTGTGTTAGCAAGTGCACTACTTGGGCCTGTAATATTAACTGTAGGTGCATTATTTTGAGAAGTGATAGTGCCTGAAAATACTTGTTGTGCAGTAGCACCTGAATTATCAGTAACAGTAACTGAAAAACTAAAGGTCGTGTCAGTGGTTACACTCGGTGCAGTGGCTGTAAGCGTATTGCCATTAACAATAAATGTAAATTCAGGACCACTAAGTTGTTGCCATTGATAATTGGCTATTTGCCCGTCACTATCACTTGCAAGCGCAGTAATAGTAAACGATTGGTTAGAGACAATAACGTTACTACTAACAGAGAGCGTAACACTGGGCGCAGCGTTACCAGAGGGCGTAGTTGAATCACTACCATCTCCGCCGCCGCCACAACCTGTGATTAAAAGTGATAAAAAAAGTAAACTTAGCCATTTATTAATATTGTTTTTTACCACTTTTAGCCTCTACATATTAACTATACAAATTTTGTGGCACCTTAGTAACGTTTAAATGAACGGTTATTTCCTCACGATCATGATAGAGATGTTTAGCTTGTAACTCGTAATTAATGCTATGTTTCTCAAGCTCTTTTCTTATCATCGAAAGACATTCATAAACACTATCAAAGCGTTTTTTCATAGGTAGTTTTAAGTTAAATATAAACTCTTTTGCGTATGCATTTACTGCCCAGTCAATCATTAGCGTAGTCACTTTGGTTGGTTTTTCCACCATATCGCACACTAACCAAGTAATATTTCTTTTTTCTGGGCGATATTTAAAACCATCTGCTCTAAAATGTTTAACTTGACCCGTTTGCATTAAATCGTCATTCATTGGGCCGTTATCAATCGCACTTACAAACATACCACGGCGTACAAGCTGATAAGTCCAACCACCCGGGCATGCACCTAAATCAACACTGCGCATACCTGCTGCCACGCGTGATTCACGTTGTTGCTCAGGAATAAATACATTAAACGCTTCGTCGAGTTTTAACGTTGAACGACTAGGTGCATCGCTTGGCATACGAAGGCGTAAAATACCCATGAAAAATGGAGAATTATTAAAGCTATACGAGTAACCAACATAAGCCGTATTGTTTGTTAAAAACATGACATGCATTACTGGGCGGTTTGCTTTTGGCTCACGCAGTACTGTATTTTGTTTTTCGAGGGCTTTTTTAAGCGGCGTTGATATTTTTTTACAGAACGTTAAAAGCTCTTTGCCTTCATTTGTATCTGGCGTTTCTACGCGCAGCTCTGAGCACAATGTAAAATCTTTAGCAGCTTCAACTACTGCACTTACACGGTCCTCTACTGGCATGTTTTCAAGTAATGTACCGGCAAACCATTGGCGTGCGAACACCATATTTTTAAAATCGACTTTTTTGATTATTTCGTCGCTGTGATGCGCTTCAAAACATTCGTAAACAACATAACCTGTATTTGGCTTTGCTTTTACATACCCTGCAAAACCCTGCTCTGCAGCATGAAACGTTATTTCAGCAGCGGCATCGCTTTCAAAACCACTACGACAATAAATCACAACACTAGACATATTAACCCTTAAACTCTTTAAAACTTAAATCGTGCGACTTGCACTAAAATAACAATCCAACCAATAATAAAGCACAATCCACCAAGCGGTGTTATCGGCCCTAGCCACTTCATATCTGTTAGAGCGAGTAAATATAAACTGCCACTAAAAAGTAGTGTGCCCGTTATAAAAAAGCCACCAGCCCAACTCAGGTTTATGCCCCATTTAATTAAAATAGCCACCGCAATAAGTGCAAGGCCATGCACCATTTGATACTCAGCAGCTGTTTTAAAAACCCCTAATGAATACTCCGATAAACGGCTTTTTAAACCATGGGCAGCAAATGCACCTAACATAACCGAGAGCATACAAAAAATACTGCCGGCCATTAAAAATAATTTAATCATCTAATCCCCTAATCGAGTCTTAACACATCTCTACTTGTTGCTTAATAAATTCAACGGCACTTAACGCTGCTGTTTCTCTATTTTTCAGTTCAGTTACGCCACTTTTTTTACGTGGTTTTAATGAATGATCGCCATCAGTCAGCCATGTGAGTAAAGGCTGTTTTGGCATTTCCATAGTAAGCAGTTCTTCACGTGTACCAAATGTATCTCGCTCGCCCTGTAATACTAAAAAAGGGCAAACAATATCAGCAAAATGATCGGTGCGTAACTTTTCTGGCTTACCCGGCGGATGAAATGGATAACCAAATGCAATAACACCCGAAAGTCTTTGCTCTGTGCTGCACGCAAGCATTGATGCCATGCGTCCGCCCATCGATTTACCGCCTATAAATAACGGTAAATCTGGCTGCGCCTGACCAAGCACTTGCTCATAATAAGTAAGTAGCTTTGGCGCTCGCTCTGGAGGCCTACGTTTATTAGTTTGTTTAGCAATTTGCATATATTCAAAATCAAATAAACCAACATCAACACCTTGCTCGCTTATTAATTTTGCCATATGTTGCATAAAGTCAGAATCGCTACCGGCACCTGCACCATGCGCAAATATAAACTGTGCAATTGCAGGTTGTGCGGTGCTTTTAAACCATTCAATCATTATTAATACTCATGTTCTTGTTCATGCTCTACTAAGCTCAGCATCCACTCTTTAAACGAAACTATTTTACCAAGCTCTGTTTGCGATTCGCGAAGCACTAAGTAATATGCATTTTTACTTTCTAGACTGTGATTAAACGGAATAACCAAACGCCCTGCATCTATGTCGGGTTTAGCTAATACACTATTACCAATTGCCACACCTTGCCCATGTACTGCAGCTTGTAACACCATTGATGAGTGACTAAATATAGGTCCTTGATTTACCTGAATGTTACGCACGCCTGCAGTTTTCATCCACGTTTTCCAGTTTTTACGTGTGGTATCATGCAATAAAGTGTGATGCGCTAAATCACTAGGTTGATCAAGCGGCTTTAATCCGCTTAATAACATAGGACTACAAAGTGGTACTAAATACTCGGTATGAAGTTTGTACGCTTGTACGCCATTCCAATGACCTCTTCCATAGTAAATAGCAATATCTACGTCATCAGTCAGTGAGTTTTCATCTTGATCTTGTGCTTTTATTCGCACGTCTATCTCTGGGTGTAACTCATTAAACAAACTCAAACGAGGCACTAACCACTGAATAGCAAAACTGGGTGTTAGACTAACCGTTAATGAGCCCTTAGCACCACGGGCTAATAGCTTTTCAGTTGCATCAATAAGCTGAGTAAAAATCTCTTTTATATCTAAAAAATAGCCTTGGCCTTCTTCAGTTAATAATAATGAGCGGTTTTTACGTAAAAACAACTTTAAACCTAAATGCTCTTCAAGTGTTTTTATTTGATGACTTACTGCCGCCTGCGTTACATAGAGCTCTTCTGCAGCCTTAGTAAAACTTAAATGACGCGCAGCCGCTTCAAAGGCTTTTAATGCGTTTAATGGAGGTACCCGTCTTGACATAATAACCAAGCTTAGAATTAGTTTTTCTTATGCGTGAGATTATATACATCATATAAGTTTGTGTATATTAAAGGCATAAAAAAAGCGACCTGAGTCGCTTTTTAATAAACATCATGCTTAATTATAAATCGCTTGCACTTGTATCAAGTGGGGCAAAGCTTTTAATTAAATCATCAACCGCTTTCATTTGCGTTAAGTATCCTTCTAACTTACTAAGCGCTAGCGCACATGGGCCATCGCATTTAGCTTCGTTAGGGTTTGGATGCGCCTCAATAAATAAACCTGCAATACCTAGCGCCATACCGCTACGTGCAAGCTCTGCAGCTTGTGCACGACGACCATCAGCAGAGTCAGCTCGTCCACCAGGGCGTTGTAGCGCATGTGTTGCATCAAAAATAACAGGCGCCATTGCTTTCATGTCATCCATACCCAGCATATCAACCACTAGGTTGTTGTAACCAAAGCTAGAACCACGCTCACAAAGTGCGATGTTATTATTACCCGCTTCATTAAATTTAGTAATGATGTGGCGCATTTCATGCGGCGCTAAAAACTGTGGTTTTTTCACGTTAATAATTGCACCTGTTTTAGCCATCGCCACAACTAAATCTGTTTGACGTGCTAAAAAGGCTGGTAACTGAATTACATCAACAACTTCAGCAACAGGTGCTGCTTGATGCGGTTCATGTACATCAGTAATAAGCGGTATGTTGAAAGTCTTTTTAATCTCTTCAAATATTTTTAAACCTTCTTCCATACCAGGACCACGGTACGAATTGATTGAAGAACGGTTAGCCTTATCAAATGACGCTTTAAATACATAAGGAATATTGAGTTTCGTCGTAACTTCTACGTAATGCTCTGCAACACGCATTGCTAAATCACGAGATTCTAATACGTTAATACCACCAAACAATACAAACGGTTTGTTGTTTGCTAGTTCAATTTCATTAATTTTAATAATTTGGTCTTTCATTTAAATTCCTTACGGTGCAACTGCTTGCATCATTAATCCACAAATATAAGCCATATAAGTACCCACACCATAGCCCAGTACAGCTAACAGGACACCAACAGGCGCAAGCGAAGGGTGAAATGCTGATGCTACAACAGGTGCAGACGCTGCACCGCCCACATTAGCCTGCGAGCCCACAGCCATATAAAATAACGGTGCTTTAATTAGTTTAGCTACTACTAACATTATGCTTGCATGCACTAACATCCAAATGGCACCAACTAAAAATAACCCTGGGTTATTAAAAATAGCGGTTACATTCATATGCAAACCAATCGATGCAACTAAAATATACAAAAAGCTAGAGGCTACTTTTGAAGCGCCAAACGCTTCTATTTGTCTCACTTTAGTAAACGATAAGCCTATGCCAATCGTTGTTGATATAACAATTAGCCAAAAGAATTTACTGTTTAAGCTGTACTCTTTTGCCCACTCATAAGTAGTGCCAAAGTACGGACCTAAAAAGTCAGCACAAAAATGCGCTAAACCGGTTATACCAAATGCAATTGCAAGCAGCGTCATGTAATCGTTAAGAGTAGGAATACGGGCATGTTCAGCGTGATAGGCTTCAACACGTTTTTTTAAATCTTCAATTGCGCTTGTATCAGCACCCGTAGCTGCATCAATCTTTTTATGGTTTGCTGCCATTAACAATAAAACAGCCATCCAAATATTCGCGACTATTACATCTACTGTAATCATTACAGAAAATATATCACCACCAACTTCAAACATCTCTTTCATTGATGCTTGGTTAGCACCACCGCCAATCCAGCTACCCGCAACGGTTGTCATACCGCGCCATACTGCATCGGGCCCATGACCACCAACAATACTTGGGTCAAATGCACTCACGACTAAAATAGCTAATGGCCCACCAATAACAATGCCCAATGTACCCACTAAAAACATAATGAGCGCTTTAGGGCCTAAGTTAATAATAGCTTTTAAATCAATACTAATGGTAAGCAGTATTAAACAAGCAGGCAGTAAGTAGCGCGAAGCCACATAATAAACATTGGATTTATTACCATCTACAATACCAAAGGTATTTAATAACGAAGGTAAAAAGTAACACAGTAGTAAAGCAGGTACGTATTTATAAAATCGTTTTAAAGCTGGACGCTCACTGTTTGAGGTTTTAAAAATAAACCCCAAAATAATAGCAAGCAAACCAAGCACAACGGCATCATTTGTAATTAATGCGCTTTGAGTTTCAACCATAATTATTCCTATTCTTAATGGTGCGTTTTATTATTATCTTCTAGTTCTTCTATTTGGTGTTGAATAATCTCTATTGCAGGATCGTCCGGACACTCATCGACAAAAAACTGTAAATCATCACGTGCCATTTTAGGGCAACCGAGCTGATTTAATAAGTAACCTCTGTCGCGTCTCTCATACGGGTCGTCGCCTATTAGCTCCATTAGCATCTCTACACAGGTCAAAGCATGACCAAATTTGTTTTCGCTAATGAAAGACCACTTTTGCTGAGCTAAAAATAGCTTATATACTTCGTCATCAAAAATTAACTCTAAAGGCTCTTGTTCTTGCCCATCATCTTCATCTGCGTTTTCAGGGATGATATACCAGCTTTGTTGCCCGCTGCTTGGCTCAATTATGTAGCCCTCTTCATCACTTATCGCCACATGAACACCAACATCACCCAGCGTAAGACTAAGATTTGCATCAAAGTTAGCTTGTTGTAAAAAGTGACAAAGTATAATTGCAAGCGTTGTTGGTGAGCCACTACGCATAGAAAGCGTATAGCTTAATGTATTTAATTTGTATTCTGGCACTTTTAAGCCTGAGGCACTAAATAGCCAATCGCTGTAAAACATATCTAATAATTTTTCGAAGCAATCGTGCTCATCACTCACTTTTAAACACAGCGCTGAAATTTGCTGTTCAAAGTCAGTTAAAGTTTCATAACATGGTGTTAAATCTATCTGAGGGTCCCATTTTGACTCTGCTTTAATACAGCGGTAAATCGCTGGAGGTGTAAATTCATCGTAAGCATCATCAAGATAAGATTCATCGTGTTCGTCAAACCCGAGGGTAGTCATTAATACTGCAACATTTTAGAAAACGAAGGCGTAGTTTACCTAACTTTAAAGCTATATACCAATATAGAGATTTTTTTGAATATTTTCTGAGAGGGAGTCGTATTTGAGCTTTATAAAACAACTATAAAGCTCAAATAGTCAGGTATTACTTAAAGCAAAAAAGCTGATTTAGACGTCGCTAAATAACCTATCGCTAAAATAACAGCAGTGTTAACTAAAACGTAAGCAACTTTAGCCGTCATTTTAGTTTGTCTGGCGCTTTTAGCCCCAATACCAATATATATAACCACTAAAACTATTTTTTCTAATAGCCAATATTGTTCAAACGGGTTAATTTTAGCCATAAATATAAGCGTAAGTGCCGACACTAATAACAAAGTATCTATACTATGACTACCAATCATTACCGCTTTATTTTTTGCTAATTTACCACTGCCCATTCGCGAAAATGCGCGAACATAAAATAAAATCACACTCAACATCGCAATTGCCATGTGTGAATGCTTTACTGCTAAATAATCCATATGCCCCTGTACTTCTGTTTTATAAAAATTTAATCAGGAAAACGGTTAAGAACCGCTTCTAACTCATCAAGCTTCTCGTTAAATACTTCAACCAATTTTGGTTCAAAGTGTGTGCCTTTTTGAGCGTTAATTTCATCAACTACGTTTTGCAGTGTCCAAGGTTCTTTATAGCATCGTTTATGGCGAAGTGCATCGTATACATCAGCAAGTGCAACTATACGACCAAATACATTAATTGCGTTTCCGCTTAAACCTTGTGGGTAACCAGAGCCATCCCATTTTTCATGATGCTCTTTTGCAATAATTGCGCCTGCACTAACAATCTCATGCGGCGAGTCTTTTAAAATAGTATAGCCTTTATCAGTATGGGTTTTCATCACTTCCCATTCTTGGGCGTCTAACTTTGCTGGTTTATTTAATACCGCATCAGGAATGCCCACTTTGCCTACATCATGAAGAGGCGACGCCAACCTTACTAAATCAGCATCATGCTTAGATAAGCCATACCCTTGTGCCAATATATGACAAATATGTGCTACACGCTTAACATGATTACCCGTTTCTGTTGAGCGTTGCTCTACCGCTTCACTTAACCTGTAAACAAGCTCTTGTTGCGTTGCTTCTATTTCAGACTGAAGTTGTACATTTTCAAACGCAAGTTGCACGTTTTGAGAGAAAATCTTAATTAAATGGCGCTGAGTATCCGTTAAATCCTTTGGAATACCTGATATAAATAGCATCGAATTATGATTGTACTCACTGCTACAATACGCAAATAAGTAGTTATCTTTATAAATAATGCTTTTTTCATTAAGCGCCTGATGACATGCACTTAATTGTTCAGCTTGTAATACCTCATCGAGCTCTTTACCTTCACTTTTTTCAAAGTCACCGGTACCCGAGCAAACAATTAATTTTTTATTATTTTGTGCTTCAGGATTTTGCGCAACTAAAGTAGTTGCATACATAGCTTGATCAGCAATACCGAGTAAAGAAGTTAACTGCTGCATAACGCCTTCAATAAAGTGCTCTATTGAATGCGCAGAAAAAATATCACGGGACGCTATAATTATTTTCTCAAGCCCTTCGCGTGACTGCTCAATCGAAATAATATCCCGATACGAACGCAGGCTCGACATAATAACAGTAAATAACTTTTGAGCCGTTAGCTCTGTTTTAGATTTGTAATCGTTAATATCATAATTAATAATTACTTGTCGTTCAGGTGCTTGACCAGGTTGACCCGTTCTTAAAATAATTCGAATATGATTATTTTTAGCTTCTTCACGAATAAACTTAGCAACTTGCAAACCGGCATCATCGGTCTCCATTACTACATCAAGTAGTACAATGGCTGCATCTGGATGCTCTTTCACAAGCTCTTTTGCTTCAGCACCTGAGTACGCACTAATAAATTCTAAGCGTTTATTTTGAAACTCAAAATCACTCAACGCTAGTTTTGTAACAGCATGAACTTCAGGTTCATCATCAACGATTAATACTTTCCAGGTACCGAGTTCAATCTCATTGATTGCTTCTTCTGGCTCATCTGAAAATAAAAAATCACCCATCATAGTCGAAATTCCTTCATGGCATTATTTAACGCACTAGCAGGCAATTATTATTCTTTAGGGCCACTGTGCAAACGTTACACGGTCATTATCACCAAAGTCTTTCACTGTTTTAATATCCACAAATGCCATTTTTTTGAAGAAATGACGAACAGCTTCACCTTGCTCAAAACCGTGTTCTATTAAAAGATAGCCACTAGATAACAAATAGTCACGTGATTGTGTAATTATTTGTTTAATATCAGACATTCCACAATCATCAGCCACTAATGCCGACAAAGGCTCAAAGCGCACATCGCCCTGATTTAAATGTATATCACTGCTTTCAATATAAGGCGGGTTGGTAACAATTAGGTTAAACTTTTCGCCATGTAACTCGCTAAACCAATTACTTTGCTTAACGCGCACGTTATTAATTGCCAGTCGCTGCTGATTACGTGTAGCAAGTGCAACTGCATCGCTTACTCTATCTACTGCAATAATTTGCCAGTTAGGCATTTCACTACCCAATGCCAACGCAATTGCACCAGTACCCGTGCCTAAATCAAGCACTTTAGATGTAGCAGGTACAGCCACTTCAAGTGCTTGCTCTACTAACGTTTCAGTATCTGGTCGAGGTATTAAAGTTGTTGCGTTAACTTCAAGCGATAAGCTCCAAAATTCACGTTGCCCCGTAATATGTGCAACAGGTTCACCGTTTAAACGTCTTTGGCAAAATGTATTAAATTGCTGTTGTTGTTCGGCATTAAGCGCATGCTCTGGCCAAGTAAAAAGGTAACTGTGAGGTTTTTGAAGAATATGTAGAAGTAAAACTTGTGCGTCTAATTTAGCACTTTCGCTGCTAGGTGCTAATAAATTAGCGCCTGCAGCAATAGCTTGTTCAAGAGTTTGGCTCACGATTACTCGTCGCCCATAGCCGCTAATAAGTCAGCTTGATGTTCTTGCATTAATGGGTCAATAACGCAGCTTAAATCACCCGCTACCACTTCATTCAAACGATAAAGTGTTAAGTTAATACGGTGATCGGTAATACGACCTTGTGGGTAGTTATAAGTACGGATACGTTCAGAACGATCGCCACTACCTACTAAGTCACGACGTTCAGATGCTTCTGCCGCATGGCGCTTTTCATCTTCAGCCTGTTGTAAACGTGCTGCAAGTACTGACATCGCTTTAGCACGGTTTTTATGCTGTGAACGTTGATCCTGACACTCAACCACAACACCGGTAGGTATATGTGTAAGTCGAATAGCAGAATCTGTTTTATTAACGTGCTGACCACCTGCGCCTGATGCACGAAATGTATCAACTTTTAAATCTGCGGTATTAATTTGTATCGCTTCTGCCTCTGGTACTTCCGCCATTACCGCAACAGTACACGCAGAGGTATGAACTCGCCCTTGTGACTCAGTTTCTGGCACACGTTGTACGCGGTGTACACCTGATTCAAACTTTAATTGACCGTAAACGCCTTCGCCACTAATATTTGCAATAACTTCTTTGTAACCACCGTGCTCACCTTCATTGGTGCTCACAACTTCTACTTTCCATTTTTTAGTTTCTGCATAGCGGCTGTACATACGGAATAAGTCGCCAGCAAAAATAGCCGCTTCATCACCGCCTGTTCCAGCGCGTACTTCAACAAACACGTTGTTATTATCTCGCGGATCTTTTGGCAACATTAATACTTGAATTTGATCTTCAATTGCCAAAATTTGTGCTTTAGCTTCTTTATATTCTTCTTGCGCCATTTCACGCATTTCAGGGTCAGAATCTTTAAGCATTTCTTCTGCACTGGCTAAATCATCTTGCGTTTCTTTGTAAGTTAAAAACGTTTTTACAATCTCTTCAAGCTCAGAGTATTCTTTTGAAAGCCCACGAAAACGATTTTGATCACTAATGACCGACGGGTCGCTTAGTAGCGCTTGTACTTCTTCGTAACGCTCTACTAAGGTTTCTAATTTATTATAAACAGACTCTTTCATTTAACGGTTATTCCTGATCAATACCTAACATTTTTTTCAACTGGTTTAGCTGCGCCACTTCACCTTTTTTCGCTGCGTCTTGTATTGCACGGGTAGGCGCGTGCATTAAGCGATTGGTTAATTTATTGGCGAGCTCTAATATAATTTTTTCTGCATCTTTACCTGTATTTAGCTGACTAACAGCACGCTCTACAAGTTCTGACTTAATTGTTTGTACATCATTTCGATAATGGCGGATTAAATCTACCGAATCGAGTGAGCGCATCCACATTGCAAATTCTTTGGTGCGTTCAGTAATAATTATTTGCGCTTGCTGTGCAGCTTGCTCACGCGCTGCCATATTCTCGCTTACAATGGTTTGTAAGTCATCAACGGAATATAAATAGGCAGCATCTAGCTCACCTACTTGGCTTTCTATGTCGCGCGGAACCGCAATATCTATAAATAGCATAGGCTTGTGACGGCGCTGCTTAAGCGCTTGCTCAACCACCCCTTTACCAATAATAGGTAAAGTACTGGCGGTAGAACTAATGACTATATCGGCTTTATGTAAACGCTCTGGCAATTGCGCTAAAGCAATTACATCCGCCGACACCTCATCAGCTAAGCTTCGAGCTCGCTCAATAGTTCGGTTCGCAACGGTGATATTTTGTGGCTCATTTTGATATAAATGTTTAGCAACTAACTCTATGGTTTCGCCGGCGCCAATTAATAATACGTTTGTTTTATCGAGCTTACCGTAAATATGCTTCGCTAAATTAACAGCTGCAAATGCAACCGATACAGCGCTTGCGCCAATATTTGTTTCGGTTCTAACTTGTTTCGCCACCGAAAATGTTTTTTGAAACAATCTATCAAAAGTAACACCTACAGCATCATGGGTTTTAGCGCTAAAAAACGATTGTTTTATTTGCCCTAAAATTTGCGGCTCCCCTAATACCAAGGAATCTAAACCGCAAGCTACGCGCATTAAGTGGTTAATGGCGTCATTACCTTCATGGCAGTATATATTGCTGCTCAGTTCATGTTCATCCAAACCATGGAAACTGGCAAGCCAAGTCAACAGTGTTTGGGAATTTTGCTGAGCGAGGCTACAATAGATCTCGGTTCGATTGCAGGTAGACACAATAACCGCTTCATTAAAGTCGGCATGGCCGCTTAATTGTTGCAACGCCTCTGAAATTTGCTCAGGCGAAAAGGCCACTTTTTCACGTAATTCTACGGATGCGGTTTTGTGATTTATACCTAGTGCTATTATGGTCATATTTGCCAAATATTGCTGAGCCCTACTTCAAAGGCGGTAATTTTACCAAAAATCAGCGGAATATGGAAAGTAAGGAACAACATTTGATTCGACAATATTTGATTTTATTCATGTTTTTTTTGTTTTTAGGTGGCTGTGCTCATCAAATTGATACAAAAACAACACTTTATGATGATTGGAAACCACGTTTAGCTGCTCAAAAAACTTGGCAGGTCGAGGGTAAACTCGCGTTTATTAGCCCACAAGAGCGTCAATCTGCAAACTTAAATTGGCAGCAAACAACAAATTCCAATAATTTAATACTGACTACCTTTATTGGTACGCGTATTTTGTCGCTTAAACAAACAGCAAACGGTGCTGAATTAGAATTTGACGGCGATGAGTACTTTGATACTAACGCTTCAGAGCTTTTAAAGCGCTTAACGGGTTTTACACTCCCTGTTGATAATGCCGATAATTGGCTTAAAGGGACTATTGATGACCAAAGTTTAGTTGTTGATGAGTTAGGCCGCGCAAAGCAAGTATTATGGTTTGATAATACAGGCAAAAAATGGCAAATAGATTACGGCACTTACGTACAAAACGCAGGTTACTGGTTACCAACTAAACTGACGCTAAAGCATCAACAAATAAAAATTAAGATTCAACTCTACGATTGGCAATTTAAATAAACATGAATAACAAAACCTCTTTTTCCCTTATTGCTCCGGCAAAACTCAATTTATTTTTACATATAAATGCTCGCCGAGAAGATGGCTATCATGAACTAGAAACCTTATTTACTTTTTTAAATTTTGGTGATGAATTGCATTTTGAGCTAACAACAGACGGTGGTATTTCTGTCGGGGGTGATACTAAAGACATACCCCTAAATGATAATCTCATCTATAAAGCGGCTTTATTATTACAAACACACTGTAAAACCTCTTTAGGTGTAAAAATAAATTTAATTAAACGCTTACCGATGGGCGGAGGTGTTGGAGGTGGTTCATCCGACGCCGCAAGTACTTTATTAGCGCTAAATAAATTATGGAAATTAGAACTAAATTTAGAAATTCTAGCCCAATTAGGACTTAAATTAGGGGCTGATGTTCCGGTGTTCATACAAGGGCAAAGCGCCATAGCGCATGGTATTGGTGAGAAATTACACCAGGTAAAACTTGAACAAAAATGGTACTGCGTTGTACACCCAAACCAACATGTAAGTACTGCAAAAATATTTACACATCCAGATTTAAAACGCGACACACCAAAAATAATAGGCGATTGGAAACACCATACTTTAACCAACGATTGTGAGCCTTTAGTTAAAAAGCTTTGCCCCGAGGTTGAAAAAACCCTCCAGTGGTTGCTAAAATACGCACCGTCGAAGATGACCGGAACAGGTTCATGTTGTTTTGTCGAATTTGCTAGTCAAGTTCAAGCACAAGATGTACTTGAAAATCTCCCCCATACTTGGCAGGGTTTTGTGGCTTCAAGCGCAAATGTCTCACCTGCTCATACGGAGTTAACCGCCATATTCGATCAATGAAGTAACGTACAAGTAATCATAAGTTAACTCGCAGTGGTATTTATCATTGCCCGTTAGTCCAAATATTCAGTGCCTGAGGAACCCTACCGTGCCTGACATGAAGCTCTTCGCTGGTAACGCAACACCTGAGTTAGCTCAAAAAGTTGCAAAACGTTTATATATTGAATTAGGCGATGCTGTTGTTGGCCGTTTTAGCGACGGTGAGATCAGTGTTCAAATAAATGAAAATGTTCGTGGCTCGGACGTTTTTATCTTGCAATCAACCTGTGCCCCTACAAACGATAACCTAATGGAACTTATCGTTATGGTTGATGCTCTACGTCGTGCATCTGCAGGTCGTATTACTGCCGTCATTCCTTATTTTGGTTATGCGCGCCAAGACCGTCGTGTACGTTCTGCCCGTGTTCCAATTACCGCTAAAGTTGTTGCCGATTTCTTATCAAGCGTTGGTGTTGACCGTGTTCTTACGGTTGATTTACACGCTGAACAAATCCAAGGCTTCTTTGATGTACCAGTAGACAACGTATTTGGCAGCCCTGTATTACTTGAAGATATGAAAGAACGCGACTTTGAAGACGTCGTTGTTGTATCTCCAGATATTGGTGGTGTTGTACGCGCACGTGCAATTGCAAAACTACTAAACGATACCGATTTAGCAATCATTGATAAACGTCGCCCTCAAGCAAACGTTTCTCAAGTAATGCACATTATTGGTGACGTTGAAGGTCGTGATTGTATTATCGTAGATGATATGATTGATACCGGTGGTACGTTATGTAAAGCCGCAGAAGCACTTAAAGAACATGGCGCTAAACGCGTATTTGCATACGCAACGCACCCTATTCTTTCAGGTAAAGCAGCAGAAAACTTACGTGACTCGATGATTGACGAAGTAATTGTAACTGACTCAATTCCGCTATCTGACGAGCTTAAAGCCCTTGATAAAATTAAGGTACTTACGCTTGCTGACATGTTAGCAGAGACTATTCGTCGTATTAGTAACGAAGAATCTATCTCAGCGATGTTTGAACACTAAAATTAAACATTCCTGAGTATAAAAGCGCCTTTTGGCGCTTTTTTTGTAAGCGATGTTTATTTTGTCTGGGCGTGGTGGTATGATAGCGCGCCTTTTGGCTAGGGACCTTGGTCGCAAAGGCCCTACACATTTTAATAACTGGAGACATCATGTCTAACAAAACTTATACATATAACGCTGAACTTCGCGTAGAAACTGGTACTGGTGCGAGCCGCCGCCTACGTCGCGAAGACAAAGTTCCTGCAATCCTTTACGGAGCTGACAAAGAAGCTTTATCTCTTACTTTTGCTCATAAAGATATGATCAAAGCACAAGAAGACGAAGGTTTTTACACGCATATCCTTACGCTTAACGTAGATGGCGAAGCTGTTGAAGTAATCTTAAAAGATATCCAACGTCACCCATTCAAGCCTAAGCTTACTCACCTTGATTTCCAACGTGTAGATGCTACTCATAAATTTCAAACTAAAGTTCCTCTTCACTTCATCGGTGAAGATATTGTAACTAAAGCTGGCGCAACTGTTGTTCACCAGTTAACTGAAGTTGAAATTACGTGTCTTCCAAAAGCACTTCCAGAATTCATTGAAGTAGATGTTTCTAAGTTTGTTGTTGGCGATTCTGTTCATATTTCTGACCTTACTTTCCCTAAAGGCGTTAGCTCTGTAGATTTAGGTAAAGGCGAAGGCCATGATCAGTCTATCCTGACTATCAAAGCAAACAAAGCAGCTCCAGTTGAAGACGACGCTGCAGCAGCAGAATAATTTTTAAGGTCTCGCAACCTTGAATTCTATTCAAATGCTTGTGGGCCTGGCTAATCCAGGCCCCGAATACGCAAACACACGCCACAATGCAGGTGCTTGGTTCATCGAGCAAATCGCTGCACGCTACAACTGCACCCTAAAATACGATCCTAAATATCACGGCCTTACAGGCAAAGTGATCATTCAAGGCCAAGAATTCAAATTATTGATCCCCACTACTTACATGAATTTAAGTGGTAAAGCGGTCGGTAGTTTAGCTAATTTTTTCAAAATCCCTGTCGAGGACATTTTAGTTGCCCATGACGAATTGGATTTAGACCCAGGCGTTGCCAAGTTAAAAAAAGGCGGCGGGCATGGCGGTCATAATGGTTTAAAAGACATTATTGCAAAAATGGCAAATCAAAAAGACTTTATGCGCTTGCGCATTGGTGTAGGTCATCCGGGGCATCGTGAAATGGTTACTGGTTGGGTGCTTGGAAAAGCGGTCAAAGCAGACCAAGAAAAAATGGATGCTGCTGTTGATGAAGCAGTTCGTTGCATGGAAATACTTGCAAAAGATGGTGTGTTAAAAGCACAAAACAGACTACATTCGTTTAAACCCTAGTAACTTGGGTCCAAGTACACCGTTTAAACGAATTCTAAACAAGGTATCTTACTATGGGTTTTAAATGTGGCATCGTTGGCTTGCCTAACGTTGGTAAATCAACGCTTTTCAATGCACTAACTAAAGCGGGTATTGAAGCCGCTAACTTTCCTTTTTGTACCATTGAGCCTAATACAGGTGTGGTACCTGTGCCAGATCCTCGTCTAGACGAACTTGCTAAAATAGTTAATCCTCAACGAGTTCTTACCACCAGTATGGAATTTGTAGACATTGCTGGCTTAGTAAAAGGCGCATCTAAAGGTGAAGGCCTTGGTAACCAGTTTTTAGCTAACATTCGTGAAACCGATGCAATTGGCCACGTAGTTCGCTGTTTTGAAGATGAAAACATCATCCACGTAGCAGGCACTATTGACCCTGCTGACGATATTGACGTAATCAACACTGAGTTAGTACTTGCTGATATGGATAGCGCTGAAAAAGCCCTTTTCCGTAATTCAAAAAAAGCAAAAGGTGGCGATAAAGACGCTAAAGAGCAAAATGCTGTACTTGAAAAAGTAAAAGTGCATCTTGACGAAGGCTTAACTTTACGTGGTCTAGCACTAACTAAAGAAGAAAAAGCAGCAATCAGCTCTATTAACTTCTTAACGATTAAACCAACAATGTATATTGCAAACGTTGCTGAAGATGGTTTTGAAAATAACCCATACCTTGACCGCGTACGCGCTATTGCCGCAGCTGAAGATGCGATTGTTGTTCCTGTATGTGCCGCTATCGAGTCTGAGCTTTCAGAACTAGATGACGAAGACAAGCTAGAGTTTATGGCTGATCTTGGTCTAGAAGAGCCAGGTCTTAACCTTGTTATTCGTGGTGGTTATGAATTACTACAATTACAAACTTATTTCACAGCTGGCGTAAAAGAAGTACGCGCATGGACAATCCCTGTAGGTGCAACAGCACCACAAGCAGCGGGTAAAATCCATACCGACTTCGAGCGTGGCTTTATCCGTGCGCAAACTATTGCTTTTGACGACTTTGTTGCCTTTAAAGGTGAGAGTGGCGCAAAAGAAGCAGGTAAGATGCGTCAAGAAGGTAAAGAGTACATTGTTAAAGATGGCGATGTAATGAACTTCTTGTTCAACGTATAAGTACAAATTAAACCAATTTCACTTGGTAATAATTTTTAAAGGCTCGTTTTTACGAGCCTTTTTTGTATTTAAGCATTATAAAAATAATAATTAGCCTCAACTAGTCTATCTTTGTAATATCGCTTAATTAAAGAAGTACAGGGTTAATTAAGATTCCGCGCCTTAAAGGCAGCTAAAAAAACAGCATTTTTATTAAATTTTAGCCTGTTAGCTTAATTTTCCTGCAAACAAACACAGTTAAGTGTTTTTTTGCAAAAAAGGTGTTGACGAATTTGGGTCATATCAGCATAATACGCCCCGCACTCAGCGATGAAGTGCTAACAAAAAAAGATGGCTAAGTAGCTCAGCTGGTTAGAGCACATCACTCATAATGATGGGGTCACAGGTTCAAATCCCGTCTTAGCCACCATTATTTTTTTGTTGCTCAATGAAGAGTTTAAAATAACTACCTGTACTTTATTGTACAAATGATGCGGGAGTGGCGGAATTGGTAGACGCGCTGGATTTAGGTTCCAGTATCTTAGGATGTGAGAGTTCAAGTCTCTCTTTCCGCACCATAATTCTTGATAAGAATTAAAACTATCAATTGTTATTGTTGGGATATCGCCAAGCGGTAAGGCACCAGGTTTTGATCCTGGCATTCCCAGGTTCAAATCCTGGTATCCCAGCCAACAATGGCTAAGTAGCTCAGCTGGTTAGAGCACATCACTCATAATGATGGGGTCACAGGTTCAAATCCCGTCTTAGCCACCATTTCTTCTTTTAGAAATGGCTCTGCAAGAGTTAAATTGCAGCTCAATGAAGAGTTTAAAATAACTACCTGTACTTTATTGTACAAACGATGCGGGAGTGGCGGAATTGGTAGACGCGCTGGATTTAGGTTCCAGTAACTTAGGTTGTGAGAGTTCAAGTCTCTCTTTCCGCACCAT
>NZ_JADYXO010000016.1:0-61928 GCF_015864295.1 Pseudoalteromonas sp. NZS127_1 | reverse complement strand
TAGTTGGGATATCGCCAAGCGGTAAGGCACCAGGTTTTGATCCTGGCATTCCCAGGTTCAAATCCTGGTATCCCAGCCAATTTGATTCCCCTGTCTAAAACTTCTCAATACTCATTAAATTCAACTTACTTTTTCTGCACTTAAATAAACATTTATAAATTCATCTATATTTATTGGTTTGCTATATAAATACCCTTGTAAATAATCACAGTTAAGACTCAACAACGCCTGTTCTACCTCTTTAGTTTCTATTCCTTCAGCAACTACATCGCAATTTAATCGACTCGCTAAAAACAATGTAGATTCTACAATGGCGTAATCAGGTGAGTTAGTAAGCATATCTTTGACAAACGACTGATCAATTTTTATTTGATTAATTGGCAGCTCTCTTAATAACGACAGTGACGAAAAGCCAGTACCAAAGTCATCAACACTAAATTTAAACCCGCGCATACTCAACTGTTGCATCATTTTTCTAGCAGCCGGTATATTTGTCATCATTGCACCTTCTGTAATTTCAAAAATTAACGAGTCGCTTAATGTAGGGTCGGTTGCGAGTAAACTAATTATAAAATCGTAAAACTCGCTGCTTTCAATATCTTTCGTTGATAAATTGACATGTATAGTACCGCTGAAACCAAATAGCTTGAGCTTTCTAATATGATTAACGGCTTCTTGTACAACCCATTTCGATAAAGGAAAAATAAGCCCTGTACGCTCAGCTACGGTTATAAACTTTTCTGGACTAATAAAGCTACCATCATCTTGCGGCCATCGGATAAGCGCTTCTAGGCCATGTAATTGCAGATCTTTAGAGTCCATTATGGGTTGTAAATAAAGCTCAAACTCATCTTTATGTAATGCCACTTTAATTTTGGCTGATAAATCAAAAAAGTCCTCAGCTCGTTTACCTATTGCAGATGAGTAATTTACCAAAGGTTGAAATGTTTTTTTAGCTTCATGCAGTGCCAAGTCAGCTTTTTTTAATAGCTGATCGGGCAATCGGCTATCATCAGGAAAACGGCTTACGCCTATACTTAATTGTATTTTAACCATTTGCTCATTCGTACAAAACGGACTTTTGACGGCTGAGTTTATAATGTTTACACAATAATTCATGCTTTCATCTGTATCGGTATGCAATAAAAAAGCAAACTCATCGCCACCTATTCGATATAACTTAGCAATGCCGCATAATTCTTTATTTAGTTTATTGGCAAATGCAGCCAAGAGTTGGTCACCACACTGATGCCCAAACGCATCATTAATTTGTTTAAAGTTATTTAAGTCGATATAAAATAGTGAAAATGGGGAAGGATATTCAACTTGTTTACTTAAAGATTTAAAAAATTTATCGCGGTTAGGTAGAGTTGTTAAGTTATCGTGCTCAGTTTGATATTTTTGATACTGCGTTGCTTGCTCTATTTTAAGAATACTTTTTAAGCTCAGTTTAATAACTAAAAAAACAAACCCACCACCGCCAAGTAACAACATAGCCACCATATTCATAACGACGGGTGCAATGTCGTGGTTTGAAAAATAATAGAGTATCCACCAATACCCTATAATAAAAAAAATAATAGCGCATAGCAGTACACTCCATGCTCTTTGCGATGTTTTTTTGCAAACTTTAACGGTTGTTTTTAAGCTAGCAACAAGCAGTAGCGCACCTAAAATAATTATTACTGTAAAAAAATTATCCACACACAGGCTCTTTAAAGTTATTAAATTGCGATTTAGTGATGTAACACCAGTTAAATTAAAACCGTGTTCAATATAGCCGAGTCACTATTTGCTGACTTAAAAACAGACATAAAAAAAGGCTCATAAATGAGCCTTTCTAATATCTACTTTAAATTTAGCCTAAATCACCACTAATTGCGTATTTTAAAACCCAGTTTTTTATTGGCCCCGTATTATTAGCCATTTTTAAAAACTGGCTGCGTGCCCATTTAAGTGGCGTAATTTGATTAGAAAACCCAAAGTAACACGCGTCCATCATGCTCATCATTAATAAATTAGCCCTGCGGCGAGCTCGCTCGTATTCTTTAAGTTTTAGTGGGCAACCTATATCTCCTGCTTCGTTTAAAACCTCAGCAAGTGCCACTACGTCCTGAAAACCTAAATTAACGCCCTGCCCTGCAAGTGGGTTAATTGTATGTGCAGCGTCGCCCACTAAAACCAAGCGCCCTTGCGAATAATTATTAGCGTGTTGGCGAGTAAGCGGAAATACTGCATGGGTTTGTACTTCAAAGTCTCCAGCAAGTTCTGGGAATTTATTCAGTATGTGCGTTTTTAACTGAGTTCGGTTTAGCCCTTTAAATGCTTGCAATGTATTTGCATCGTCGTACCAAATTAAATTAGCGTACGGTGCCTGCATTGGTAAAAATGCTAATGGCCCGGTTGGTGTAAACTGTTGCCATGTTTTAATTTGTTGCGGGGCATCAAGTTTAATTAATACCCCCATGCAATGCTGTTGGTACTGCCAACCCGTAATACCAATATTAGCTTTAGCACGCAGTTGCGATTGCCCGCCATCGGCGGCAATTACTAGATCAGCTGTATAGGTTTGATCTCCATACACAAGCGTAATTAAATCATCCGTTTGCTCTATTTTAGTTACCGGCAATGATTGCTCAACAACCTCAATCTTATAATGCCCAAATTGCTGCCACAAACTTGCTTGAATTAAACTATTTTCAATCAAGTGGCCTAAATGTGTCGTGTTTATGTCGGCGCAATCAAATAATAAATTGTCACCACCGCGCTCAAAAGCCTCTAATTGTTGATAAGGTGCTATGCGGTTTTGCCTTAAAAGAGGCATTGACCCTAATTCATCAAGTAAATTTTCTGAAAAACGATTAATAGCCGACACTCTAATATCCACCTTATCGCTACTAAGAATGTGTGATGGGTCTATAAGGTGTTTTTCGATTATGCGCACGCCAAAGCCTTGTTGAGCCAGCTTTATCGCCATAGCCGCGCCAACCATGCCCCCGCCCACTACTATCACATTATTTTTGGTCATGTTTTTCATCATTTTATTATTACTTGAGTCTGTTTTGATTGTATCAAAATTAATTTGTTTTATACCAGAGGATATCCCTAACAGCACATTAAACTCGCCCTGTATTGATTTGAGATCACAAACATGAAAACTATACTTGGATCTGGGCGGGTATCCAGCTAAAATACGCCTCCTTTAAGTGAGCATGCTTGCTCCTTAATCCTGTTTCTAGCACATTTTTGTGCCACTATCGAATTGAACACGAGGCAATATTTCAATGAGCAAAAAGCTGCATATTAAAACCTGGGGTTGTCAGATGAACGAATACGACTCTCAGAAAATGGCTGAACTTTTAGATGCCACCAACGGCTACCAGCTAACTGATGATGCAACAGATGCCGACGTAATCTTACTTAACACCTGTTCAATTCGTGAAAAAGCGCAAGAAAAAGTATTTCACCAGTTAGGTCGTTGGAAGTTGTTAAAAGACGACAAGCCAGACTTAATAATTGGTGTAGGTGGTTGTGTTGCCTCACAAGAAGGTGACTCTATTCGCCAACGCGCACCATTTGTAGATGTTATTTTTGGCCCGCAAACATTGCACCGTTTACCAGAAATGATTAAACAAGTGCAAGGCAACAAAGGCTCATCGGTTGTTGATATTTCATTCCCAGAGATTGAAAAGTTTGACCGTTTACCAGAGCCAAAAGCCGATGGCCCATCTGCATTTGTATCAATTATGGAAGGCTGTTCTAAGTACTGTACTTTTTGTGTTGTACCATATACTCGCGGTGAAGAAGTTAGCCGCCCAGTAGATGATGTACTACTTGAAATTGCACAACTTGCAGAGCAAAACGTACGTGAAGTAAACCTACTTGGCCAAAACGTAAATGCATACCGCGGTGACACGCACGATGGCGAAATTTGTTACTTCTCAGATTTAATTCGTCTTATTGCAGCTATTGATGGTATTGACCGTATCCGTTACACCACATCGCACCCGGTAGAATTTACGCCTGATATCATCGACGTTTACGCCGATGTACCAGAGCTTGTAGATCACTTACATCTACCAGTACAAAGTGGTTCAGATCGTATATTAAACCTAATGAAACGTGGCCATACGGCAATTGAATACAAATCGACTATTCGTAAGTTACGTAAAATTCGTCCTAACTTAAGCATGTCGTCAGATTTCATTATTGGTTTCCCAGGCGAAAGCCAAGAAGACTTTGAAGCAACCATGAAGCTTATTAGCGACATTGGTTTTGATATGAGCTTTAGCTTTATTTACAGTGCACGCCCAGGTACACCAGCGGCAGATTTACCAGATGACGTAACAGAGCAAGAGAAAAAAGAACGCTTATACTTACTACAAAACCGTATTACACAAATGGCGCAGCAAATTAGCCGCCAAATGTTCGATACAGAGCAACGTATACTTGTTGAAGGTCCTTCTAAAAAGAACCCAATGGAATTACGTGGCCGTACCGAAAATAACCGTGTAGTAAATTTTGTTGGCCCACACACAGTGATCGGACAGTTTGTTGACGTACGTATTACCGAAGCACTACCTAATTCTTTACGTGGTGACTTAATTCGTACAGAATCAGAAATGAACTTACGACGTGAAATCGCGCCTTCAGCTATTTTAACTAAAGCTGCAGCTGCAGAGCCAAAACCAGACACTGTTAACGAAATTGGCGTAGCTACTTTCGTTCCTTAGTCAAAATTATTAGCGCCAGTTAATACTGGCGCAGTACTATAGGAAGCAATTTTGAGTAATCAGTTAAAAACGTTAGAGATTTATTTAGAACCTGCCGATAACAAACGCCTTTCTTCTTTATGTGGCCCGTTTGACGAAAACATCAAACAAATTGAACGCCATCTGGCTGTTGAAATAATTCACCGTGACAACTTTTTTAAAGTAACCGGTAAATTACACAACTGCGCCGGCGCTGTAGAAATCTTAAAAAACCTTTATGTTGATACTCAGCCAGTACGTGGTGTGTTAGGCGAAATAGAACCCGACGCCGTTCATTTAGCTATTACCGAATCAAAAGCCCTAGAGCAAGACGCATCAAGCAGCGCTTATGGCAAAGATATGGTGATTAAAACACGCCGTGGTGTAATTAAACCACGTAACGATAACCAAGGTGTTTATGTGGCTAATATTTTACACCACGACATTACCTTTGGTATTGGCCCTGCTGGTACTGGTAAAACCTACCTTGCCGTTGCTGCCGCCGTTGACGCCCTTGAGCGCCAAGAAATACGCCGTATATTATTAACGCGTCCTGCTGTAGAAGCGGGCGAAAAGCTTGGCTTTTTACCCGGCGATTTAAGTCAAAAAATAGACCCATACCTGCGCCCTCTTTACGACGCGCTTTTTGAAATGCTAGGTTTTGAAAAAGTAGAAAAGCTCATCGAAAAAAATATCATTGAAGTCGCACCGCTTGCTTACATGCGCGGACGTACTTTAAACGATGCATTTATTATTTTAGATGAAAGCCAAAATACCACCGCCGAGCAAATGAAAATGTTTTTAACTCGCATAGGGTTTAACTCAAAAGCGGTTATTACAGGCGATATTACACAGGTTGATTTACCACGTGGTACACGCTCAGGCCTTCGCCATGCAATGGAAGTACTTGATGGTGTAAACGAAATTAGCTTTAACTACTTTAAAGCCCAAGACGTAGTACGCCACCCTGTTGTAGCACGCATAGTTGAAGCCTACGAGCGTAACGACGAAAGCGAGCGACTAAAGCGCATTGAAAAGCAAAATGCAAAAGACGCACTTGCTGCTCTTCAACAGCCTACTACTAAAGAGTAATACTTTGACAACCGAACTTGATTTACAAATAGCGTGTGAGTTTGACAACCTCCCAAGCGAAGAGCAATTTGCACTGTGGGCCGACAAAGCCCTTAGCCAATATCGTGATGAGTCAGAGCTCAGTATTGTTATTAGCGACGAAGCGCAATCGCAACAGCTTAATAACGACTATCGTGGTAAAAATAAACCGACCAACGTACTGTCGTTCGAATTTGAAGCACCACCAGGAATAGATATTCCCTTGGTTGGTGATTTAATTATTTGCCCAGCCATTGTATTAGCTGAAGCAATTGAGCAAGAGAAGTCATTTCATGACCACTTTGCTCATATGGTTATTCACGGATGCTTGCATTTGCTTGGATTTGACCATATAAAGAGTGACGATGCTTTAGAGATGGAAAGCATAGAAAAGCAATTACTTGCAGAGCTGAACATAGCAGACCCATACCGGGACGATATTTAAATTAACGGAGCAATTAGACGCAATGAGCGACGGTAACTCGCAATCTAGCCAGGGTTCTTCTGGCAAAACGTGGTTGGGCAGAATAGCTCAAATGTTGCAAGGGGAACCCCAGAATAGAGAAGAGCTGGTCGAAGTTATTGCCGATGCGCAAGAACGAGACGTAATCGATCCAGAAACAAAAGAGATGATAGAAGGTGTGCTTGGCGTGTCTGAGCTTAAAGTGCGAGACATAATGGTTCCGCGCTCACAAATGATCACTCTTGAGATCGACAAACCGCTTGAAGAGCTAATTCCAATGATGGTTGACTCAACTCACTCACGCTTTCCGGTGGTGATTGAAGATAAAGATCATGTAGAAGGTTTTTTGCTCGCTAAAGATTTATTGCCACTGATCTTAAATAAAGACGAGCACTTACCATCAATACGCGATTATTTACGCCCAGCAATGGTAGTACCTGAAAGCAAACGTGTTGATACACTGCTAAACGAATTTCGTCAGCAACGCTACCATATGGCTGTTGTTATTGACGAATACGGCGGCGTATCGGGCTTAGTAACGATTGAAGATATTCTTGAAATAATTGTTGGCGAAATCGAAGATGAGCACGACGAAGAAGAAGAACATCAAGATATTCGTCGACTTGCTAAACATGTTCACGTAGTGCAAGCACTCACACCTGTAGATGACTTTAACGAGCATTTTAAAACAGGCTACAGCACAGACGAAGCCGATACTATTGGTGGAACTGTACTGCACGCATTTGGCCACATGCCAAGCCGTGGGGAAACGATTGACATAGAAGGTTACCAATTTAAAGTAACCAACGCCGACAATCGTCGTATTTTGCAACTGCAAGTCACCGTTCCTAAGGATGATGATAACGACAGTGAAGAAACTGCTAACTAGACTTACCCTATTAGCAAAAGATAAAAAAGCATGGCTCGCACTGGTTGCGGGCCTTGTTTTAACTTTTGGCTATGCCCCCTTTGAAATTTGGCCCATTGTATTTATTAGCCTTGGTGCCATAATTTTTTGCATTAACCCTAATAATACCGGTAAAGCACACGCAAAAACCGCTGCTAAATATGGCTTTATATTTGGTCTAGGTTGGTTTGGTGCAGGTATAAGCTGGGTCCATGTTTCTATTGCCACCTTTGGCGGTATGCCGCTTATAGCGTCGCTCTCGTTAATGGCTTTTTTGTGCTCATACTTAGCGTTATTTCCAGCCCTTGCCTTTTGGGCAACCACACGCTTTGCCACTGGCCCTAAAAGCTTTGGTGCATTACTCATTGCTTGCTTTGCAATTAGTGAGTATTTACGTGGTACCGTACTTACCGGTTTCCCGTGGTTAAGTTTTGGCTATACACAAACCGACGGACCACTCAGGCTGCTTGCCCCTTATATTGGCGAGTTTGGCTTAACCCTCGTGTGTATAGCAATTGGTTTTTCACTTTATCGCTTAACCCAAAAAGATTTTAAAACCCCTGTTGTTACGGCCATTGCTGTTGCGCTCATTTTTACAGGCGCAAATACCACAGGCAGTATTCATTACACAGATAAAAACATGTCGGTATTACTCGTTCAAGGAAACATACAACAACACCTGCGCTTTGAGCCAAGTGAGTTTTGGACCACCATGAGCAAATACCAAGACATGACGCGCCCTCACTGGGATGCCGACTTAATAGTATGGCCAGAAGCCGCAGTGCCCGAAATAGAAATGCTTGCTGATTCCTACCTAGCCAATTTAGACAGTGCAGCCTCGTTTAATAAAACCGCCCTTGTAACCGGTATTGTTGACTACCAACGCGATACTAAAAACATATTCAATACACTTATTGTGGTCGGTAATAAAGAACGCGACGACGAGCATGGGCATTACCGTTACCTAGATAAAAACCGCTATCAAAAACACCAGCTATTACCTATTGGCGAATTTGTACCGTTTCAAGATTTACTGCGCCCTATTGCCCCGTTATTCGATTTACCTATGTCGTCGTTTACGCGTGGCGATAAAGTACAAAACAACTTACGCGCCAATGGCTTTAACCTACTACCCGCTATTTGCTACGAAATTGTTTTTGCCGATTTAGTACGCGGTAATTACAAAAGCGACTCCGACCTACTCTTTACTGTAAGTAACGATGCCTGGTTTGGCGACTCCATTGGGCCTTTGCAACATATGCAAATAGCCCGTATGCGCGCGCTCGAACTACAACGCCCTCTAGTGCGTGTTACTAACAATGGTGTAAGCGCCGTATACGACCCTATAAGCCACACACAACAAACCATGCCTCAGTTTGAAGCTACCATATTAAAAGCCAACATTAAGCTTATAAAAGGCGATAGCGTGTACAGCCAGTATGGAAACATGTTTGTGTGGGGATTTGTGTTGTTGATGGGAGTTATTGGGTTTGGGGCTAGGTTCAGAAAATAAGTTAATACTGATCGCTGTTGAAGTTCAGCTCTCAGTATTAAATTAGAAGTCAAAGCTCAAAATTTATGATGCTAACCTCACCCATACACTACTGTATACTGCTATGAATCCGATAAACATTGGACTATATAACTCTAAAAAGTCACGTTGACGAAATTGTTCCAGAAACCAGTGAGAAAACATAATACCGAGTGCGAATAAATACTGAAATTTATCTTTCGAGTCTATTAAATAAAACTTATATAGACGTGGGTTGCCATGCTCGTCATATTCAGTAAGGTCGATATAAGCATTAAAAAATAACCTTACTTTAAGGTCATAGTCTAAATAGCTATGACTGCTGTGTTTGTATTTATCATCATTAAGATATATTTTTTTTGGTTTAAGCAAATCAGGGATAAATCCATCAACTACATCATTGTAACTGTCATACCTTCTAAAAAACTTATTATCCAAAACTCTTGTAGCGAATTGTTTTTTATAATTATCTGTATAGAAGTGAGATATAGAATTATATCGGAGTAATAAATATCCAATCGATAACAGTAAAAGAGTATTAATACCTGTAGGGTTAGTAAATGTAATTTTAAAAATAAAAGTATTTGCCTCTGTAACCTTCGCGCCTGAGAAAGTAAGGGCTAATAACACTGATGAAATAATTACTAGCGTTTTTTTACAACTTGCTAAAGCAGTATCGATAGGCGGAGCTAAATTTAAATCTGCATTAATTGCTTTGTTTAACTCTTTCACAGGTTCAATCACTTAACTACGCTCCATTTTTTTGTTTAATAATAAAGGTGACTTTAGCTTTAAGCTTAAATAAATTAAAGATCATTAACACTTCATAACTGCAATAATTTTCTCAACCCATAATACCAGCTAAGCGCAGCGACTGTGCCATGAGTTTCACCTTCAAAGTAACGTTGATTTATATGTAAATTATTACTTGAATGCATTTTTAATCTTTTAGCAAACTCTAAGCCCCATTGGTAATTTGTTTTGCCAATCTCACCAAACGCTTCGGCATTATTTGCAAAGGTAAAATACACATTACCTTTAAGCAGCTTATTTATTAGTTGCTTCTCATCAAAATAACGATTGAGATAGTTATTATCCCAAAGATACGTGGCATCAATAATTAAGTAATCTGTAAATAGCGCATGGTTGATAAGCAATACATAGCTGGCAAACAAGCCACCGAAAGACTCGCCAATTAAAACTCGTTTATTTGATGTGCGATATTTTTTATTAATGAGTGGAATGAGTTCCTTTTCAAAAAAGGCGCTGTAATTTGCGGCGTTGCCAATATTTTCAAACTTTTCGAGTAGCTGACCGTTAAATGTCCAATCTACATTTGTAGGGGTAAAGTCGCGCTCTCTTATCGCATTTTTACTGTTAGGAATAGCAACAATAATAGCTTCTTGTATTTGCTGCTCTAGCCGCTCTGTACTGAGCGCTTCCACCAGTCCAGCAACTGCTTTTAAATGGGTTGGGTCACCATCAAGCAAGTAAATCACAGGATATACTTGATTCGGGTTTTCACTGTAGCTTAGCGGTAAATAAACACTATAATTACGCTGTTCATTTAAAATAGTAGATTTTAGCTGATAGGTTTTGGCTAAAATAATAGACTCTGAGGCATTTACATTTACTGTAAAAAATAAATATAAAAATATTATTGATAAGACTTTCATACATATCCTTGTATTAATAACAAACCAAGAAGAAACGTCTGGCTTTCTTTCAACAATCAAAACACCGCTTTTATTGCTATTCCTTAATTCGCGACGCTAACTTTTTATATATCGCATCTTTATCGCGCTTACCAATTGCAAGTACATAAACCACAACTTCGTTGTCAATAACTTCGTAAGCTAAGCGATACCCTGCCGTACGCAATTTTATTTTGTAAACATTATCAAAGCCTCGCAACTTGGATGCAGGCACATGTGGGTTGTCTAAGCGCTCAGTAAGTTTCTTTTTAAACTGACTTTTAAGTGGGGCCGCTAGCTTCCCCCATTCCTTTAACGCCGCAGGTAAAAACTTTAACTTATAAGTCATCTATACTAACTTCAACCGCTTGAGATAAATCACCTCTGCGGCTCTCAACAACTTTAGTTAGTTCATAATCATCCAGTTGTTCCATAATTAGCTCATACATTGGTGCAGGTACTAAGTAAGCAGCAGGCTTGTTATGATTTAATATGGCTATTGCAGCGCCATCTGCTTCATTTAAAAGCGCTGTTGGATTTTTTTTAAGTTCTGAAATACTTGCCGAACAATCAGCTAAAACTTGTCTCATGAAACACCTAAAAAGAACTAAATTAAGCCCTAATTTTAGACCTTTTTTTATTTATAGCTATTCTTTTTTATAATCTTGTTAGTTTTTATTACTCTTTCACTGCATCTACAACGGTTTCAACATCCACAACTTGATTCAAGTTACCTTTAATAACCACTGTCGCCGATATTTTATCTTGAATGGCTTGTCTGTTTGGATCCCAGTATATCTGCAGGAACCCTAATAGCCCGGTTGCAAAGCCTGCGCCGTAGCCGCCATAGCGACCAAAACAATCTAATAAACCTAATGGCTCACCGCTTAGGGCGACCACGCGAATATTACATGCTTTTTTACCTGGTGTTTGCCCGCGCCAAAGTAACGAGAACAACGTAAAGTAAACAGCAGCCCAGCCAAACCCTAAGCCTAGGTCTTGAATAATGCCTTTGCTCCACTGCAAAATACTGTTAGTAGTTGTTTGTGCTGGCTTTTCTTCTATTAACTGTGCCGGTTGTATTTCGTTATTTTCACTGAGCACTAATAGCTGTAAAAATACGGTAGCAAGTTGTGGGCTTTGTAGGTCATTCATTTTTGCTAATTTGGGTACTTCCCCTATTAAATTATCAAGCGCATTTTGCTGGCAAGGTTGATCACAGCTTTCATCGGCTGTTTGCGCTAAATAAGTATTTACCCGTTGCTTTTCTGTGGCGGTAAGCTGAATTTCATCTTGTATTTTTACGCCCTGAACAGCTAGACCTTGATCAGCGTTATCGTCTTCTAGGTAATCTATGCCAATTGAAAGCACAGTAAGTGCGCTTACAAATAAAAAACTTGCTGCAAAAATTTTTAGGGTTCTTCGCCAAAACGACGACATTTTAGGTAAGTACTGTTGCGCAGTGCCTTTATAAAAAGCCATTGCAGCGACAAATGCGATTAAAGCCGCACTGAGCTTGGCTGCTAAAAATATAAGTGCAACATCAATTATAATCGCTAATGCACGCCTACTTGGTGTAGCTAAAGGCAAGCCTAGTAATGCACTGTCAATTTTAAAGGCGTAGGGGGTAACAACTTCTCGGGTTTCAGAATTTGATAATTCTAATTGTTCTATCTCTTTGGCTTTCATTATTTTTCTTGTTATTAAAATAGGTAACCCGGTTAACTTACGCGTTTTTTATTTTTTGCTCAAGGTAAACCTAAAGTAAATAAAACAACGACAACTCCTAACTGTTAGTGAACTAAATGTAATTTAATTACTCATAACAGCACTAATAAGTTGAGGATTTAATGTGAGTAAAGGGAATGCATGGCCGTGGGTCATCTCGTTATGTATACACGCTATAGTGTTGTACTTTTTGTTTTCGCAATCTATTAACGTTGCGCCGCCAAAGGAGGAAAAAAGCGCAATAATACAGGCCTATGTTACGGTTAATTTAGCAAGCCTACCTAAGCCAAGCTCAATTGTTACAACAACTAATGCGCCTGATATAAAACCTGTAAATACTAAAACTGATGCACCAAATGCAGCGACCTCTAACACTACACCTATAAAAAAAGATTCTACAAAAGCCAAAGTAAAGGTGACTAAAAAAACGCAAGCCAAAACCACCACGTTACCACAGGCACAAACTGAGCTTAAAAAAGAGCCTGTAAAACCTGTTGAACCCCAGTTAGCCGCGCCTTCAGAGCCTACAACAAAAGTTTCTCAAACATTTAAAAAGCTAAATCCATACGCGCCGCTATTTGGCTCTCCTGTAAATAATATGACTCATAAAAAAATGGTCTCCTTTGGTGAAGATAAAAGCTCTGAAAATGATGAGATAAACAATAATCCCACTATTAAAACGCCAGTAAAATCTGCTAATTCAGAAGTTATTAGCCAAAATACAGCAGGCACACGACGATTAGAAAAATTTAACGGTAAATGCTATTTAATTGATACTTCAACCGTATTTGGTAGTAATGGCATGCCTCAAGGTAGCGGTAAACCCTGTCCTGAGGATAAAACTGATAAAGAAATTATGTTTGAAAAAATCATGGAAAAATGGAGCCGTAAAAATAATTAGCTTTAAATAAGTGAACAAATAATATGTTTATCCGTATTGGTAAGCTTAAAGTACTTAGGAGTAAACCATGATCACCAAACAACTATCATCACTTTTTGTATTTAATTTATTAGTTGTAAGTGCACAAGCTAATGCAAACCAGCGCTGGTACGTTGTTAACGACTCAGTAATGGGCGGTGTATCTAATAGCCAATTCACACAAACTCAAGAAAGTTTGCTGTTTACAGGCAATGTTTCGCTTGATAATAACGGCGGTTTTGCATCAATACGTACAGAGCTAAATACACAAAGCCAAAATACTAAAGCTATAGCACTGCGTGTTAAAGGCGATGGACAAACCTATCAGCTTAGACTCAGAACTACCAATTACCTTGATGGCGCAGCGTACACCCACTCATTTAAAACAGTAAAAAATGAATGGGTAGATATAAACTTTGCTCCGAGTGATTTTACTTTAACGTATCGCGGTCGCGTGCTTGAGCAACAACCGATTATTGATTTTGATGACATAAAACAGCTAGGCTTTATGATTGCAGGCAAGCAAGAAGGTAGGTTTAAACTTGAAGTGGGTAAAATTGAGTTTAAAAGCTAGCCCACCAGCATGTTGATGGCGCTAAATAGTATAGTCGTCACCTCGCCTTTTCATTTCACTAATAACCAACTCAACCATTTGTTGCTTTACTGCCGCTTGCTCTGATTTTAGCTCTCCAAGTTGCAGCTCTAGCATGTCTATTTGCTCTTGTTGTTGCGTGTTTTTATATTGTTTTGCACCTAGATGCTCTGCATCTAAAGTTAAACTCGCATCACTTTTATTCGGCTCACTTGCAGAAGTATTTATAGTTAAACTACGTTGTACGGGACTTTGTTTAAGCTTGCTAATTTGTTCTTGCAGCGCAATAACTCGCCCAGTAAAGTGCTTGTATACTTTTTCTAGATTTTTATATTGATTGCTAAACGTAGCGTTATCTTCACTATATTCTTGCGCTTTGGTATCTAGAAACTTAGATAACACATATTTTGGCTCTTCTTCATTCTCTTCCTCGCTATTTTCTCCACTCGCTTTTTCAACAGATAGTTTATCTGATTGCGCTAAAGGTTGAGTATTTGGGTTGTGTACTTGGTATGGAATGGGAGTCGGTGAAATCTTCATTATTTTATCCCTAAAATAGCTTTGTAACTATTATAGGTATCGACCTCGTATTAAAATCCTTAAGTAAATTTTATTGTTAGCTAAAAGCAAAAAGCCCCACTTTATTAAAGTAGGGCTTATACCAATTTATTAAACTAACTCGTTACTTAGTGCTCTGGCTATCTTGCGAGAGTGCAATAAGAGCAAGGGCTGCATTTAGGCGAGTATTTAAATTATTATAAATAGTCATGGCAAACACACCGATAATACAAACTATTAAACCCATTTGTAGGTTAACGCTCATCTCTAGTAAAAAAACAGCTGCAATTAGTAAGCATAGCGCTAATGCATAAATAATAGATTGAAAGGTAAAGTTAATATCACCCTTGGCTATTTTAAGTAATTCATCTTTATTCATAATTTACTTCCTTGTTATTTGATCACTAAGACTCAATTGCCAGTAACTCTACTTCAAAAATAAGTACTGAGGCAGGAGGAATACTCCCTACACGTTTTTCGCCGTACGCTAATTGATGCGGTACGTATAACGTGTATTTGTCGCCGGGACTCATAAGCTGTAAGCCTTCAGTCCAGCCTTTAATAACTTGGTGTAAACCAAAGCTAATCGGTGTTTTACGCTCTACTGAGCTGTCAAACACAGTGCCGTCGATTAGCGTGCCATGGTAATGCACGTTAACCATACTTTTTGGGGGTGGTGTGTTTTCACTATCGCTTTTATGGATTACTTTATACTGTAGGCCAGATGCGGTTTCGACCACGCCCTCTACTTTTGCGTTAGCCGCTAAGTAATCTGCACCTATTTGTGCATTTATGCCTGCTTGTTGTTTTGCTTTTTTACTATTTTGAAATATTAAAAAACAAAAAATGGCGATAACCACCGCCAAAATTATATTGATCATCATTAACCTTTTTCGTTGTTTTACTTTTCGTTATCTGGCTCTTCGTCTTTTTCGTCGTCATCATCGCCATTAACTATGTCGGCAATTTCTTTAAGACGAGCAAGCGCAATGCCATTTACTGAGTTTTCTGGATACTGGTCATCAATAATATCGCCAGCTTCTATATCCATTAATAAGTTAAGCGCTTGGTCTACGGTTTCTACTGCGTAAATATTAAATTTACCCGCTTCAACCGCATTAAGTATTTCGTCATCAAGCACTAAGTTAACTTGGTTTGATTTAGGAATAATAACGCCTTGCGAACCTGTTAAACCACGCATTTTACACAGTTTAAAAAAGCCTTCTATTTTTTCGTTTACGCCACCAATGGCTTGAACATCACCATGTTGGTTTATAGAGCCTGTAAGCGCAATTGATTGGCTAATAGGTAGGCTTGTAATAGACGAAATAAGCGCACACAGCTCTGCTAAAGATGCGCTATCGCCATCTATGTAACCATAGCTTTGCTCAATGGCAATATTAGCGCTAAGCGTTAAGCTAAAGTGCTGCGCATATTTATTACCTAAATAACCGGTAAGCAACATAACACCTTTTGAGTGAATTGCTTTACCAAGCTCAGCTTCGCGTTCAACATCTATTACGCCATCGGCGCCAGCATAAACCGTTGCCGTAATACGCGCAGGGGTACCAAATGAGGTATCGCCAATGTGTAATACGGTTAAGCCATTTACTTTACCAATGGCTTGGCCGTCGGTTGCAATAAGTGTGTGGCCTTCTTTTATATCACTGAGCATATTTTCGCTAATTTGGCCGGTACGGTATTGCTTGCCTTCAATGGCTTCGTCAATATGGTGCGCGTCAATAACGGCTAATTTGTCTTGTTTTGCGTAGTAACTCGCTTCTGCAATAAGTTCAAGTACATCAGCAAAACGCGCTGATAATTTATTTTGATGCTCAGCTTGGCGGTAACTAAATTTAAGTAAACGCACCATAGCAGCCTGCGTTGCAGTGCACTTTAATGTTTGCTCGCAATACTCGGTTACTTTAGTAATAAACTGGTATTGCAATTTATCGCTACTTGGCAAGTAGTAATCAAAGTCGGCTAATACTCTAAATAGTTCTGCAAATTCTTCATCGTATTCACCTATGGTGTAGTACAACTCGCGCGAACCTAATAAAATAATTTTAACATCAAGCGGTATAAGCTGCGGGCGAAGTGTAAAGCTAGTCCCTACTGTGCTGTCTTGGTACGGTAAATCGTTTTTAATTTGATGTGTTTTTAACGCGAGTTTTAAACCATCCCACACTTGTGGGTTTGCCATGATTTTTTCAGCGTCCATAATTAAATAACCGCCATTAGCACGATGCAATGCACCAGCCTGAATTGAGCGATAACAGGTAATTAAAGAGCCTTGCGATGTTGAATACTCAATTTTGCCAAATATATTGCCAAACGTTGGGTTGGGCTCGTACACAACCGGTGCTGCGTCGTCCTCTTTAAACTCAACTAAAATGTTAGGTGCAAAAAAGTCGGTAAGCATGCCTTTGCGATCAAAGTCTTCTTTGCTTTCTTCACTTTCATCTTCGTCATCTAGCCATTCAAGTACCGCGTCTATAATTTCAACGCGTATATCTTTTAAATAGCGCAGTACACCAATATGCGTGGCATATTTATGTTCTAAGTCTTTTAAAAGTGGTTTAGTGGCTTGCTCTGCAGTCGATTTTTTAAGGTTGCGTTGTTTTTCTTTTGATTCGCGTTTCCAACGTGGCAGTTCTATTAATGCTTCTATTAATGCATCTTCTAGCTTTTCAATTTTTTCAAAAAACTCTTCACGTAACGTTTCTTCAAGTTCGCCAAATTCGCTGTCGCTTAATTGTTTACCATCTACAAGTGGTGCAAACCCGACTGAATTTTTTTCTTCAACTAATGCAACGCTTTGCTCAAACGCCGCAATTTCTACTGCGGTAATAGCACTGTCGTAGGCGTCGTTAAATTCACGGTCGATTGATTTTTTCTTACGTTGGTACGCTGGGTTGTCAAATGCAGCTGGAAAGGTGTCGAGCACTTCATCTAAAAATGAATCTATATCGTCACTAAGTTGCTTGCTTTGCCCTGGTTGCATAAACAGCGCAATGGGCTCTCTGTGATCATCGTAATTATTTACGTATAACCATTCGTTTGGCGTTGAGCGGTCTTTTGCGTGTTGCTTAAGTTTATCTTTAACAAGCGTAAAGCGCCCGTGAGCAGCCTCGCCCATTACATAAACGTTGTAACCCGGCAGTTCCATCCCTAATGAAAAATCTAAAGCACTTTGGGCGCGTTGTTGGCCTATAAACGTAAGTTGCTCTGGGTATGGATTGCTCATGCACGTGTTTACGTGATTAGTAGAAATACTCGGTGCGAGCTTTGAAACAGATAGTGGCAGCAATTTTTTCGTCATTCTAACTTCTTTTTTTACCAGCATATTCGCTGGCCTTTGGGCGTATTAAGTGGCCCGCAGCCACTTAATACTTATATTTAAGGGTGCAGTGCCTTACGACTAAAATAGATTCCATCACATTCAATACACGGTGTAATTTGTGTAGCGTGATAAACATCGTAACTATGGGTGCAATTCTTACATACTAATGTGCCCATGGCTATCCATTCGCCTGCGTGATACACACCATTGTGCTTAAAATCTTGACTTAAAGATTGCCACTCAAGCTGGGTTTTATCTTCTATATGCGAAAGTTCAAACCAAAGAGACTCTTTAAGCTCTTGCCATGCAAGCGAATTATAGTGTGATTCGTTCTCTACTATATGTTCAATATCATTCTTTAAATAGCTTTTATAGAGCTCATATCTTTCTTGACTTAAATCTTTAAGCGCCTGCTCAGATTCAACAAACCCAGAAACCACATCTTTTAAACCATGCTCTTTTACATCTTTTATCCAATGGGTAAAACTGCTAAGCCATGTTTTGTAATCAGTCATTTTTTACTCCTTCAAAATTGCTGTTAAATCAGTCTGTAACTTATGTCTTTAGCTAACCACACTATAAAAAAGCAGGTTAACCTGCACTGAAAGTTACAATTTAATAAAAGCATGTTTTTGACGCTGTGAATAGTGTTTTATTTGGGGTATCCTAACGGCAATTTTTTATTAGTTTGCAAGAAGTCTGGAACCATAGATGCAAGAGCAATATAACCCGCAAGATATAGAGTCAAAAGTACAAAGCTACTGGGAAGAAAACCAGGTATTTAAAGTCACTGAAGATGAGAGCAAAGAAAAGTATTACTGCCTTTCTATGTTCCCTTATCCGAGTGGTCGACTGCATATGGGTCATGTGCGTAACTACACCATTGGTGATGTTGTTTCTCGTTTCCAGCGCCTGCAAGGCAAAAACGTAATGCAACCTATGGGTTGGGATGCGTTTGGGTTACCTGCAGAAAACGCTGCTATTAAAAACAAAACAGCACCCGCTAAGTGGACTTACGAAAATATTGATTACATGCGTACCCAACTTAAGCAATTAGGTTTTGGTTATGACTGGGATCGCGAAATTGCGACGTGTCATCCAGAATACTACAAGTGGGAGCAGTGGTTTTTCACTAAGCTTTATGAAAAAGGCCTAGTGTATAAAAAAATGTCGACGGTTAACTGGGATCCAGTGGATCAAACCGTACTCGCTAACGAGCAAGTTATTGACGGTCGCGGTTGGCGTTCGGGTGCTGTAGTTGAGCAAAAAGAAATTCCACAGTGGTTTATTAAAATTACTGACTACGCACAAGAGCTACTTGACGATTTAGACAAGTTAGAAGATTGGCCAGAGCAAGTTAAAACAATGCAGCGTAACTGGATTGGCCGCTCTGAAGGGTGTGATATTGAATTTAAACGCACCGATAACGACGAAACATTTAGCGTATACACAACTCGTCCAGATACCTTTATGGGTGTTACGTATGTTGCTGTTGCCGGTGGCCACCCTATTGCACAAGAAGCCGCTAAAAATAGCGATGCTATTGCAATGTTTGTTGAAGAATGCAAAAACACCAAAGTTGCCGAAGCAGACATGGCAACAATGGAGAAAAAAGGCATAGCAACAGGCTTTTACGCCACTCACCCATTAACGGGCGAGCAAGTACCAATTTGGGTTGCTAACTTTGTATTAATGCATTATGGCTCAGGCGCTGTAATGGCAGTACCTGCACACGATCAACGCGATTTTGAGTTTGCAACGGCGTACGGCCTAGATATAAAACAAGTTATTGCACCTGCTGAGGGTTCAGACCTTGAAGTAAACCTAAAAGAAGAAGCGTTTACTGATAAAGGCGTACTTGTAAATTCGGGTGAATTTAACGGCCTTGATTTTGAAGCTGGTTTTAAAGCGATTGCCGACAAATTAGAAGCACTAGGCGTTGGTGAGCGTAAAGTAAACTTCCGCCTGCGTGACTGGGGTGTTAGCCGTCAGCGTTATTGGGGTTCTCCAATTCCAATGCTTAGCGATGAAGATGGTAAAGAACTTGCCGCAACAGAAGATATGCTACCCGTTCGACTACCAGAAGATGTGGTAATGAACGGTGTAACTTCACCACTTAAAGCAGACCCAGAGTGGGCTAAAACAACCGTAAATGGCGCACCTGCGTTTCACGAAACTGATACGTTTGACACCTTTATGGAATCGTCTTGGTACTACGCACGCTACTGTAGCCCACGCTACGACGAAGGCATGCTAGATCCAGCGGCTGCTAACTACTGGTTACCAGTAAACCAATACATTGGTGGTATTGAGCATGCAATTTTACACTTATTGTACTCGCGCTTTTTCCATAAATTATTACGTGACTTTGGTTTAGTAAATTCAGACGAGCCGTTTGACCGCTTACTTTGTCAAGGTATGGTACTTGCTGAAACATTTTATCGTAAAGATGAAAAAGGCGGCGACATTTGGATTTCGCCAACTGATGTAAACACCGAAACCGACGATAAAGGCCGTGTAACTAAAGCATGGCACAAAGAAGATGGTGAACCGGTATTCTCATCAGGTATGAGCAAAATGTCTAAGTCTAAAAACAACGGTATAGACCCACAACATGTAATTGCCCAGTATGGTGCAGATACAGTGCGTTTATTCATGATGTTTACAGCACCACCAGAGCAAACGCTTGAATGGTCAGACTCGGGCGTAGAAGGCGCACACCGTTTCTTAAAGCGTGTATGGAAATACGCGGTAGACGTTAAAACAGTAGGTTACCAAGCACTTGATAAATCAGCGCTAACTAACCCACAAAAAGTATTACGTCGCGACTTACACAAAGCCATTGCTAAAGTGACTGATGATGTTGAACGTCGTCAAACCTTTAACACCGCTATTGCCGCTATTATGGAGCTTTCTAATAAGTTATTAAAAGCACCACTGAGCGACAAACAAGATGTAGCGATTGCTAATGAAGCACTTGAAGCATTAATTATTATGCTTGCACCAATTACTCCGCATTTATCACATGAGCTTTGGAAAGAGCTTGGTAAAGAAGGCGAGATTTTAGATGCTGCGTGGCCAAAAGTTGACGAGTCGGCTCTTGTAGAAGATGAAAAATTAATCATCGTGCAAGTAAATGGCAAACTTCGCGCTAAGTTAACCGTGGCAGCTGGTGCAACTCAAGAGCAAGTAGAAGCCCTTGCGTTTGCTGAATCTAACGTCACTAAATTTACAGATGGCTCAACTATTCGTAAAATTATTTACGTACCAGGCAAACTACTTAACGTGGTAGCTAACTAATATGGCTGCATTTAACGCCATTAAAAATGGACTAGCCTTAGTGCTAGTCTGTTTTTTGTTATCAAGCTGTGGCTTTCATTTAAAAAAAGCCTCTAGCTTGCCTGATAACTTAAAACAGCTAACACTTGTAGGCGATGACGAAAAATCGACTTTATTTACTGAGCTTAAAAAAGAACTTAAAGCGAGTAATGTAAAGCTAGTATCGTCAGCTAAAGATAAAGCTCAATTGTATTTACGTAAAGAAACTATCGAACGCCAAACACTTTCGTTGTTTCAAAATGGTCAGGTTGCTGAATACGAGCTCGCTTATGGCGTATCGTATGTAGTTAAACGACCAGGTGAAAAAGCGATAGAAAAACGCTTTGAACTGTACCGTAATTACCAAGACGATCCGGATCATGCATTAGCAAAAGCAAAAGAGCTTGAGCTACTCATTAGCGAGATTCGTGAGCAAGCCAGTCGTCGTATTGTTAGAGAGCTGTCGCAACTATAATGCGCTGCTACGCTAATCAATTACCGAGTGAACTAAGTAAAGGGCTAAAGCCTTTTTATTTAGTGTTTGGGGAAGAGCCTTTTCAAGAAACGCAATGCGTACAGCAAATTCGTGACGTTGCTAAGCAGCAAGGGTTTGATGAGGTAATTAAGTTTACTTTAATGCAAGGGTTCGATTGGCAAGAAATTATAGCCCAGTATCAAAGCATGTCGCTGTTTAGTGCGCGCACTATTATTGAGCTTGATTTGAACCAACAAAAGCCAGGCGTTATAGGCAGCAACACCTTTAAAAAAGTAGTTGAGCTGGTTAATCCCGATACTATTTTAATTGTTAAAGGCGCTAAAGCCAGCCAAGAAGTACAACGTGGTGCATGGTTTAAAGCCCTTGATAAACTAGGCGTATTTGTTCCTTGTTACCCGCTTACAGGCACGCATGTAAAACGATGGCTTGACGATCAATGCCAACGTTTATCGCTCAATGTACAAAACGACGCCAAAGTAAGCTTAATTAATGCCACTGAAGGTAACTTATTAGCGTGTTTTCAGGAGCTTGAAAAACTCTCACTACTGCACGGCAATACTTTAATTACTCAGCAATTAGTAATGCAAGGGCTTTTAAATCAAGCCAAGTTTGATATTTTTGATTTAAGTGATGCACTATTAAATGGTCACGCTAAACAAGCTATAAAAGTATTAAACAAACTTGCGAGCGATAACACCGAAGTGGTGAGCATTTTGTGGGCAATTACCAAAGAGCTTAATACACTAATAAGTGTGCAACTTGGTTTACTAAATGGCGAGCCTATCGCTAATTTATTTAAACAAAAGGCTATTTGGAAAAACCAACAAGGCCCAGTTCAAAATGCTATTAACCGGTTAAACATGCACACACTAGAGCAAATAAATAGTGATGTAGCGTTGTTTGATGCCAGTTATAAGCAAGGTAAGTTAATAGCACCTTACCAAGCGCTTGCACATATTTGCATTAAATTTTGCCAGCCGCTTAACATTCCTATGCCGTGCCACACGGCTAATTAATAAATAGCTAATGGGTGTTAAATGATCGCAATTTTTGGTGGTACCTTTGACCCAGTCCATTTAGGCCATATAAATATGGCGCAGCAATGCGTTAATGCGTTTAATTTAGATACGCTTTATTTTATGCCGTGTGCACTCCCTGCACATAAAGCTGCGCCGGGTATTAGTACGCAGCATCGAGTTAATATGCTCAACGCAGCTATTGCACCTTATCCTCATTTTGAACTCGATTTAAGAGAACTTAACCGAACGGGTCCATCGTACTCGTTACTTAGTTTGCAAGAACTTCGTAAAGAGCACCCCACTACACCTATTTTATTTTTAATTGGTATGGACTCATTTAACAACCTAGATAAGTGGTTTGAGTGGAAGGCAATAACGCAGCTTTGCCATATTGTGGTGTACCAGCGCCCTGCTCAACATTGCACTGTAACAGGTGAGCTCAAAAGCTATATGCAACGCGCAAATGCCGGCGAAGTAGCGGCACTTAAACACACACTTGCAGGTAAACTTTATTTTTTACCGGGCGAAATGCTCGATGCGGCCTCAAGTACTATTCGCAAGCAGCTAAAAATAAGTAATAAAAAGAATGAACTATTGCCCGATGCAGTGAGTCATTACATAGAAGCGCATCAGCTCTATCAAATTGATGCTTAAAAACTCCTAGCGTGTTAAAATGCGCGCCATTAAATTTTTAAATTGAGACAAAACCTTGGATTCAAAACAACTACTCGCCTTTGCAATGGATAAAATTGACGATATGAAAGCGCGTGACATCGTTCATATTGACGTAACTAAGACATCAGATATCACAGATTACATGGTAATTTGTTCTGGTACTTCTAAACGTCACGTACAGTCAATTGCTGATCACTTAGCAAAAGAAGCGCGTCATGCAGATTCAGAACCACTAGGTTATGAAGGTGAAGGCGACGGCGAATGGGCACTGGTTGATTTAGGTGATGTGGTTGTACACGTGATGCAAAGCGAAGCACGTATCTATTACGATCTAGAAAAACTGTGGGGCTAAACGCTCACTCATTTTAGACAATGCTTGGAAGTAATACGTGAAAATACAAATGATTGCTGTTGGTACCAAAATGCCAGCATGGGTAGAAACGGGATTTGCAGAATATCAGCGCCGTTTCCCTAAAGATATGGCCCTTGAGTTAATTGAAATTCAAGCCGGAAAACGTGGTAAAAATGCAGATATAAAGCGTATTTTACACATTGAAGGTGAAAAAACATTAGCGGCTATTCCAAAAGGCAATCGTATTGTAACGTTAGAGGTAACAGGGAAAGCGCTGGATACTCACCAACTTGCTAAAAATATGGAAAAATGGCAACTCGACGGCCGCGATGTAAGTTTACTTATTGGCGGACCTGAAGGACTTGCTCCAGAGTGCATTGCAGCGTCTGAGCAAAAATGGTCGTTATCTAATTTAACATTGCCGCACCCATTGGTGCGTATTATTGTTGCAGAGAGCCTTTACCGAGGCTGGAGCTTAAATAACAATCATCCTTATCATCGCGAGTAACGCCTTGCCATGCTAAAACATAGACCCACTATTCGTGACCACTCCGCAGAGGCAAACTTATTTGCTAGGCGAGCATTCGTGGGTTTTGTTTTTGTATTGGGATTAGTCGCTGTATTGCTTTCTAATCTTTACACTATTCAGGTAGAAGATCACCAAGACTACCAAACCCGCTCTAACGACAACCGCATTAAAGTTATTCCTATTGCACCCAATCGTGGTTTAATTTACGACCGTAACGGTGTACTACTTGCTGAAAACAAACCTGTTTACAACCTTGAAGTCATCCCCGAAGAGGTAGATGACCTTGACGAATCGCTTGATCAAATAAGTAAAATAATTGCGATTACAGAGCAAGATAAACAAGACTTTTTAAAAGATATAAAACACACCCGTCGTTTTAAATCACAAGTATTAAAAGCCCGCTTAGACGAAACAGAAGTGGCGAAATTTTCGGTTAATCAGCATAAATTTCCTGGTTTTAGTATTGAGGCACGTCTGGCTCGCTACTACCCATTTGGCGACACGCTAACGCATGCGCTTGGATATGTTGCCAAGCTTAATAGAAAAGAGCTAAACCAATTAGAACAAGAAGATCGTGCAACCAATTACCGTGCTACATATGATATTGGCAAGCTCGGATTAGAAAAATACTATGAAGAGACATTGCACGGTAAAGTGGGCTCACAACGGGTAGAAGTTAATAACCGTGGCCGTGTAATTCGCACTCTAAGCATGACCCAGCCACAACCTGGTAGCGATTTAGTACTTACCTTAGACATTGGCTTGCAACAAATTGCACAGCATGGGCTTAAAGATATGCGTGGCGCTGTTGTAGTTATGGATGCAAAAGATGGTGGCGTGCTGGCACTTTATTCAAACCCAAGTTACGACCCAAATTTATTTGTACACGGCATTAGCAGCAAAAATTATAAAGCGTTACTTAACCAAGACCGTCCGTTAATAAACCGTACTACGCAAGGTCGTTATGCGCCTGCCTCTACGGTAAAGCCCTTAATGGCTGTATTAGCGCTTGAAGAAAATATAGTAAATGAATCAACATCAATGTGGGATCCTGGCTTTTTTCAAATTCCAAACGTTGAACACAAATGGCGAGACTGGAAACGGTGGGGTCATGGTCATGTTGATGTATACAAAGCGATTGAAGAGTCTTGCGATACTTACTTTTACGATGCGGCTTATCGATTAGGCATAACTAAAATAAGCGACTTTATGGCGCGTTTTGGTTATGGCGATTTATCTGGTATTGATATTCACGAAGAAACCACCGCTATTCTACCTTCAAAAGAATGGAAAGAAGGTCGCTTTAAAGAGTCTTGGTGGCGCGGCGATACTATTTCGGTAGGTATTGGACAGGGTTATTGGACTGCTACACCAATTCAAATTGCAAACGCAACTAACATATTGGTTAATCGTGGTATTAATCACCCGCCTCATTTAGTGCAAGTGGTTAAAAAAGATAGCGATGTAACGCAAATAAATAACGAAGAAAAACCCCCTGTTATTTTAAAAGATCCACGTCATTGGCAGGTATCGTTAGATGCTATGCATAACACGGTCCGAAAAATATCTGGTACAGCGCACAAAGCATTTAAAGGCACTAACTACGATTCGGCGGGTAAAACCGGTACCGCGCAAGTAGTAAGTATTGCACAAGGTGAACGTTACGATGCTAAATCGCTTAAAGAGCGCCAACGTGACAACACTATTTATGTAGGGTTTGCACCTTATAACGATCCAAAAATTGTGGTTTCTGTTGTATTAGAAAACAACCACGGCGGTATTCAAATTGCTCGCCAACTTATGGATTATTACTTTGCAGCCAATCCAGTTAATCTTGCAAGGAACGATACACCATGACCGACTTGCACGATAAACGCTCTATTTGGATGCGCATGCACCTAGACCTACCACTGCTTATCGCATTACTTATCATGATGGCTGGTAGCATAATGGTTGTATACAGCGCCAGCGGGCAAGACTCTTCAATGATGATTAGGCACATGACCCGTATGGGCGGTGCGATTGTTGCTATGGTTATTTTAGCCCAGTTTTCGCCTGCCACACTAAAGCGTTTAGTAATCCCACTTTATTGCGTTGGTTTATTAATGCTAGTGGGTGTACTTTTGTTTGGTGTAAGTTCAAAAGGCGCACAGCGCTGGCTTGATTTAGGCGTTACACGGTTTCAACCTGCTGAACTAATGAAATTAGCAGTACCGATGATGGTTGCTTGGTATATAGGGCGTAATCACCTACCTCCTCGTCCATTGCACTTAATTATTGGTTTTATGATTGTAATGCTCCCTACATTATTAATTAAAGAACAGCCCGATTTAGGTACCGCCATACTTATTGCTAGTTCAGGTATATTTGTATTGTTTTTGTCGGGCTTAAGTTGGCGTTTAATCGGCTTTTTAAGCTCTATTGTAGCGCTTGCCGCATGGCCATTTTGGCACTACGGTATGCACGATTATCAAAAGCAGCGTGTACTCACCTTTTTAGACCCTGAGAGCGATCCGCTCGGTTCGGGTTATCATATTATTCAATCTAAAATTGCTATTGGATCAGGCGGTATAGAAGGTAAAGGCTGGCTGCTTGGTACGCAATCGCAATTAGAATTTTTGCCAGAGCGCCACACCGACTTTATATTTTCGGTTTTAAGCGAAGAATTTGGTTTATTTGGCGTATGTGTTTTACTAAGCCTGTATTTGTTTATTATTGGCCGTGGTTTATACATTGCTGTTAATGCACAAGATGCATTTGGTAAATTGCTCGCAGGCGCACTCACCCTCACCTTTTTTGTGTACGTATTTGTAAACATAGGCATGGTGTCGGGTTTATTACCTGTTGTAGGCGTACCTTTACCACTGATTAGTTATGGTGGTACATCGATGGTGACGTTAATGGCAGGATTTGGCATTATTATGTCAATTGCGACAGATAAAAGGATGCTTTTAAAATAATGCGACACACTAATCAGCTTATATTTACTACATTATTAATTTTACTTTTAAGTGCTTGTAGTAGCGGATCAAGTAGCCGTTATAGTATGCGTCATGATGCAGCGCCATTAAGAGCCCCAACTACACTTGAGATGCAAGACGCTATAGTAACCGAAACCACTAAAAGTGCTAGCGCTAGCCGCCCATACACAGTGCTTGGTAAAAGCTATTCCCCGATGCTTGATGAAACAGGTTATTCTGAGGAAGGTATTGCCTCGTGGTATGGTCGTAAGTTTCATGGTTATCACACCTCAAATGGTGAAACCTACGATATGTTTGCCATGACCGCAGCGCATAAAACACTGCCATTACCTAGCTTTGTTAAAGTAACCAATACCGCAAATGGTAAATCGGTAATAGTGCGCGTAAACGACCGGGGCCCGTTTCATGACGATAGAGTGATTGACCTTTCGTACGCAGCCGCTTATAAGCTTGGTTATTACACTCATGGTACAGCAAAGGTTAAGCTAGAGGCCGTTACGCTTGCTGGCTCTGCTGTAAATCAAACCTATATTCAAGTAGCTGCAGGTAGTACACTAACAAACATTGAAGCGCTAGCAAGCACGTTAAGAAGTCAGTATAAATTACCAACAAATATCGTTCAAAAGGACGCTATTTATAGATTGCACCTCGGCCCTATTAAAGATGCCCAGCATGCAAAAGAAGTATTACAAAAATTAAAACAAGATCAATTTCAAAACGCGTTCTTGCTATACACTCAGTAAGACTAATACCCAAACTACCCCAGGATGCTCGCATCTCAGGGTAGTTTGGGTATAAAATGGCGTAACGCGAATCTTTAACTTTAACCATTAATGAGTATGATGAAATCTATTAAACATAAAATCCTCAAAGGTGTATGCGGCCTAGTTTGTACAGCCGCCGTATTCTCAGCCAGCGCCCAAATTATTCCGGCACCACCTCAAGTTAATGCAAAAGGTTATTTTTTAGTCGACTTTACAACTGGTAAAGTAATTGCTGAAGGTGAAGCTGACACACAGCTAGCACCTGCAAGTTTAACTAAAATGATGACCAGTTATGTAATTGGTACTGAAATTAAAGCCGGTAACATTGCCAATACCGATATGGTAACGGTAAGCGAAAAAGCATGGGCTAAAAACTTCCCAGAATCTTCTAAAATGTTTATTGAAGTAGGTAAGCAAATTAGTGTTGATCAGCTTAACCACGGTATTATTATTCAATCTGGTAATGATGCATGTGTTGCAATGGCTGAGCATATTGCTGGAAGCGAAAGCGCATTTGCTGATTTAATGAATGCACATGCTGCTAAATTAGGTATGAGCAACAGCCACTTTATCAACAGCCACGGCCTTGATACTGACGAGCACTTCACAACTCCGCGCGATATGGCGACACTTGGTGCTGCACTTATTCGTGATGTACCCGATGAATACGCACTTTATAAGCAAAAGTCATTTACTTATAACGGCATTAAGCAATATAACCGTAACTCATTATTGTGGGACGAAAGCTTAGATGTTGACGGTATTAAAACTGGCCATACATCAGAAGCAGGCTACAGCCTAGTTACCTCAGCAACTAAAAACGATATGCGTTTAATTGCTGTTGTTATGGGTACTACCAGCGAACGTGCTCGTAAAGTAGAAAGTAAAAAGCTACTTAACTATGGTTTTCGTTTTTATGAAACAATTACTCCGTACAAAGCAGGCGATAGCTTTGCAGAACAACGTATTTGGATGGGTAACAAAGAAAATGTATCTTTAGGTATTTTAGAAGATACACCGATTACTATCCCACGTGGTCAGCATAAAAACCTTAAAGCTAACTTTGAGCTAGATAACACGCTTGAAGCACCACTTGCTAAAGGTACTAAAGTAGGTACGTTATTCTTACAACTAGAGGGCGAAGATATTGCTCAATACCCGCTAGTAACACTTGAAGAAGTGGAAGAAGGCAGCTTCTTTAGCAAAATTTATGATTACTTACGTTTACAGATAATGCAGTAATTTACAGTTGCCCTACTAACGTGGGTAACTAATTTAAACGTCTCCACTGTGAGGCGTTTTTTTTTGCTTGAAAAATGTTAGAATGCGCCCCATATAAGCAAGACTGCTAATTGCCTATCTGTATTAAGCTTCGAGCTTGCATAGAGTCCACACTTTTGTATGAGGAGTCACCGTCGTGGTTCAACCTGTTAAAGATACTAAATTTGATGAGTACCTAGAGTACCCTTGCCCATTTACATTCAGAATAATGGGTTTAGCTAATGTAAACTTAACTGATCAAATTTTAGCTAAGTTACAACCAATAGCACCTGGCGATTACGCCCCTAAAGTAAAACCAAGCAGTAAAGGTAATTACGAGTCAGTAAGCCTTATAGCAACAGTTACTAGTGGCAAACACATTGAAGAAATTTACAACGTGATCAGCAATATTGATGACGTACGCCACATGCTTTAATCCATAGTTGAGATTTGTTGTGAACGAAAACACTTTGATCGTACGCCAACTGGGTCGCCAGCGTTATATGCCAATTTGGCAAAAAATGCAGGACTTTACCGACACCCGTGATGAAAATACGCCAGATGAAATTTGGCTTGTAGAGCACGAGAGTGTATTCACCCAAGGTCAAGCTGGTAAGGACGAACACTTACTTGCTCCTGGCGACATTGAGGTGATTAAAGTTGACCGTGGCGGGCAAGTAACTTATCACGGCCCTGGCCAGCAAATGATGTATGTATTATTTAATCTACGTCGTTTAAAAATTGGTGTACGTGAACTAGTTACGTGGCTTGAAGAGTGCATTATTGAATCACTCGCCGAATACGGTATCAAGGCGTATGCTAAAGCTGATGCACCAGGTGTTTACGTTAACGACAGCAAAATTGCATCTCTTGGGTTAAGAGTTCGTCGTGGTTGCTCGTTTCATGGCTTAGCATTAAATGTTAATATGGACCTAAGTCCATTTTTACGCATTAACCCATGTGGTTATGCGGGCATGAATATGGTGCAAACTAAAGAATTAGATGGTCCTCAAAACCTAGAAAGTGCGGGTGAAGGATTGGTGAAACACATGATCAATAAGCTTAATGCAACACAGGTTAAGCATACTGAAGGGTTTGAAAACGAATGAATAAACCAGTCAAAATGGAACCAGGTGTAAAACTACGCGACGCAGAAAAAATGGCGTTGATCCCAGTAAAAGTTTTACCTACAGAAAAAACTGAAATGTTACGTAAGCCAGAATGGTTAAAAATTCGCTTACCTAAATCTACCGATCGCATTGACGGCATTAAAAAAGCGCTACGTAAACATGGCTTACACTCGGTATGTGAAGAGGCTTCGTGCCCTAACCTATCAGAATGTTTTAACCACGGTACAGCTACTTTTATGATTTTAGGTGCAATATGTACTCGCCGTTGCCCATTTTGTGATGTTGCCCATGGTCGCCCATTAAAACCTGATGCCACTGAACCTGAAAAGCTAGCACTTACGATTAAAGATATGAAGCTAAGCTACGTTGTAATCACTTCGGTTGACCGTGATGATTTACGTGATGGTGGTGCACAACACTTTGCTGATTGTATTCGCGAAATTCGTAAGCACAATCCAACAATCACTATCGAAATTTTAGTACCAGATTTTCGCGGTCGTATGGACCGTGCACTAGAGATATTAATCGAGACGCCACCTGATGTGTTTAACCACAATCTTGAAACTGCGCCACGTTTATACAAACTAGCTCGTCCAGGTGCTGACTACAAATGGTCATTAGAATTACTTCGTCGCTTCAAAGAAGCTCACCCAGAAGTTAAAACTAAATCAGGCTTAATGGTAGGTTTAGGTGAAGAGATTAGCGAAATTGAAGAAGTGCTTCGCGATTTACGTGCACACAACGTTGACATGCTAACTGTAGGCCAATATCTACAACCATCTAAGCATCACTTACCGGTTAAACGCTACGTGCCACCAGTAGAGTTTGACGGCTTAAAAGCGTATGCAGACGAAATTGGCTTTACTCACGCGGCTTCAGGTCCGTTTGTACGCTCAAGCTACCATGCTGATCAACAGGCAGCGGGCAAAGAAGTAAAATAACCACTTTTATCAAAGAATAAAAAAAGCCGTTAATAATGCATAATTATTAACGGCTTTTTCATGCTAATTGATAAAATAGCTTACTGCGCTAACTTACCTCTTGTGATAGAAAAATCAGCAAACCTAACACGTTCTTCATCAACTTGAAGGCTGTCGGTTTCAACAATTGAGCGGTATATTCCCCACTTAGGACGAGCAAAATCATCATCATTAAAGCCGCGCCACATATCTATGTTTTGCTCGCTTATATTAAATATCTCTGCGTTGTCGCTTAAGCGCGTTAATGTCATATCAAGCTTACCACTTTCACTAAATGTAGCTTGTACGAATACCTCGACCCATTCATCAGTAATAACTGACCAGTCGGTTTCAATTAAGTTTCTATCCAGACCCGTGCTGTTACCGTTTTCATCAAAGCCTGCACTATATCGCACTTGCAGCTGATTACCTGTACTGTTTTTTTGCGCCCCAGAAAGCGTGATAATAGGCTGATCGTCATTACCATTGGTGTTGTCGTTGCTATCATTTCGGGCTTTCATTTGAAAAAAATGGCTAAACTTACTCGTAAGCTCAAGCTCGCTGCTTACTTTAAATTTCCAACTGTATTGAAATGTTTCACCCTCAAACGCCAGTGTTTCTTGTGGTGATTTATCGTAGGTTTTTATTTCGTTACGTTGTCTATCACTTACGCCTTTGTCTTTATCTTGGTCATCATCTCGGTGAGCTAAAAAGACAAAATGGTTACCAATTATCGTATCGGTATCTTCAATAATATGGACAACACTTTCATGATTGCCAGCGTATAAATCTGGGGATTCAATTGACCCTTCGCCGAAGGCATTTTCAATAAGCGTGTATGCGTCAAGCCCCGAATTAACGCCATCTGATTGCAATAAAACGTGTGATATTTTCTCAAAGCCATCAGCTTGAGCTATTGGTGCACCAACAATTGTTATGACAACTTGCACGCTAGTATCATCTAAAGAGTTTACAGTTATTGTGTCTTGCAGTGTTTCATCTTCACTTAAAGATGTTATTGAAGCATTTAAATCATCAAGTGTGTATGACCAATCTCCACCAGCATTTAAGCTAAAAAAACCATAGCTTGTAGCGCTATTTTCTTGTGCTATAAAAGCAGCCTCACCGGATTGTTGATCAGTAATGGTTAATGAGCCTGTTATTGCATCATTACTATCACTAATAACTTCGCCTCGGCTATTACCACCAATTATTGCAGGAGTTTGTAAAGTAACCGCTTCATTATTTTGCACCGTAGAATCAGAGCCAGAGCTGCCACAACCAACAACTAAACAAGATAGAAGTGCGGTTGTAATTACATTACGCAGTTTAAGATTATATTTAGGCATTGTTAGTTTTATAGTTAATAGTAAGTTAATAAAACATAAACTTACCAATTAACTATGCAAATAACCACAACTCAATTACCAATTAACATGACCAATTTGATGGCAATCTATTTAAAATTATAAAAGCTATGTTTTTTCAGTGTGATACAAACAATTATTCCTATAGAACGTTTATTTATATATGTTTTAAAATAAAATTAGGTTAAAGCTGAGTTACTTGAGATAATTAATACTGACATAATTATTTAGGTTCATTATGAAACTATTAGTTCGTAACTTGTCTCGTGCTACCACTGAGCATGAGCTTCGTACTTTATTTGCAGAGCACGGTAAAGTGACTACCTGCAACTTGGTACTTGATAAAGAAACTGGCCAATCTAAAGGCTTTGCCTTTTTAGAAATGCCAAACGACATAGAAAGTAAAAGCGCCATTAAAGCACTTAACCAATCTACTGTTGATAAAAGTAAGATCCGCGTAAAGCTTGCAGACGCATAAAGCTAACTGCAACTTATACTAAAAAACCAGCTAATGCTGGTTTTTTGCTTTTAGTGCCAAGTATTGTATTTAAGCTTTATATTTAGCTAAAAAAACTAAGCGGTTATTAAGCCGCTTTTTTTATACTTATAGTGCCCTATATTATAAAAGAAGCAGACAGCACAAAAAATGTCTCCTGCTCAGCTAATATTGCAGCAGCAAAAAATGCAATGCCACTAGCTATAAATAAATACCCACTTTTTTTACATTGGCTCATTATGTGCTCCTTTAGGTTGTTCGTTATTTATACACATTATAAAATCAATCTGCAATTGAATGAAAAGTTCTCTATAAAAATTCGACATCGCTGCGGTGCTTCCTTTATATTGAAAGCCTAATTAAATAACAATATGAAGACTATGGCATCTACTCTTTTAAAAAGCGCTAGCCTAAGCCTGCTAGTTGCACTCTTTGGCTGCTCAGAGCCTGCAAGCCAACAAACCCCATTAGAAAATACAGCCGGTGTAAGCCTTAGCAATATTAAACAGCATATTAAAACGCTAGCCTCTGATGACTTTCAAGGCCGAGGCCCGCTTACTCATGGCGAAGTGAAAACAGTAGGCTACTTAAGCGAGCAATATAAAGCGCTGGGTTTAACCGGTGCTTATAAAGGTAAATACTTACAGCCTGTAAAAATGGCAATGGTGACAGCTAATCAGGACATGCAGTTAAAGGTAGGTGATTTGAGCTTTGAATCAGGCAAAGACTTTACCGCACGTACCGAGCAACTTCAGCCATTAATTGATGTAAGAAGCTCTGACGTTGTATTTGTTGGCTATGGCATTAATGCGCCAGAATATAGCTGGAATGACTATAAAAATATTGATGTAACAGATAAAACAGTGGTTGTGCTAGTTAACGATCCAGGCTTTGCTACTCAAAACAATGCCCTTTTTACTGGTAATGCAATGACCTACTACGGTCGCTGGACTTATAAATATGAAGAAGCCGCTCGCCAAGGTGCAAAGGCTGTATTTATTGTTCATGAAACAGCACCTGCGGCATACCCTTGGGGCGTAGTTGAAAGTTCAAACACCGGCACTAAATACACGTTAATGGATAACAATTTAAACGCGTCTAAATTACCGGTTATGGGCTGGCTAACACTTGATGCGACTGAGAAAATGTTTAACGCCGCAAAGCTTAACTATCAAGATTTAAAACAAGCAGCATTAAATGATGACTTTAAAGCGACGCCACTTAACTTAAAAGCAAACCTTGCCTTTAAAAACGAAGTATCTCATGCAAAATCGCATAACGTAGTTGCACAAATTACAGGTAGCGAATCACCTGACGAATACGTTGTTATTAGCGCTCACTGGGACCACTTTGGTACTAAACAAACGGATACTGGCCCTAAGATTTATAACGGCGCAGTAGATAACGCTTCAGGCACTGCAGCCACGCTTGAAATAGCACGCATCATGAGCAAAATGAATAAGCAAAAACCATTTAAACGCTCAATTATTTTTGCTAACTTTACAGCAGAAGAAACGGGGTTAATTGGTTCTGAAGAATTTGCATCGGGTGCGGTTGTACCTACAAAACAAATGGTCGGTCTATTAAATATTGATGGCATGAACGTGCTTGATGGTACTGACTACATTTTACAATACGGTAAAGATTTATCGACAATGGAAAACTATTTAGCAAAGGCTACAAAATCACAAGGCCGTGTTGTTAAAATGGATCCTCGTCCGCAAAATGGCTTATTTTTTAGATCTGATCATTTCTCACTTTCTAAGCAAGGCGTGCCTAGTTTATTATTTATGAGCCTGGGCGATACCGATCCTGAGTACATTGCGCATAAGTACCATAAAGAAGCAGACGACTACTCTGCTGATTGGTCGTTAGGTGGTGTTAAGCAAGATATAGATCTTATTGTTGATATAGCCACTCAACTTGCAAACAATGGCGATTGGCCAAAGTGGACGAGCGAGTCTGACTTTAAAGCTAAGCGCGCACAAGATAAGTAGTAATAGCTATTACTGAGTAATATAAAACCCTCCTACTTGGAGGGTTTTTTCATTAAGCCATATATAAATGCTTTTATTGCCCAAGTACCACTTTAAACATGATTACCTGCACCCTATTAATAAAATAGTTAGCACAGTAAATCTGTCTATAGTGACAAACTATAAAAATTTTTACGAAAAAAGCAACTAAGTATTAAATACTTAGTTGCTTTGTGAGTATGACTGGTAAGGTTTTACAACTAACTCAAATATAAAGCCTGTTACTGAACCGTTGAAAACTCTTCTTTAGATAACTCGCCATTTCCATCTGTATCTAATTGATCAAATAACTGTACTAGTTGCGAGTTTACTTGTGCTTCTGATTTGCTAATTACGCCGTCGCCATCAGTATCAAAAGAATCAAAATCTACCGCAGCAAACGCCGCTGAAGAAGAAGCTAGGGCTACAAGTGGTAGGGCGTGTTGATCTTTGGTGGGTGAATTTGCAGCAGTCTGTTTGGTTTTTAGGCAAGGCAGAGCCTATGTAGTGTGGTTATTCCCCATAAATAGGCGATAACGCAGCATAAATACCAAACATGCGCTGCCCTTTGGGTTCTTTCTAGGGACTATTAACTCTTTGTTGCTCGGTTTTTACTTAGCCCACTAGGTTACAAACCTCGCGCCGCGATTTAATCGTTCCTAGATTGAACAAATTTCAATCCACAAAGATCAATACGCCCTAAAGTTTTGTGTAATGTTTTCATAAGCGTTTCCTTAGGCTTTGTGCCTGATAAGAGAGAGGTAAGAAGTCCTTTTCAAAGATCCTTTAGGAGTAAAGTTTGAATAAATTAATATTCAAAAAAATCATTTTCTGTCGGACCACCACTACTTTGAACATTCAGCTCGTCAAATTGCTCTATCACTTGCGCCGATTCTTCAGCTTGGCTAATTAAAGCGTTGTCGTCTGCATCGAGTGTTTCAAAGTGTGTGTTTGCAAATACTACTGACGAGAAAACAATAGCCATAAGTACAAATATTGATTGTAGCTTTTTCATAATTTAATCCTTCAAAAGTATGCGGTGTCCTAAATAAATTTGCTCTATAGTGCTCTCTAGTAACTTCCTAGTTATTCTTTTTAGTAGGCTCCCTTGCCTACTTAGGTTGTCTTTGGCAACTCAGAATTTAGATAACATCACAGAGCATTAACTGTTTAAGGCTTTAATTTTAGGCCTTAGAAAACTCATCTTCAGATAGCTCACCATCTTGGTTTGTATCGAGTTCTTCAAATTTGCTTAAAAGCTCAGCATCTACTGAAGCTCCGGCTTGGCTAATTGCGCCATTACCATCTACGTCTAGCGTATCAAAATCTGTTGCTGCAAAAGCCGCTGATGAAGAAGCTAGCGCCATTAGTACTAATGTTGATTGAAATGTTTTCATAATAGTATTCCTTCATTGGGTTGTTGCGATTAAGGCCTTTGGCTTTCATCACGTTTTGCTTAATACACTCTAGGTATTACAACTTCGGTGCCACTTTTTATTTGTTATTTAAAAACAATGGGTTAAACGATATAAAGCGAGAGAAGCTAAATTTGGGGAGGTGCTTTTGTTGCTTTTTAGCAACAGTCATTTAACTAAAAAAAATAAGCCAATATAAATCAATAAGTTAACTTTAATTAAAAAGACACACTTTAGCTAAAAAGCCAGTGACGGGAGCATTTAGGTTCGTCTTCAAAATAAACTGAATATGAACATGGAAATTACATAGGATTTATTCAAGTTTATTAAAAAATAAACTTATTTAAAATTAGATAGTTATATTTTTTTGAGGTATTTTATAAAAATTGTGAAGTGATATTTTGAAATTAACTGTTTTGTTGCCAAATGGCGAATTTATCTAGAAAGGTTGCAATGTGAAAGCTAAGTTATAGCATTGAGTTCATAACTTAATGCGCCGTAAAATATAGGTTCGCTTGAGTTAAGCAAACCTACATCGTGTGCCAGCCATCTGCAAAAGTACCGCTAAAAGTGCCACTATTTGAGGGAGGTAAATTATATAGATTTAAACTACTTCCACCCTTGTAGCCACTTTTGGTTGTCTTTTAAATCTCGCCAACTAATTGGATATTGATTTTTTGACATAACAGCCTCGGTAATACACTCAATTACATTGCCGTCTTCATCAAATTCCACCTCAACAATAATAAAGTGCTTTTCTTTATTTATAGCAGGTGTTGCGGTCCATTTACTATTCAATAATTTTTTAGGGTTTAATTTATTCATTTAATATAGCGACTCCTGCTAATATCACAGCTTATATAAAGCAACTATACGACCCCAACACCTACTTAGTTCAGGTTACTGCGCAACTAGCTTACCTTTGTACATTTGCATTTGGCAATGAAAGTCATATTCACCAGCTTCAAGCGCAGGTAGTTTAACTGTATTACCATCACCCATTGCCAGAGCTTTACTTATATCAAGCTGTGGAAATATCACTGTTTCGGCGCACGGTGCGCTGTCTTTTCTATCAAAGGTAAGTACAACCTCTTTGTTGGCAGCCACTTGAATATGGCCAGGCTTATAGATACCGTTATCAACGACTATCGTTACTTTATTGTCATCACTTTGTGTTTGCTCTGGTTTGTATAGCCAAAACCAATAAATAATTGCGGCTATTAACAGTGCACCACCTATATTAATCATCAACATAATGTACTCCTTAGCTTAAATTACGATTTATTTGGTTTGAAAAAACGTAAGCGATTAGCGTTACTTACCACAGTAAGCGATGAAAGTGCCATAGCAGCTCCTGCTACAACGGGGTTAAGTAATATGCCAAAAAATGGATACAACACGCCGGCTGCAATCGGAATACCCGCCACGTTATAAATAAAGGCACCAAATAGGTTTTGTTTAATATTTGAAATAGTTGCATTACTCACGGCAATTGCATCAGCAAGGCCATGTAACGAGCCACGCATTAAGGTAATGTCTGCACTTTCTATTGCTACATCAGTACCTGTACCAATTGCAAAGCCTACATCGGCTTGCGCAAGTGCGGGAGCATCGTTAATACCGTCACCAGTCATACCCACTATTTCACCATTGGCTTGGCGTTTTGTTACTTCGTTTACTTTGTCATCGGGCATTACTTCTGCAATAAAGTCATCAATACCAACTTGCTTAGCAACAGCTTGTGCAGTGGCTTTGTTGTCACCAGTTAGCATAACTAGGTGGATACCTTTATTTTGCAGGCGTTTAATCGCTTCTACTGAATCCTCTTTAATAGGATCTGCTACAGCAATAATAGCGTGGAGCTTATTATTACTTGCAAAATACATGGGCGTTTTAGCATCACTGGCAAGTGTTTGAGCTTGCTCGGTTGCATCATCAACACTCACATTGTATTTATCCATTAGCGCTTTGTTGCCAAATAACAATGTTTGCCCGTCAACACTGCCAGTTACGCCTTTACCTGTAATGGCATCAAAGTCGGTAACTTTACTCAGTGTTAAGCCATGCTTTTTAGCGTATGCCGTAATTGCTTCAGCCAGTGGATGCTCTGAGCTACTTTCAAGGCTTGCAACACATTGCATTACTGTATTTTCGTCGCTGTTGTTAAATGTAACCACATCGGTAACTTGCGGTGTGCCTTGAGTAATAGTGCCTGTTTTATCTAAAATCATGGTGGTGATTTTAGATGTAGTTTGCAGCGACTCGCCATTTCGAATTAATATTCCCGACTCAGCGGCTTTACCAATACCCACCATAACCGACATAGGGGTTGCGAGTCCCAGCGCACAAGGACAAGCAATAATAAGTACCGTGGTTACAGCAACAACGGCATAAGCAATTGATGGCTCAGGTCCAAAGTTTAACCATGCAAGGCCAGCAAGTACTGCTATAATCATGACTGTTGGTACAAATATCCCTGATATAACATCAGCTAAGCGCCCTATTGATGGCTTAGAGTTTTGTGCACGCTTTACCATATTGATAATATTGGCAAGTGTGGTTTCGCTACCAATGTGCGTGGCTTTAAATAATAAAGTGCCACTTTTATTAATACTTCCGGCAACGACTTTGTCGCCCGTTTTTTTGCGGGCAGGCATTGGCTCACCAGTAAGCATTGACTCATCAACCGTACTGCTGCCTTCAATAACGTCGCCATCTACAGGGATTTTTTCACCCGGGCGAACACGTACTTCATCATTTTTTACAACATCACTAATGTCGATGTCTTGCTCTTGATCATCGCGTATTACGCGTGCAGTTTTTGGTTGCAGACCAATTAAGCGTTTAATTGCCTGTGAGGTTCGCCCACGTGCTTTTACTTCAAAAGCGAGCCCTAAACTAATTAAACCGATGATCATCGATGACGCTTCAAAATATACGTGTCTTGCGACTTCTGGTAATAAATTTGGTGCGATTACTACAAACATCGAATACAACCACGCAGTACCTGTACCAAGCGCTATTAATGTATCCATATTTGCCGCATGGTTTTTAAATGCTTGCCATGCGCCGTTGTAAAATTGTTTACCTGATATAGCCATAACTACAAGCGTGACTATACCCACTAAAAACCACGCTATTCGTTGTGTGTCGGTGGTTACACTCATGTCAAAAATAAGCCCGTATATCATTAACGGTGTACCGACTCCTAACGCTAATATCATATTACGCATTAGCTTTTTGTAATGTGCCTCGTCTGACTTTGCTTTTTCATCAAGTGCATCTTGATCAGATTCATTACTCATTGGCTTAGCTGAATAACCAATGTTTTCGACTGCTTTAATAAGCGTGCTTTCGTCGGCTTTACCTTCTACACGTACAGTACGCTCAGCAAAGTTCATTTCTACGCATTGCGCACCTTGAACACTATTGAGGGCTTTTTCAATTTTGGCCACACAACTGCCACAATTAGCACCTTCAATAATAAAGTTTTGCGCGGTGTCTTTTGTATTAGTCGTCATTACGCTGCTCCTTATTTGCAGAATCGTTTATTGGATCAACAAAAGATTCTATTAAACTACACACGTCACTGGTATTTGCACCATCGGCTGATGTATCCCATTGCTCCAGAGCTGCATGCATTCTGTTTCGTAATTTTAATGTTTCTTGAAATAGTGCTTCGGTTTCTTCTAGGCGTTTAGTAATGAGTTTACGCGTTAACGGACAAGGACAATTCCCCTGCTCTGACTCGCCTATAATCTGTTGAATATCTTTGAGTGAAAAACCAAGTTGACGAGAGCTAATAATAAACTTTAAACGTTGCTGGTCTCGCTTTGTATATTCTTGATAGCCATTTTCTTCACTGCGTATTGGATTAAGTAACCCAACACGCGTGTAATGACGAACAGTATCGGCAGTCACGCCCATTAACTTGGCGAGTTGTTTAACATACATAATTTAGCTCCGTCATGTTTCAGTAGTTTCATAATAAACCTAGGTGCAACACATAGGTCAATAGCATCATTAAAATGCAATGACTTTTCCCTACAAAAAATATAATAGTATAAACTTAACTCGTATTTTTAATCGAAAGTTGGATATAGTGCAATTAAACGCATACTATAAACTCCCTAACAAATTGATTATTTTATGTTTTGCTAAAATACCTTATCATTTTTATAGGTTGCCTATATAGCAATCTAGGCATAGCAGAAAATGCTAAAAATAATATTCTGATCATTCATTCTTATCATAGTGAGCATGAGTGGACCAGTATGCTTAAAAAAGGATTTGAAGATTCTTTTAAAGAAGAAAAAAGTACGCATTTATTCCATGAATTTATGGATGCTAAGCGCTATCCTCAAGGAAAATTTAAAGAACAATTTTTGACCTACCTCCAACACAAATACATATCTACTAATTTAAGCCTTATTGCTGTAACAGATGACTCTGCACTCGAGTGGGTGACAGGTCACAGGGCTACATTTTTCCCTTCATTACCAATTGTATACAGTGGTATTAACCAAGTTACACCTGAAATTTTAGCAAAAAAAAACATGACAGGTGTTTTCGAAAATAGAAACCTTGCCCAAACAGTATTCGATATAAAGAGAATGACGGGGAAAGAACAGTTAATTGTTATTTCCGACAGCAGTATAACCGGTAAAATAAACTTAAATAAAATTAGAGCAATTAATAAGGACCCAAAAGCACCTAAACATATTTATGAGGTCATCGATTTAAATGAAATAGATATTGCAACAACACTTACCCCATACTCTAAAAACATTCCAATACTGGTGATCGGACAACTCATTAATCCCAATCAAAGAAATGAACTTATTCGCTGGAGCGAGAGTAGCTCTTTACTAGCTAAGCATACTACTAGACCCATATTCACTATTGCAAAAGTTACGTTAAATAATGGCGCAACTGGCGCACACGAACTTGACGGTATTCAGCACGCAATGCAGACGAGTCAGCTCATTAAGAAAATATTAAATGGTACTGAGGCTTCACTGTTACAGCCTATTTTACAGGCGCAAAGCATATGGGTTTTAGATGTTGGAAAATTAGAAGAAATTGGTATTAATTTAGCTTTAACCCCCACACCTAAAGTTCTTATTAATCAAAAAACAAGCTTTTATAAAAAGTACAAAACCTACGTTTGGCTTACTATTACAGCATTTAGCACAGCACTGTGCATCATTATATTAATGGCTGAAATAATTCGACGTACAAAGCAAAACCAAAAAATATTAAATATAAATCAACAGCGTTATAAAGACTTAGCTCAAGCTGGCGCAAATGTATTTTGGGAAACAAATCAATTAGGTGAACTTTGCTATATTTCTGGTAATACAACGTTATTTTTTAATTTATCTCAGCAAAAAATGCTTAATCATACCTTTGAGTCATTATTGAAAAATAACAATAATATTGAGTTTCCTTGGGAAAATTATAAAGTAGCTACTGAGAAAAAAAATAAAATAAAAAACCTAATTATAAAAATAAAATTATCCAGTAAAGATCTTAAAATTTTAATGCTCGTGGCTAAGCCAACCTTTGATCAAAACAGTAATTTTTCGGGTTACCGCGGAATAATTAAGGATATCACACAGCAACATCAGCTTTCGGAACGAGTCGTATATCAAGCAAGCTATGACCAACTTACTGGGCTTATAAATCGCCAAACCTTTAATGAAAAACTGAAAGCTTACTTATCTAATAAGCAAAATAATCAAGCTCCACGCTTTTTATGTATACTCGATTTAGACCGCTTCAAATTAGTTAATGACAGCGCAGGTCACCTAGTTGGTGATGCCATGTTATGTGAAGTCGCGACACTTATAAAGCAAAGCATTACTAATAAAGACTTACTTGCACGTTTAGGCGGGGACGAATTTGCTTTATTAGTTAATGATTCAACTTTAGAGCAAGCTCAGCTCACCTGTGAAAAAATAATTAGTACGATTAGAAGCTATAAGTTTATATGGAATGAACGAATTTTTGACTCAGGTATTAGTATAGGTATGGTGCCTATAACATATGGACTAAATGCGACAGAGTTACTTAGTAAAGCAGATCTAGCGTGCTATAAAGCTAAAGAACTAGGCCGAGGTCGTGTTTATATTACCGATCACGGTAACAATAGTTTATACAACGAAGCACTTCAAATAGGCTATATTGCGAATATTAGCCAAGCTATTACTAATAATCAGTTTTTTTTAGTTAAACAGCAAATAGCTCCACTAAGCTCTTCTATAAGTGAACAAGCCCACTACGAAATTTTAATTCGCTTTAAAGCGCTTGATAATAAACTAATTCCCCCTGATTTATTTATTCCAGCTGCAGAAAAAAATGGCTTAATAACATTAATAGATCAATGGGTAGTGAGTACTTTATTAGTGAGATATAGAGAGTTTTTCCCTGATAATAATACCCTTGTATCTATTAACTTATCTGGGATTAGCCTAAGTAATGAGGCGTTTGTACAACACATAATTAAACTCATAAAAAAAAGTGATATCAATGCTAAGAATATTTGTTTTGAAATCACCGAAACAGCTGCTATATCTCAGATAACTAAAGTTCAAAATTTTATAAGAGAGATGAAAGTACTTGGTATTAAGTTCGCAATCGATGATTTTGGCAGTGGCGCGTCTACTTACGAATATTTAAAAAACCTACCAGCTGATTATCTTAAAATAGATGGCAGTTTAATTAAAAATATTGAACGCAGCCAAGTAGATCAACAAATAGTCAAATCTATTAATGAAATAGCCCATATGATGGGAATGCAGACCATTGCAGAGTTTGTAGAGAATGAACAGATTAACCAAATACTTGAGACTATCGGTGTTAACTATGTACAGGGCTACCATATTGGTAAACCCTGCCCATGTGATGAAAAATAAAAGTTTAGATAAATATCAGCCTTACTTATTTTCACCCTCGCGAGATACTTTTAATTCGTCACTTAGTTGCTGCGCTAAAGCTTGTATTTTAGGCATTGCATCTTGCATTAAGCTTTGTGACATTTGCATAGATTCTTGCATTACAACTGGCATTTTAGCGAGTATTTTTTGCCCAGTATCTGTTTTATAAAAAGCTAACATATCGGCAATTTCTTGTTCATTAAAATGCTTGTCATACACGTTAACCATCATTGGCTGCATTTTAGCCCAGCTCATTTGCGTTTTTAATACTGCTGTCATATCTGCGTAGTATTTATCAAAAATTGGCTGCTCAGAAGGCTTAACGCCCATTTGGTCTGACATGCCTTTCATCATACCTTCAACCTGGCCGTACATAGAGTCAACCATTGAATCTAAATTCATTACACTAATAAGTTCATCTATTTTTTGCTGCTTAGTATTTTGTTCAGCATATAAACTACTAGAAAAAATCAGTAATGATAAAAGTAGTACCTTACCCATAATAATATCCTTTCATATAAATAATCGTTTTATAGTTACATTATTAATTAGTCTTGTAAAGGGTACAAGCAATCACTAAAAAGGCCGAGTAAAATGAATTTATTCGGCCTTTTATAAATATATTTTTATGTTAATCGTCTTCTACATTATCTAGGCCTTTAGTGCCTTCTTTGGCTTTTAGCTTATGATGAATAGCTGACTTTATTAGCATGTAACCACTAATCGGTGCCGTAATTAGTAAAAATATAGTAATGAGTATTTCTTTAACACTTAGGCCATGCCCTGAATTTGCAAAATAAACCATAGCTGCAATTAGCATACTTGCCATGCCCAACGTTGTTGCTTTAGTTGGCCCATGCAAACGCATAAAAAAGTCAGGTAGTTTAACTAAGCCTATTGAGCCAATTAAAATAAACGTACCACCAAATAACAATAATATTGATACAACCCATTCGCTGATCATGTTTTCACCTTATTCAATTATATCGCCACGTAGTAAATACTTACACACTGCAACTGTACTTATGAAACCTAGCATGGCAATAAGCAGTGCAGCTTCAAAATAAAGCCCTGTATCCATACTAATGCTATATAAAATAATCAGTGCAATGACGTTAATGTACATTGTATCGAGCGCTAAAACACGATCAGGCACTGATGGACCAATGATCAATCGCCATAAATTAAGCAATAATGATAAGCCAATCATCGAAAAAACAATGAGTAATACGGTGTCTAACATTGAAATATCTCCTTTAGTGGAGCTTCGTAGCGTTGTTTTATTTGTTTGATAAGTGCTTCTTCATCTTTAAGGTCAAGCACATGTATTAATAAGTAGCGTTGTGTTGGCTCTTCACCCTCAGGTAACGATTCAGCAATTGGGTAAACCTCTGCACTCACTGTACCGGGTGTAAGCGATACACTACTGGCCAATATGGTAATTGGCATATCATGAGTTAAATCTATCGGTACTTTTATAAATGCCGGACGCAAATTTTTAGATGGCCCAAGTATAAGTAAAGCCACTTGTAAATTTGCTACGACAATATCGTACAGCACAATAAGCAACTGCTTAAGAGCCAAGCCCGGCTTTAAAATTAGTGGCTGAGGCTCGCGAAGCGAAAAACTTAATATCGGGATAAGTATTGCAAAAATAGTCGCTAATACTAAGTGCCCTACCGACACGCTATTATTTAACAATAGCCAAACCATAAACAAAAATAAGCTACGAAATGGCGTTGGTAACCAACGAAAACGGGCTTGTAATCTCATCACATGCCTCCTTTAAGTACAGCATTAATACCGCCGCTTATATCATGTAACTGAGTAGCAGCACCTAGCATGTATTCACTTATTGGTCCGCCAAAAATAACGAGCAATGGCGAACACGCAAGTAAACCTATAATTACAATTACCTGCAACGGGTGTGCATTTGCACAATCTGCGTTTTCGCTATTTTTACTTTTATGCTCCCAAAACAAGGTCGTGCCAGCACGCGAAAGCGCTACCAACAACGCGAAGCTTGTTACTAAATATACAGGCCAAAATAGTAAAGCTTGCTCACTATTTAATGTGGCTTTAAGTATCCAAATTTTACCTACAAAGCCTGATAGTGGCGGCATACCAACTACAGTTAAAGCCGCAACAATAAAGCACACACCTAATAAAAATGGTTGTTTAACAGAGCGACCCGCTACTAGCCTATCACCAACTTTACCGCGCTGGATTGAAACTAAGTCTGCTAGTAAAAACAGTGCGGCACTAACAAGTGTTGAATGCACTAAATAATATAAAAGTGCAGCAGTGGCATTTACATTTTGCAATGCAATTAGCGCAACCAACGTACCTACCGATACTAATACTAAGTTAGAGGTGAGTTTACGTAAGTCTTGCGCTGCCATAACGCCAATGGCACCCACTATAATGGTGGCAATTGCTAAGCCCCAAAGCCAAGGCTGCGCCATATGTTCAAGCGCTCCTGCTTGTTCGCCAAATATCACCGTGTAAACACGAAGCATGGCGTAAACGCCTACTTTGGTCATAATCGCAAACAATGCAGCAACCACAGGTTTAGCGCTTGAATACGTATTTGGAAGCCATAAATGCAGAGGTAATAGTGCGGCCTTTAAAGCAAATACAATTAATAGTAATAAACCACCTGCTTTTGCTAGGTATACATCATCGCCCGAAAGCTGTGATACTTTTTGCGCCATATCTGCAATATTAAGCGTACCAAGTACACCGTACAAAATACCCAAACCGATTAAAAATACGCTTGAGCCAACTAAATTTAATATTACATATTGCAGTGCCGCACGAGTGTTTTGTTTATCACCTGCGTGCATTAACAGTGCATATGATGCAATCAGTAACACTTCAAAAAATACAAATAGGTTAAATAAATCGCCAGTTAAAAACGCGCCATTTACACCCAATATTAAAAAATGAACAAGTGGATGATAAAAGCTGCCCTTTTCATCATCGCCAGCACTACCATATAAAATAGCGCCCAAACCTAAAAGTGAAGTTAACGTAACCAATAAGGTAGATAACATGTCAGCGACTAAGACTATCCCAAATGGTGCAGACCAACTACCAATAGCGTAAACATTAATACCTGTATTATTAATATGTACAAGTAAAAGCACACTAATGGCAAAAGTAGCTATTGCCATTACAATTGAAACTAAGCGGCGAATTTTGACGCTTTTACCACATGGCGGCAGCAATAAAATAACTGCCGTCAACATAGGTAATAAAATAGGTAGCGAAGCTAAATGTTGGATCATTTTTGCTCCTTATTATCTGCAGAGGTGTTAGGCACATAACCATCAACATGGTCACTACCTAAATCGGCGCGCCCACGTATTGCCAAAATAACCACAAATGCGGTCATCGCAAAACCAATCACTATTGCAGTTAGTACTAATGCTTGAGGTAGAGGATCGGCGTATTCTGTGCCAGTACCAAGTACTACCGCTTTATTAATAGTAAGGCGACCTGCTGAAAACAAAAATAAATTAACAGCGTATGAAATCATAGTAAGCCCAAGTACTACAGGGAATGTACGAGCTCTCAGCAGTAAAAACACACCGCAACTGACCAATACTCCAACGCAAGATGCGTACAATAATTCCATTAAATATTTACCTCTTTTTTCTGGGTATCTGCTGTCATATTACCTAAGCTTGCTAAAATCATTAACGTAGCGCCTACAACAGTTAAGTAAACACCTAGGTCAAATGCAATCGCGCTGGCAAGCTCTGTTTTACCGACAAACGGAATATCAAAGTAGTCAAACCAAGTTGTTAAAAATGGCTTATCGAAGAACCAACTACCCACACCTGTAAACAAAGAAATACCGATGCCTGAGGCTATAATTTTGCGATAATTAACATCAAAGCGTTCGTTTATCCATGCTGTACCATGCGCCATGTATTGCAAAATAAACGCGATTGACGTTACCAGTCCTGCAATAAAGCCACCACCAGGTAAGTTATGTCCACGTAGGAAAATATATGCAGAAACTAATAACGCAAGCGGTAATAAACTTTGTGAAATACTCGCCAGTAATATTGGATGACGTTCTTTAGCCCATGGGCGCCCTTCGCTGTCGCTTGCTGGCATAAATAATGGAATTCGAGAAAGTACTTTAAATATACCTAATGCGGCAATACCTAATACGGTAATTTCTCCAAGCGTATCAAAGCCCCTAAAGTCGACCAAAATAACGTTAACCACGTTGGTACCACCGCCACCTATTTTAGCGTTAGCAATAAAGAAGTCTGAGATTGAATCTAATGGACGTGTAAGTAATGCGTAACAAATACTCGCTATCACTACACCTAACGTAGAGGCTATTGCTAAGTCTCGAAGTACGCGTAATGAACTTGATTCTTTTGGCGTATGCTGCGGCAAGAAAAACAATGCCAACATAAGTAAAATAATAGTAACAACCTCAACGGTTAGCTGCGTAAGCGCTAAATCTGGAGCAGAAAAGCGTGTAAATACAACCGACACCATTAATCCTACAATTGAGAGCATTAATAGCGATACCATTCGAGAGCGATGCCAAATAACGGTGGCAAGAGCACCAATAATCAATAAGCCTGCACCAATTGCATTGTGCACATCAACAGGGGTAAGTGGCATGCTTCCGGCAAGTTGTTGCATTTCAAATAACGGCCAACCTGCACACAGTAATACTACCGCTAACATAATTACAAGGTAGCGCTGCAGCGATCCATTTTCTGTACTGTTTACTTTTGACTGACACCAAGCAACAATATTTAAGATTACACGTTCAAACGTTTTTTTAGCGTTTAGAGGTGGTAGTGATGCTTGAAATTGAAATAGATATTTACGATTAATATAAATAAATAAGCCGCCAGCAATCGCCATCGCACTCATTAGTAGAGGCAAGTTAAACCCATGCCAGATAGCTAATTCGTAAACAGGCATTTCTTTTCCAAGTACAGCTAAAGACGCCGCAGATAAAATGCCATCAATTGTAAAGTGCGGGAACATACCCACTAACAAACAAATCACAACAAGTATTTCTATTGGTACACGCATATAGCGCGGTGGCTCATGCGGCGTACGAGGTAAATCAATTGGTTCACCATTAAAAAACACGTCATGAATAAAGCGTGCTGAGTACGCAACAGCTAATGCACCTGCAACAGTTGCCAGTACTGGAATTAACCACGACATAGAACCAAGCACTTGCTGATGCAGCGTTTCTGCAAAAAACATTTCTTTAGACAAGAAGCCATTTAGTAAAGGAACTCCTGCCATTGCAGCCGCCGCGACCATCGCAAGCGTTGCAGTGTATGGTAAGTATCGCCACATACCATTTAATTTACGCATATCGCGCGTGCCCGTTTCGTGATCAATAATACCAACGGCCATAAATAACGACGCTTTAAACGTCGCATGGTTAATTATGTGAAAAATAGCAGCAACAGTCGCAAGTTCAGTATCAAGTCCGAGTAATAGCGTTATTAAACCCAAATGGCTTATTGTTGAATAGGCTAACAAGCCTTTTAAGTCGTGTTTGAATAGTGCTATATAAGCGCCAAACAACAGCGTAGCTAAACCCGTTAACCCAACGAGCAAGAACCAAGTATCGGTGCCGGCTAAAGCAGGATGAAAACGTGCTAACAAAAATATACCGGCTTTTACCATCGTCGCAGAATGTAAATACGCGCTTACTGGCGTAGGCGCTGCCATTGCATGAGGAAGCCAAAAGTGAAATGGAAATTGTGCCGATTTAGTAAACGCACCCAGTAGCACCAATACCAATGCTACTTCGTATAAATCATGAGATTGAATTATTGCTTTACTCGCTAGAATAACATCTAGGTCGTAACTACCAACAATATCACCTAATAGCATCAATCCAGCAAGTAACGCTAAGCCGCCCGCGCCTGTTACAGCAAGCGCCATACGTGCGCCTTTTCGCGCTTCTGATTTATGCCACCAAAAACTAATTAATAAAAATGAGCTGATGCTCGTTAATTCCCAAAACAACCACAGTTGAATGACGTTGTTAGACATAACAATACCAAGCATTGCAGTCATAAATAGCATTAAGTAACTATATAGCTTAGCCATTGAGTCATTAGCGCTTAGGTAGTAACGGGTGTAGAGGATAACGAGCAAGCCTATGCCTAAAATCATAAACATAAACAATAAACTGAGGCCGTCTAACCGCAGAGACAAATCGAGTCCTATTGACGGGATCCAAGCTAAAGAATAACGAATGGTTTCGCCCGCTAAAACGGCAGGTGCATGGTATAGAGTAATCCCCAAAGCCGTCAAAGGCGCAAGAGCCGTTAAACTAGTGCTTAAATTGCGGGATAACTTACCTGTGCATGCAGAAATAACACTGCCAATTAAGGATAACAAGGGTATCCAGAGCAAAGTCATAATGTAGGGCCTTTTATTATCATAAGTTTATTAGGGCATCTCTTTTTAATACTAAGTGATGCTTTTACTGCCTGTTTTTAAACGACATTAATGACTATAGTTATACTGAAAAACACTGATTTTGTCTATAAAAAGCGGTTCTGTATGGGTGTTTTTTAAACAAGAACTAACAATTTATTAAGCCTAAAAAAACAATTAATTAATACTGATAATTGTTAATTTAATATGGCCTTATTTGCAAATGTAAGCGCGCCAGGGTGACGATGAAAGTTACCATTGGTCATATCTAAATGTTTCAACCAAAGTTGTCTATACTGCGCTGAGAGCCCTAACTGCTGATATTGCATAATAGACCAATTTTCACTAGGTTTATAAGCAATACCTCCTACCTGGCAACTCTTTGCTTTATGCCAACCTGTTGGCGGTGACTCACCATGAGAAATAAATAAATTAGGTGCAACAAAACCCGTTTTTGCACACAACCATGCTTGCTTAGTTTTAGGCAAAGCGTATTCATCTTCAAAACCGTTAAAATGCATCAGCTCATGCAAAAATATACTGTATTTTGCTTTTGAGTTTATTAGCATTGTTCCCTTCGTGACATTAGCCGTTCCATCTTTAGGCATCATCACTATAAAATCAAAATTGTTAGGAAGCTGGCTATTAAGTTTAGATGATTGCCAGTCACACTTTGCTATTTGACTAGTACTACTTTTACACTCAAGCATACCCGCAACGTAAACGGGTTTTGAAAAGCAAAAAATATTTTCACGGGGCTCTGGTTGTTTATTATAAGCATTAATAAACTCTGTAAGTTTATATAAGCCACTGCGATGATCGCTCATAGTCAGCACGTTAAACATACATTGCTTATTAGGTTTGCTTATATTTCTTAAAGATGAAAAACCGAGATCGTGGATAAACGCGGTAGATATTTTACTCTGTGGTATTTTTAACTGAAGTTTTAGATGATTTAGTACATCCCCTGCTGGTAATTTGTTTTTACTAGCGAGTAACTCTAAATCGCTCCAACGTGATTGCTCAAGTAACTTTGTTGCTAATATTTTACGCTCTGGGATTGTTAAGTCATTTATAGCGGAGAGCCAAAATTGTTTTGCAGTATCACTCTGACTGCTTTTAATAAGCTTAAGAGAATACATATATTGTGCTGAGGAAATTTTACTGCGAGCAAGTATAGCTAAAGAGGTCTTTGGTAACTGCTCTAGGTGATCAGAAAAATAAGCTGGTGAATTCCAATAACTTTGTAGAACATTGGCTTTTGTATTTAAAACATGCCAAAAGCCAATAGCGCCAAGGTAATTACTCGAGCCTGTAATTAACAAACAACATAGTAATACACCTATTAATTTAAAATGCTTAACTTGCGTCAACACCTTCCATCAACTCAAGTTCTAAACGCGCATATTTGTACTCAATAAACTCATGTACATTGGTTGCTAGCGCAAGCCTAAAATAGTCTGATGCTAAGTACAGCTCACCCGCTGCTTGATGCATTTTGGCTAAGTAAAAATAAGCTTCACATAAACGTTGCGCATATTCTTGCTCAGTTCTAACACCATCACTAATGCCTGATAAAAATGCATGTTCACTCATATCGCCCGTATAAAGAGAAATTAACTGATACGCCCATTGTGAATCATCAAGCGCAGTCGCATTTTGTTTAAGGGCATCAAGTGCGATTACTTTATCCTCTTGTGCCTGGGCTAAATAAACCCATAAAACACGGTACGGATCGTTAGGAGAACGGGCTAAAAACTCATTAAAGTCATTTTTAGCAAGGCCAGCTCTATCGCCGTAATACAGTGCAATTCCTCGATTTAAATAGGCGTATTCATGCTCTTCATCAAGTTCTAGAGCTGAATCGAAAAACTCATAGGCTTTTTCGTACTGCTGCATAAGCGTATGTTGAATACCTAAAAAATTATACACTTCAGCTAAATCAGGCTTAAGTTTTACTGCGCGGTTAAAATCAATACGCGAAAGAGTGGTCATACCTAGACTATCGAAAAGTACACCACGGTCGTAATAAAGCTTAGCTTGTTGCTCTTCGCTTAAGTCAGCCCTATTCAATAACTCTGAGTAGCGTGCAATAGCAATTTCACTTCTAAAGTCAGAGGCTAAAGGTGCAGTAAATGGCACATTAACAATCGGGGTTGGTTCTGATTCTGTTGTAGTTTGGCAAGCGCTTAAAGACAAAATAGCAAAAGATGCCAAAGCTAAATGTTTGAGTATCATTAAAATCCTTAATACCAAGATATATCGCGATTAATATAAGACAGACCTTGTCCAATAAGGTTTCATTAAAGCATAAAAAAAGGGGCTAAACAGCCCCTTTTTTATCATCTAGCTAATATAACTAGATTAATAAGTTAACAATTACGCGTCAGTTGGCGCGTCAGCTGCAGGTGCTGCTGATTCCATTGCTTCTTTAATACTTAGACGTACACGGCCTTGGCGATCTACTTCTAGTACTTTAACTTTAACTTCTTGACCTTCAGAAAGGTGATCAGCCACGTTATTAACGCGCTCAGTACTAATTTGAGAAATATGTACTAGACCATCTTTACCAGGAAGAATGTTTACAAACGCACCGAAATCAACAATACGTACAACTTTACCTTCGTAGATAGTACCTACTTCAAGTTCAGCTGTTAATTGCTCAATACGGCTAATTGCATTAGCTGCACTTTCGCCATCTGTAGCGGCAATTTTAATCGTACCGTCGTCACCGATTTCAATCGTTGTACCAGTTTCTTCAGTAAGCTGACGAATAGTTGCGCCACCTTTACCGATAACTTCAGCGATTTTCTTCTGTGGGATTTTCATTGTGTATATGCGAGGAGCAAACATTGATAGCTCTTCAGAAGGAGCAGAAATTGCTTCGTCCATCACTTCTAAGATATGTAAACGTGCAGCTTTTGCTTGTTTAAGCGCAATTTGCATGATTTCTTGAGTGATACCTTCGATTTTGATATCCATTTGAAGTGCAGTGATACCTGCAGCTGTACCAGCAACTTTAAAGTCCATGTCACCTAAGTGATCTTCATCACCTAAGATGTCAGAAAGAACAACGAATTTATCGTCTTCTTTAACTAGACCCATCGCAATACCAGCAACAGACGCTTTAATTGGAACGCCAGCATTCATAAGTGCAAGTGAAGTACCACATACAGAAGCCATTGAAGATGAACCGTTTGATTCAGTGATTTCAGATACTACACGGATTGAATATGGGAATTCAGTCAATGTTGGCATTACAGCAGCAATACCACGCTTAGCAAGGTTACCATGGCCGATTTCACGACGCTTAGGAGAACCAACAAAACCAGTTTCACCTACACAGAATGGAGGGAAGTTGTAGTTAAGCATAAAGTGGTTTTTATGAGTACCCGTTAAATCGTCGATTAACTGTGAATCACGTTCTGTACCAAGTGTAGCTGTTACTAACGCTTGAGTTTCGCCACGAGTAAAGATAGCAGAACCGTGAGTACGCGGTAATACGCCAGTCATTACATCTAGTGCACGAATCATATCTGGTTCACGACCATCGATACGTTTTTCGCCAGAAGCGATACGGCCACGAACGATTTTCTTCTCAAGTGAACCGAAGATTTTACCAATTTCTTGCTTATCTAAAGACTCGCCTTCAGCAAGTTCAGCTGTTAACACTGCAACAACTTCATCTTTAGCTACGCCAAGTGCTTCTTTACGCGCTACTTTATCAGTGATTAAGTAAGCTGCGCCTACTTTATCAGCAGCAATTGCTGCAACTTTATCTTCTAGTGCAACGTTTTTAGCTGGTGCAGTCCAATCCCAAGTAGGCTTGCCTGCTTCTGCTTTAAATTCTTCGATTGCAGTGATGATCGCTTGAGATTGCTCATGACCATATACAACAGCGCCAAGCATTACGTCTTCTGCAAGTACGTTAGCTTCTGATTCAACCATAAGTACCGCTTTATCAGTACCGGCTACCACTAAATCAAGTTGGCTTTCTTCAAGCTCTTTTAATGTAGGGTTAAGTACATATTCGCCGTTGATGTAACCAACGCGAGATGCACCAATTGGACCACTGAACGGGATACCAGAGATAGCAAGTGCTGCTGAAGTACCAATCATCGCAACCATATCAGGTTGGATTTCAGGGTTAACAGAAACAACAGTAGCAATAACTTGTACTTCGTTTACAAAACCGCTTGGGAAAAGTGGACGAATTGGACGGTCAATAAGACGTGCAATAAGTGTTTCGCCATCGTTAGGACGACCTTCACGCTTTAAGAAACCACCTGGGATACGACCAGCAGCATACATACGCTCTTGGTAGTTAACTGTTAGTGGGAAAAAGTCTTGGCCAGGTTGTGCTTCACGCTTACCAACAACAGTTACTAAAACTGAAGTGTCGCCAATGCTTGCAAGTACAGCGCCGTCTGCTTGACGAGCGATTGCACCAGTTTCTAGAGTCACTGTATGTTGACCTAGTTTGAATTCTTTAATAATTGCTTGCACTTAAAATATTCCTTAAATGTATTCTAATAAGTTGTCATCAAAGTACCAATTACAGTACATAATTGTATTCAGTTGGAAATCAATTAAGTACTACAATTGGCAATGATGTGAATAAGCGTAGATAAACCTTTTTACCTACGCGCATAGTATATACCAAAGCTGCTTCAAAATGCGAGTCTAGGGTGTGTTGATCTTTGTGGATTGAAATTTGTTCAATCTAGGGTCGATTTAATCACGGCGCGAGATTTGTAACCTAGTGGGCTAAGTAAAAATCGAGCAACAAAGAGTTAATCGCCCCTAGGATGAACCCGCAGGGCAGCGCATGTTTGGCATTTATGCTGCGTTATCGCCTATTTATGGGGAATAACCACACTACATAGGCGCTGCCTTGCCTAAAGACCAAACATACAGCTGCAAAATTAATCACGAAAGGTCAACACACACTCGCTACTAGATTTAAACTGGGCTAATTAGCGGGTAAATACAACAGCTATTGGTAGTCTATGAAATGGGGGTTTTATATTATAATTCAATAGGTTTAAGAATTTTCTTAATTTGGAAACACAAATTTTAGGCACAAAAAAAGGAGCTAAAAAGCTCCTTTTTCTATAATCTAGTTCTTAGCGACGTAGGCCAAGTTCTTTGATTAACGCAGTATAACTAGTGATGTCTTTACCTTTAAGGTAATCAAGTAGTTTACGGCGAGTGCTTACTTTACGAAGCAGACCACGACGTGAGTGGAAGTCATGCTTGTGATCAGCAAAGTGACCTTGAAGCTTGTTGATGTCAAAAGTAAGTAATGCTACTTGTACTTCTGATGAACCTGTATCGCCTTCTGCACGTGCAAATTTAGCAATGATATCGATTTTTTCTTGATTGCTTAGTGACATAGTAACTCCAAAAATTAAATTTAAAAGGTGTCTTAGCCGATCACTAATTCAGCCAAAACGATTAAGCGGGCGTATTCTACCAACTGTAGGAATAACTACAAGCTAATTATCCCCAACTACAACTAATAAGCCACCGTTAGGCACATTAGTTGCTTATTCAGGCTTTACGTAATCGTCTTGCTGACTAGCAAGACCACGTTTAACCTTTAAATGACCGTTTGAGTTGCGCTCACCAGTACCAATAAATATATTATCCGCAACAACTTTAATTGCACCATCAGGTAAAGCGATTGATAATTCTACAGCTTGCCCGTGACTAAAAATCCCCCCTTGTTCTTTTGTAATTTCAACAACGGGTAAATCAGTTAAAGCAGTATCAATTGGTAGCAATAGCGAGTCTAAATAAGTTGAAGGCGCAAGCTCTTCTTCTTTCGCTTTAGCAAGCAACGCTTCAATCTCATCAAGCGAGACCATTTTATCTGCCGGATACTGACCAACAGCGGTTCTGTGGAGCATAATAACGTGTGCGCCACAGCCTAGGTTTTCGCCTAAATCATCAACGATTGTACGAATGTAGGTCCCTTTAGATACATGGGCCGTCATTTGTAATACGTTGCTTTGTTCATCAAATTCGTCAAACGATAAGCTAAACACGTTTATTTTTCTGCATTTACGAGGAACTTCAATACCTTCGCGCGCGTACTTATATAACGGTCTACCTTGGTACTTAAGAGCTGAGTACATTGACGGATATTGTTCAGACTCACCAACAAAAGCAGCTATTTCTTTTGTTAGCTGTTCACGCGTAACGTTCACATCTTTAGTGCTAACAATTTCGCCATCAGAATCTGATGTTGTTGTACGCTCACCCAGTTGTGCTCGAACGATATAGGTTTTATCTGTATCGAGTAAAAACTGCGTAAACTTAGTCGCTTCACCAAAACAAATTGGCAGCATACCTGTGGCAAGTGGATCTAAAGCACCTGTGTGTCCAGCTTTTTGCGCAAAATAAACACTTTTTGCTTGCTGTAATGCTTTATTTGATGAAATGCCTTCAGGTTTGTTTAACAACAAAATACCGTCAACTGCACGGCCTTTACTGCGCTTTGCCATCTGTATCAGTGCCTTCTTCGCTATCTGTATCGTCTACGTGATCAGTACCTTCTTCGCTATCTGAAACATCAGCAGCATCAACACTTTCTACGTCTTCATCTACATGCTTTGCGTTATCTTCGCGGATAATAGAATCCACTAAGTTAGAAATACGCATACCTTCCATTAATGAGTTATCAACTACAAACTTTAACTCAGGCATTATACGTGCACGGATACGCTTACCAAGTAACGAGCGAATATAGCCCGTTGCTTCATTAAGTACTTTTGCGCTTTGCTTTGCTGCGTCTTCATCTTGTGTGTTAAACACAGTAATGAAAATTTTGGCATAAGATAAATCGCGCGATACTTCTACCGCTGACACTGTCACCATACCTAAGCGTGGATCTTTAATTTCGCGTTGTAAAATTACAGCAATCTCTTTTTGGATTTGCTGTGCAACACGATCAGTGCGAGAAAATTCTCTCATTATACTTGTCCTAAAATAATAACTTATTGAAATTAAATAATAAGTTAACTAAATAATGGATATGCAAATGGGGGCTAAGCCCCCATTTAAAATCTTAGCGTAGGGTGTGTAGAACGTCCGGCGTTAACCTGAGCGTTCAATACTCCCTAGTAACAATTATAGAGTACGTTGTACTTCAACTGTTTCGAATACTTCGATTTGGTCACCAACACGTACGTCATTGTAGTTCTTAACGCCGATACCACATTCCATGCCGTTACGAACATCAGCAACATCGTCTTTAAAGCGACGAAGTGACTCAAGTTCACCTTCATAGATAACAACGTTTTCACGTAGTACACGGATTGGAGCGCTACGTTTAATAACACCTTCAGTAACCATACAACCAGCGATTGCGCCAATTTTTGGAGACTTGAATACGTCACGAACTTGAGCAAGACCAATGATTTCTTGTTTAAACTCTGGCGCTAACATACCTGACATTGCTTGTTTAACTTCGTCAATCAAGGCATAAATTACGCTGTAGTAACGTAGGTCTAAGTTTTCAGTCTCGATAACTTTACGAGCTGAAGCATCAGCACGAACGTTAAAGCCAACTACAATTGCGTTAGACGCTGCAGCTAGTGTTGCATCAGTTTCGGTAATACCACCAACACCTGAACCAACAATCTTCACTTTTACTTCATCAGTAGAAAGTTTAGTTAGTGAATCAGAGATTGCTTCGATAGAACCTTGAACGTCAGCTTTAAGTACCACGTTAACTTCAGAAACATCGCCTTCAGTCATGTTAGTAAACATGTTTTCAAGCTTAGCTTTTTGTTGACGTGCTAGTTTAACATCGCGGAACTTACCTTGACGGTATAAAGCAACTTCACGCGCTTTACGTTCATCTTTAACTACAGTCGCTTCGTCGCCCGCAGCTGGAATACCAGAAAGACCTAAAATCTCAACTGGAATAGATGGACCAGCAGACTTAATGTCTTTACCGTTTTCATCGCGCATTGCACGAACACGGCCATACTCAAGACCACATAATACAATGTCACCTTGGTTAAGCGTACCAGATTGAACAAGTACTGATGCTACTGGACCACGGCCTTTATCAAGACGAGATTCAATAACAACACCAGCCGCCATACCTTCAGTCGGTGCAGAAAGCTCTAGAAGCTCAGATTGGTTCAATACTGCTTCAAGAAGGTCGTCAATACCTAAGCCAGTTTTAGCTGAGATATGAACGTACTGCGTATCGCCGCCCCATTCTTCTGGAATAACGTCTAGTACAGCAAGTTCGTTTTTAACACGATCTGGATCTGCGCCTTCTTTATCCATTTTGTTTACAGCAATGATTAAAGGAACGCCAGCTGCACGTGCATGCTGTACCGCTTCTTTAGTTTGTGGCATAACGCCATCATCTGCTGCAACCACTAGGATTACGATATCAGTCGCTTTAGCACCACGAGCACGCATTGATGTAAATGCAGCATGTCCTGGAGTATCTAAGAACGTAATCATATTGCCGTTTACATCAACATGGTATGCACCAATATGCTGTGTAATACCACCGGCTTCGCCAGAAGCAACCTTCGCAGAACGAATGTAATCTAGCGTAGATGTTTTACCATGGTCAACGTGACCCATTACAGTTACTACTGGAGCACGAGGCTCTGACTTACCATCTTCATGGCGGTCATTAAGTACTGTTTGCTCTAATTCGTTTTCTTTAACAATGATAACTTTGTGACCCATTTCTTCTGCAACTAATTGTGCAGCTTCTTGGTCAATCACTTGGTTAATAGTAACCATGTCACCCATTTTCATCATTGTTTTAACAACTTCAGCGCCTTTAACGGCCATGCGTGATGCAAGCTCGGCTACTGTAATTGTTTCGCTAATACGCACTTCATTTTTAACATCAACAGTTGGTTTTTGGAAACCATGTTGTAATGATGCTGGCGCTTTTAGCTTAGACTTGTTACGGCCTCTTGACGCTGCAAATTTATCTTTTGCTGGCGCTTTTTTCTTTTTCTTAGCACGGCGTGTACCTTGCTCATCACGAGCATCGGCAACATCTTCTGCTTCACGTGCATAAGTAGAAGTCGTAAGATGGTGATCCGCTGTTTCTTCGCGTTTCTTACGTTCTTCTTCTTCTTTCTTCCAGCGTGCTGAATTCTCTTCAGCTAGCTTTCTTGCTTCTTCTGCTTGACGTTTCGCTTCTTCTTCAGCTTTCTTCAATGCGGCCTCTTCTGCTTCTTTTTGCAGACGCTCAGCTTCTATGCGATCTTTCTCAGACTTAGCACTTTGCTCTGGGGTCATCTGCTTTTGTTTCGCTTTACGCTCTGCATCAGCTTTGCGTTTAGCTTCTTCTTTGGCTTTACGGTCAGCGTCTTCTTTCGCTTTGCGTTCTGCCTCTTGTTTCGCTTTTAATTCTGCGGCTTCTTGGTCAGCTTTTTGCTGCTCTTCAAGGCGCACTTTTTCTTCAGCAGCTAAGCGTGCTTGCTCTTGCTCTTGTTCCATTGCGCTTTTCTTCACGTAAGTACGTGTTTTGCGAACTTCAACTTGAACATCTTTTGCTTTACCCGTAGAGCCAGTCACACTTAGCGTGCTTTTGCTCTTACGTTGTAAAGTCATGCGCGCAGGGCCATCTGAACCTGTACCGCCATGATGCTTACTTAAATGATCAAGTAACGTTGCTTTTTCAGCTTCTGTTACATTATCAGTTGCTTGCTTAGTGATACCTGCTTGTGAAAACTGCTGTAGCAATTTATCAACAGTCGTACCTATATCGCCGGCTAGTTTTTCAACATTTACTTCTGCCATAGTGTGTAATACCTCCGTTAATAAATTACTCGTCTGCAAACCAACAAATGTTTCGTGCAGCCATAATCAGTTCACCCGCTTTTTCAGATGAAACTTCTGTGATATCAACTAATTCGTCAATACCTTGTTCTGCCAAGTCTTCAAGTGTAACAACACCCTTGCTTGCCATCACAAATGCTAAGTGACGTTCTAAGCCTTCAAGCGCAAGTAAGTCTTCAGCTGGCTCTGCGCCATCTAAGCTTTCTTCCGTTTTAAGTGCTTTAGTAGTCAATGCATCTTTTGCGCGTGAACGCAGTAAATCTACAGTCTCTTCATCAAGACCATCAATTTCTAAAAATTCAGACGCTGGTACATACGCCACTTCTTCAAGTGTAGAGAAACCTTCGTTGATAAGTAATGATGCAAACTCATCATCAATTTCTAAATTTTCAGTGAATAAGTTAAGTAACTTATCAGATTCAGCTTCATTTTTAGTACGCATGTCTTCAACAGTCATTACGTTTAGTTCCCAGCCAGTTAACTGACTTGCTAAACGAACGTTTTGACCATTACGACCAATTGCTTGCGCTAGGTTATCTGCTTCTACAGCGATATCCATTGAGTGAGTGTCTTCATCCATTACGATTGAAGCAACTTCTGCTGGCGCCATTGCATTGATAACAAATTGTGCCGGGTTGTCATCGTAAAGTACGATATCAACACGCTCACCGCCAAGTTCTGACGATACAGCTTGCACTCGTGCGCCACGCATACCAACACATGCACCAATTGGGTCAATGCGTTTGTCGTTAGATTTAACAGCAATTTTAGCGCGTGAACCTGGATCACGTGCTGCAGCACGTAATTCAATCATCTCTTCGCCAATTTCTGGCACCTCAATGCGGAATAATTCCATTAGCATTTCAGGTTTAGAGCGCGTTACAAATAATTGTGCACCGCGTGCTTCAGGCTTAACTTCATATAAAAAGCCACGAATACGGTCACCCGGGCGGAAGTTTTCACGTGGTAACATGTCATCACGGTAAATTACTGCTTCTGCGTTATTGCCTAAATCAAGAACAATAGAGTCACGCGTTGCTTTTTTAACAACACCCGTTACCAACTCACCTACTTGATCTTTGTATGCTTCAACAACTAAAGCACGCTCAGCTTCACGTACTTTTTGTACGATAACTTGCTTAGCCATTTGTGTTGTAATACGGTCAAATTTGATTGAGTCGATTTGCTCTTCAACATAATCACCCATTTGCAAATCAGGTTCTTCAACCTGTGCTGCTTCTAGAGTGATTTCGCTGTATGGATTCTCTAAAGAACCATCTTCTAATACAGCGGCAATCTGCCAACGACGGAACGTATCGTAATCACCAGTTTTACGGTCAATTGCTACGCGTACTTCAATTTCGCCATCGTGTTTTTTCTTTGTAGCTGTCGCTAAAGCGAACTCTAGAGCTTCAAAAATCTTTTCTTTTGGAACCGCTTTCTCATTGGAAACGGCTTCAGCAACCAATAATATCTCTTTTGCCATGGGTAATGCCTCGCTTGCCCTATTCCTTCGCACTCGAATTTAAAACTTCGCGATTAAATTCGCACGTTCGATGTTACTAAGCATGATCAGATGCTCTGCACCATCGCTAGATAGTGTGATCATATCGCTGCTAACTGCTACTAAGTCGCCTTTAAAATTACGACGACCATCCTGTGGAAGTTTAGTACGCACGCGTACTTCCTCTCCTTGCGCCTGCTCGTAGTGATCTTGTTTGAATAATAGACGATCAACACCAGGAGACGATACTTCCAAATCATATTCATTTGTAATTGGGTCTTCGACGTCTAAAATCGCACTAATTTGGCGACTTGCATCCGCACAGTTATCAACTGAGATCCCATCCTCATGAGCAATATATACTCTTAAGGTAGAATGGCGACCCGCTTGCACAAATTCAAGACCATGCAATTCAAAGCCTAACATTTCTACCGCAGGCGTTAACATGGTTACTAAATCTTGTTCAAGTTTTGTCACGAAAATCCTCCATACAAACAAAAAAAGGGCTTATAGCCCTAAAATACTGAGTTTAAGTTTTAATTTGATGACAATTGCCACAAATCGCAAGGTGCAGATACAACAACGCCCCGAACCAAGCGGGGCGTCACACCAATAAAGCATAAAACTGTGTGGCCTAGGGCCAAGCTTGGTTGCGAGTCAGTAAACTGACCTAATTAAACTACATAGTCTAAAACGCAAAACGCGCATTACTTAGAATGCGCGATATAAATTAGTAAGGTAATACCTACTAGTAGAATTGGTTGCGGGAGCCGGATTTGAACCGACGACCTTCGGGTTATGAGCCCGACGAGCTACCAGACTGCTCCATC